>DASWHW010000015.1:0-19273 GCA_036397975.1 Bacteroidota bacterium
TTTTTTGATAAGTGCTGTTACAAAATTCACTTCAGATGGAGAAGTGAACGCGTCTCCACAAAACGCTCAAAGCCATTCGAGGAAACCACTTGAGCCGAAACCCTGACAAAGTAGGCGCCGCTTGCAAGGCCATCGGCGTTGACCAATTCCCGCCTTACACCGGGCCTTTGGAAACCTTCATACACGACCATCACTTGTTGACCAATTGCATTCCATACGCCAATGGTAACGTATGCCTGAACTGGAAGTGTATATTCGACGACAGTTTGTCCGTTGAATGGGTTCGGATAATTCTGCCTCAGAGTAAATCCTGCCGGCGGCGGAGAAGTACCATCTGTCGCTGCTTCAAAGTCCACTGATGCTCGTCGAAGAATTCCACAAACGTCGGTCTGTTCGGGACAGCGAATCCCAAAACCGTCGGTGTCTGAACGTCGGTCGCCGAGCATTTGCCAGACCAACGTCCCGTCTGCATTCTCAGCGATAGCAGTCGACAACCAACTGCTATATGTCGTTTCTTTGAAACGCCTCGCACCGAACTCTCCGACGATCAGAGGTTTGTTCAGCGTAGTTGCGATTCTTGTATGATCCTGAATCCAGGCGTTTCCGGAATTACTCGGCAAATTCCAGAAGTCAGGGTACAAATGAATGCTGGCAAAATCAAGTGAAGGGATCTCAGCGTTCACAGAAAAGGACACTCCCGCTGTTCCATCGAACATCCACTGCTGTTGGTGATAGCTGTTGAGCGAGTAATGAACCGATGTAATATCAAACCCCTCTTCTCCCGATCCAACAAGATGGATAGGATCGATTGTTTTCAAGTATGAACTCATTTCCGCAAGCCATGATCGAACCATGAGTCCTGTACGATCCGATGAACGAGGTTCATTCGCTAGTTCCCATCCCAGTATTGTGGGATCGTCTTTATACATCGTGCCCGTATACGCGTTCACCCTTTGGGTTAGAACTGTGAGGTATTGTTTGTACCAATCGCGGATTGTTGGGTCTGTGTAAAAATCGTCGTGGCCCAGTTCCTCCGAAATGGCTTTTCTATACGATCGACCGTGTTCTCCGCTGATCGTGATTTCAAGATCGTCCTTGGTGAATTTTTGTTCTCCGTTTCCCACGAAGGGCATCTGCACTCGCCAGCGAACATATTGGTTCATTCCACCAAAATCGTCCCAATTCCCAACGAGCGCAAGGATGACGCGGACTGAGTGCACCTCTGCCTGCCAAAGGACATAATCAAGCCCACGAAGGGCTCGCTCATTGAACATGCCGGGAGAAAATTGAATCACGGTGGGATCGAGTGTGTCAGCACCTTCATGAAACGCCCACATACGAATGACCTTCATACCAAGAGCAGATGCATCTGCCAGGACATCCTTCACTGATTGAGTATCAGCCAGGGTTGCCAAAGAAGGGAGATAATAGGCATTGGCACCCATAAATGAAAACGGGCGACCATGGAGCATAAAATGATCGCCCGAGCGAGTAATGAAATCACTATCCCCGGAAAGAGACGGATCTATTCGCAACAATGATGCGAGCACAATAAAAACATTGAGGAACAGACTTCTTTTGCCGAATCGGCTCGTCACAACTTCATTACTTCTTGTACAGGTACGCCATCGGGCGCAGTTTCGTCGTCGTTCCATCGTGTGCGGTGTACATCGGCTCACCCTCTTTGAGATCGTTGATGATGCAGGCTGCGCCGAATTCCCCTTTCTTGTTGAGTGCGTAAAACTTCACGTTGAAGTTCGGCCGGCCATCATCCATCTGTAGGCGAGCCATTTTGTTGTGATCGGCAATTCTTTTGCAAATCTCCAAGCACGCCTGCTCCGGCGACTTCCCCTGACGCATGAATTCAACAACCATCACACAACTGCAGTTCACCAGATTTGCTTCTCCCCGGCCAGTCGATCCGACCGATCCGACTTCGTTATCGACATAGAGACCCGCTCCGATGATGGGAGAGTCGCCGACGCGTCCGGGGATTTTGAAGGAGAGTCCACTCGTTGTCGTCACGCACGACATGTTCCCCTTGAGATCAAGAGCGCTGCAGTGAATCGTGCCTGTCTGCCGCGGATGCGATTCCATCATTCCGCCAATGCCTTTGGTCTTCACATCATATTCGGGCAACCAGTCGTCATCCGTTCTTTTTTCCTTCCACCGAAGCCATATCTCTCGCGAGGAGTCGGTGAGAAGGTCTTCCTCCTTGAAGCCGTGTGCTTTTGCAAAGCGGAGCGCTCCCTCTCCCACCAGCAAGACATGATCGGTTCGCTCCATTACCAGACGCGCCACTTTGGAAGGGTTCTTGATATTTCGAAGCGAGGCAACCGCCCCTGCCCTATGGGTTGGTCCATGCATGACGGCTGCGTCGAGTTCGACGACTCCGTCTTCGTTGGGGAGACCTCCGTAGCCGACGCTATTATCATTGGGATCATCTTCGACAGTGTTCACACCGGCAATCACCGAATCCAGGGCATCCTTGCCGTCATGGATCATCTCGATCGCTTTTGACACAGCAGCAACGCCATTCGCGCTTGACACCGCGATGGGGACCGCGTCAGGTGCGATCGTCTTTGGAAATACTTGTTTCGGCAGCGCCGCGGTGACTGCCGCAGCGCCCGCTTGTTTCAAAAAGGAACGGCGTGTGGTCATTTTCATCTCTCCTTGAAGAATTCGGATTGGTGGGTAACAAAAAGTAGATTATCTCCAGTCGAGATGCAACTTGTTGTCATCTCTCAACGGATCCCGTACATTACTATTACTATAGAATGAAACGATCCCGCTACCACTATATCATTTTCTTCAAACCGTACGGTGTGCTATCACAGTTTACGGACGGTGAGGGGAGACAAACGCTGGGGGATTTCGGTCCGTTTCCAAAGGAAATTTACCCCGTAGGAAGATTGGATCGTGACAGTGAAGGTCTTTTGCTATTGACGGATGACAATGGCTCAAAGCACCACCTCACGGACCCTGGCTTTGGACACGAGCGAACATATTTGGTGCAGGTGGAGCGCGCCCCATCCAATGAGGCATTGCGGCAACTCAGGAGTGGAGTCATTATAGAAGGAAAGCGGACGCGGCCAGCCAAAGTTCGTCTTTTAGAGAATGAGCCGAATCTTCCGGACCGGGCGGTACCCATTCGGTTTCGAAAAACTGTTCCGACAGCATGGCTTGAAATAACTCTAACGGAGGGAAGAAACCGGCAGGTACGGAAAATGACAGCGGCCGTTGGCCATCCAACGTTGCGGCTGGTGCGAATCAGGCTGGGTTCACTTTCGCTTGAAGGACTTTCACCCGGAAAGAGCCGCCCATTGACAGACAAGGAAACCGGAAAACTGTTGGGGATAATAAGCCGGAAGTAAACACCCTCCACTCACGGAGAAGGAGGAGGCGCAGGCGAACCAGGAATCTCATCATTGTACAACGTGATGCCCCAATACTCAGCATCCTCCGGGGGATCAACATTCCAATCCATGTATGAGTGTGAATCGTCCGTCTTGTAGTGAAGAACATAATTGCCGCGATCAAGAACGATTGTCGTATTCACGAGGCGATTCTTCCGATTGCCTCCCGCAAACGTCGTCATTGCGTAGGTCATTTCCCACTTCACCGAGCCTGTGGACGCATCTTCGATCCAACCATAATCAGCCATCTCATGCTTGAAGCCTTCACCCAGGGAATAAACCCGCATGCGGGTTGGGCGGCTAAGGGAGAACCGTTCCTGCTTGTTGCTATTGTCCCGCACGCGAACAATCTGCGCAATAATAGTCTTGTCCCGTTCTTCGACGTATTGGCTCACGATTGACTTGTTGAAGGAATCTCCGACACCCATGATGGAGATTCCATACGATTCGGGATCGAAGGGTGGATCTGCATTCCAATCGTTGTACGAATGCGAATCGTCTGTGATATACGTGACGATGTAACTCCCTTTCGAAAGGAAAATCACATCGTCAACATAGCAATTTTTCGAAGCTCCTCCAGCATAGAGAACACGATCGGCGTCCATTTGCCAGATCTTTTTTCTCGTTCGGGCCTCGGTGATGTATCCATAGTCTGCCAGCTGTCGTCTACTGTTGCCGCGTTCACCGAGAGCATACACCCGGACCCTCGCATCCTGCTTCAGAGCAAATCCCTCGTTCTTTTGTTCACTGTCACCAACCTTTGTGATACTGAGGATAAGGTTTTCCTTTTCGTCGTAAGGTACCAATTTGAAGTTCCCTGTGTCGCCGTTCTTGTCCGCCATAATTGTCACACCGTAATTCAGGGGGTCGGACGGCGGACCGTCATTCCAATCAACGCTGGAATGGCTGTCATCCGTTCGATAGTAGAGTACATAGCTCCCCGCTGAAAGCTGAACGGGTCCTCGGAACAGAATATTCTTTTTTCCACCGCCCGCGTTCTCGGTGTTGTCAAACGACATCTCCCAAACTCGTTCGCGTGTCAGGGTATTAACGATCTGACTGTAATCGACGATCCGCTTGCGATCCGGCGCCTCCCCAAGTGCATACACTTCCAGGCTGACGGGCTTCGCGACAGTAAACCCAATCCGGTCGAGTTCGCTTTCCCCAACACCAATCTTCTGGAGAAGAACGTGAGGAAATGACTTGGGGGGAGTGAATGTTCGGACCGCGGAAACGTCGCCACCGTCAACTAGAAGATCGATACCCCAGTTTTGCGCTCTTCTCTCCCACTCATCTCCCATATCTTCCGTCCACCATCCCATCAGTGACGACCAAAAATCTTCCTTTCCCTTCTTGGGGCCAAACAGAGGATCGTTCCGGTGATCGGCATTCATGGTAAAGTGGGAAAGCGCCGTGTGATACGAAAATGTTGCTGCTGCAAAATAGATCTCATAGCTCCCGGGTTGCAACGTCAGATTCTCATCCAGTACTCGATCATCACCATCTGCTTTGGTATTGTCAGTCGTCATCGACCAGATTTGTTCACGGGTATCCGCATTGATAATCCATCCGTAAGCGAACAACCGGTTGCTGTGGTACGTCCATCGCTTCTCACCGCCCCCACCCACTCCAACAAGATGAACTTTCATTCCACGCTGGACTTCAATGCCTGCGTATTTCAATTCTTGTTTTCGGAAGTCTTTAAGCGATGCTACCGTCTTCTCACCGGCAAACATCAGGCAAGGCAGAACGACAATTGCTGAAACAGTAAGCGTTAGAAATCTTTTCATAAAGCAGATATGATATAAGTTATTGAGTCGACTGGAGTTGGTTTCCTTCCGAGTCCTCAAAGGTTGCAAACGAGCCGAGATCTGGAGTTATCAGAGTCTTCTCAGAATTATTCGTTAACACTCTGCATGGATCGGCACTCTCTAACCTACGCTTTCCCTTTGCCTTTGTTGCATTTTCGGCCCTTTTGCTTGACTCTCCTCATTCTTAGCTATACATTGCTCGCCAGCAGAGACCTTTTCTGCGCTCTCCTTTATCAATTCTCCAGAGAAATCATGCGTATTTTCAAGGAAAGAGTAGCTATTGTTACAGGCGGGACTGGCGAGGGGATAGGAAGGAGCATAGCATTCACAATGGCTCGTGAAGGGGCGAAGATCGTTATAAACTACGGGACAGGTCATCCCAACAATGTTTCTGCAGCAGAAAAAGTAATTACTGAAATCCGATCCCTTGGCGGAAAAGGCTACGCATTCAATGCGGACACCCGGCGGGATGAGGAGGTGAGCGAAATGGTCGATGGTGTTATGAGACTATATGGGCGGATTGACTTCATGATTGTGAACTCAGGAGGGGCCTGGGATGAGAAGGATATTACGGAAATCGAGTCGGCACACTGGCAGAGCGTTGTCCAGGCAGAAATTGACGGCCTGTTCAATTGCGTCCGGCATGTGCTTCCGCACATGAGGAAGGAACGTTTCGGGAGAATAATTGCCATAGGAAATGCGGACGCCGGGCATTCAAGCGGACTCCCCCACGATTATTTTGCCGGGAAGAACGCGCGCACTGCTTTGATTAGGTCGTTAGCCGCAGCCGAGATGGAGCGGCGCATTACCTTTAACGTTGTTGCACCAAGCCATACTCCACGCCACACCATAAAGCAGGCGGTCGATGCGGCCAAGCACTCGCCAATCTACACCCAAAGAACTCACGCTCTTCCGCAGGATGCCGCAGAAGTTGTCCGATTTCTTTGTACGGACGAGGCGGCCTTTGTCAATGGAAGCGTGATTCAGTTGGGGGGACGAGGACAATCACAACCGGGCTAGTGCTTAGTCCGAAAGAAAAGTTCGAGAAATTCTTCTCCATCATAAATTGCTTTTGGATTCATGTTCGACCTGCTCCAGGTCCATATTCTCAAGCGAGTAAGGCTTACCGAAAAAGAGCTCGACCTCGCCAGGACGTTCTTCGTCCCGAAGAAAATCAGGCGGGGCCAGTTCTTACTCCATAGTGGAGAAGTCTGCAAATATATTGCGTTCGTCGAAAAGGGCTGCCTTCGCCAGTACTACATAGACAACAAGGGCGAAGAACACGTCGTGCAGTTTGCGATCGAAGACTGGTGGATATCCGACATGTATAGCACACTGTCGGGCACTCCGGCAACATACAACATCGACGCCCTTGAAAACTCCGAACTCCTGCTCTTCGACCGAAGCCGGATGGACGAACTCACGGGCCAAATCCCGCAATTTGAAAAGTTCTTCCGCTTGCTTCTTGAAGGAGCCTTCATTTCGAAAGAACGGAGAATCGCAGCTTCGCTTGGCATGTCAGCCGAGGAGCAATATCTCTGCATGCTTGATATGTATCCGAAAATCGTCCAACGTGTTCCGCAACATCAAGTCGCTTCCTACCTCGGCATTACACCGCAATCACTCAGCCGCATCCGCAAAGAACTCGCCGACAAAAAATAGTCTTCACGCTCCGTTTCGCCGTTGCGAGTCCATCCGCTCGCACTCGGGAAGAGACAACCTCAGTGACTGAAACTGGGTCGACGGGATTACTCCACTTCGCCCGTAATGGGCAGTTCCCCATTAAACTTACCATAGGGTAACTTGATTTCTTACCCTGCGTGAATGCGCTCGCACGGTCCGTGTATTATCTTTATGCCAGACTTTGACGCAAACATCACCACCAAACAGGGACATGAAAATGAAACAAACCATCGCAATCATCGGAGCAGCAGGAACAATGGGTTCGGGTATTGCCCGCAACCTTACAAAAGCAGGGCATCGAGTCTTGCTTGCAGGTCCGACAAAGGAGAAACTCACCGGACTTCTTGCGAACATCAAGGCCAATACGCCCAAAGCAGACGTGGAAATTCTTGATTGCTCGCACGAAGCGAGCTGGGAAGCAGACGTTATCATTCCCGCGGTTCCGTATAGCGCGCAGCCGGACGTTGCAGAAAGAATTAGAGACGTTGTTACAGGCAAAATAGTTCTCAGCATCGTCAACCCACTCAACGCTACTTACGATGGTCTTGTCACCGACCCGACGACGAGCGGAGCCGAAGAGTTCGCGAAACTTCTTCCCCATTCAAAAATTGTCAAGTCATTCAGCACAGTGTTCGGTGCAGATTTCAATACGCCCAATATCGGCGGCAAGACGGTCGATTGTTTTGTGGCCGGTGATGATGACGAGGCAGTTGCCACGGTCTCTCAACTCGTCATGGATGCGGGGTTCAATCCTGTGGTTGCAGGAAAACTCCCGGTGAGTCGCACGCTGGAAAACATGATGGTGCTGCTCATTGGATTGGCAATGAAAAGCAATTACAACGGGCTGGCTGGCTGGAAAGTGTTACACGAAGCGGCATGATTCTCCAACGATTACACTTTGGAGCAGCAGCAGTGACATCCTTGATGCAACTCGTTGACATCGAAAACAAATCACAATCCACACATCTCACAATAAGGAGCAACATAATATGAAACGAACTCTCATTGCCATTGCCGCAGGATTTGCGCTAGCAGCAAGCGGGTTAGCTCAATCTACATGGACGGTTGACAACGTCCACTCGACCGTGAAGTTTGCCGTTTCCCATCTTGTCATTTCAGAGGTGGAGGGAAACTTCAAGCTCTATTCCGGCTTGGTTCAATCGACGACCTCAGATTTTTCAAACGCAACCGTCGAGTTCGAGGTAGACGTTAACAGCATCAACACAGAAAATGAAATGCGCGACAAGCATCTAAAGTCCGATGATTTCTTCAACGCGGAGAAATTTCCGAAGATGACTTTCAAGAGTACATCGTGGAAAAAAGTTGGTGAACAGAACTATATTCTCGAAGGAGATCTGACAATACGCGATGTCACGAAGCGCGTTGCGTTCAACGCCACGTACGGCGGAACAATCAAGGATCCGTGGGGCAACACAAAATCGGGTTTCAAAGCAACTTCAACGATTAACCGGTTCGATTATGGCTTGAAGTGGAATACCCTGACGGAAGCGGGGGGAGCAACTGTTGGCAAAGATGTCAGCATCACCATTAATCTCGAACTAACACAAAAGAAGGCGTCGTAAATAGCATGACGGAAGGCTTTGAGGTCACAGCGAGGCTGGGATCAAAAGCCCTGAGGATTTCCTCGGGGCTTTTCCTTTGCTGTATCCAGTGTTGGACAGTTTATTTTCTTGTAGGCTTCGCTGGAAGAGCAGATGGCCGAAAAGTTGAATCTGCCGGGTCAGAGACTCCATCGCGGATGGTATTTATGAACGTGCGGGTGGGCCGCTGCTCGTCTCATCTTTTTTGCAGCTATTTAACGCAACTGCAATCCCCCCGACCATACAGTCATACAACAGAACCTGTGAAACCCGATTCATATCTCCTCCTGAAATGGTAAAAAAAAGCACAACAAGCAAAGCCTGCTGTGCGATATCCAGATGAACAAGAAATTCATTTCTTTCCCACTAACTACTCATCAACTACAGCATGGTACCCATTCTGTGTTCAAATATCAAACGGTAAAAATGCTCCTCCATAGCAGCTGGGAAAAATTCAATTATCCTTTTCGCTCTGATTGCAATTCGTTCCATCGCTCCGTATTTTGTCACCACCTCGAAGCTAGATAAATTCACTTCCAGTTGAACAAGGAGACCCATGCGAGAATATCTCGACCTCGTTGACCGTGTCCTGACAAAGGGTGTTTACAAAACGAACCGTACCGGCGTCGACACGATTACCACGTTTGCCGAGCATTATTCCGTTGATTTGCAAAAAGGATATCCGCTGCTCACGACCAAAAAGGTCAACTTCAAGTCAATGTTGTACGAAGTGCTCTGGTACCTCTCCGGCGATGACCATATCCGCAACCTGCGGAAACACACAAAGATTTGGGATGCATGGGCCGATGAAAATGGGAATTTGGATACCGCATATGGAAGATACTGGCGGAGATTCCCGAGCGCTCAGATCAATCCCGCCACCGGGAAATACGAGGTAGTGGAAGTCGATCAGCTGGGCCGCATCATTGAAATGCTGAAGACCGATCCCAACTCGCGTCGCATGGTAGTCTCCGCCTGGGAGCCTGGCAACGCTCTGAGCAGCAAGCTTCCTCCCTGCCATTACACCTTTGCGTTTAACGTGTTGGAGGGTCGCTTGAACTGTCATCTCACGCAACGTTCCGGCGATATCGCACTCGGCATTCCGTTCAATCTTGCCTGCTACTCGCTCCTCACACAAATCCTTGCGCAGGAAGCAAACCTTGAGGTTGGCGTGTTCAGCCACGCAATTGTGGATGCCCACATCTATGTGAATCATATCGATGGACTGAAGGAACAACTGAAGCGAACGCCGAAACCACGTCCAGCGCTCGAGATCGCGCGCAAACCGATCGACCAACTTCAGTTTGGGGATTTTTCGCTCATCGGTTATGAGTATGAAGAGCCAATTAAATTCGAAGTAGCAGTATGAAACTTATCATCGTTGCCGCCGTGGCAGAGAATCTTGTCATCGGAAAAGGGGGCCGACTCCCCTGGCATGTCTCCGATGATCTGAAGCGCTTCAAAGAGTTGACCACGGGACATACCATTCTGATGGGGAGGAAAACATTCGATTCACTTGGACGCTTGCTGCCCGATCGACGCCACATTGTACTTTCCTCAAAGCCGATTGAGGGAGTAGAAACGTTTAAGACAATTGAAGATGCGCTGGCCGCCTGCCGGAACGATAAGAAGGTGTTCGTCATCGGTGGTGGTCAAATTTATCGGCAGCTGCTGGACAGAGCGGACGCTATGCATCTTACCCTCATCGACGAAGAAATCGACGGCGACACTCTCTTTCCTCCGTACAAAGATCTCCTCAAGTCCTCCTTCAAAGAAGTGAAACGCGAACGACGTGAAGGTTTTCAGTTCGTGGATTACGAACGGGTCTCCTAAACTCACCGCAGATTTTGTTTCGACAAACTCTCCACGCCGCCTAAAGCAGAATACATCCTATCTCTTTTTCTTTTTCAGTCCATTTACGTACCTTAGGTGCCATGAAAAACGTATCAGTCGGCATTATTATCCGAAACGGACTCGTTCTCGCATGCCAGCGGCTCGCAAACGCGCGGTACCCTCTCAAGTGGGAGTTTCCCGGTGGGAAAGTGGAGCAGGGCGAGACATTTGAGGAGGCGCTCGTTCGCGAATTGCGTGAAGAGTTGTCCATCGAAGCGACCCTCAAGAGAGAGTTTCACCGTCAGGAATGGGTCTACGGAGAAAGCACATCCCCTGAGAACTCCACCGGGGAATTCCACGTCCGGTATTTTCTTGTTGAAACGTTCACCGGCACGCCAGTCAACAACGCGTTTGAAAACGTCCAATGGATCATCCCCTCTGCAATGTTAAACATGGACATTCTCGAAGGAAACCGTCGTGCAATTGAATTTTTGATAGATCATGAAGCCAACCCCCGTTCGAACGAGTCTGAAGAGGCGGCATAGGATCCGCAAAGCTATCCTGCAATGGTATCAAACATGGGGTCGTGAACTCCCGTGGAGGAAAACCAGAAACCCTTATCGGATTCTTATCTCAGAAATTTTGCTGCAACAGACCCAGGTGCATCGGGTACTCCAAAAGTATCCTCAATTTCTCAAGAAATTTCCCGACTTCTCGGCCCTGGCTCGCGGACGGCGAAGAGATGTCATCCTTGCCTGGCGCGGAATGGGCTACAATAGTAGAGCAGTCCGACTCCATCTTCTCGCCCGGCAGGTCGTGGAAAAGCACCACGGAAAACTCCCGTCATCATATAAAGAACTTATTCAACTTCCGGGAGTTGGGAAATATACCGCAAATGCTCTTCTCTCTTCGGGATGGAGAAAGAACGCGGCGGTGGTGGATATCAATGTCCGCAGAGTCTTTTCCCGCATCCTCTTTTCAATGAAGACTACCGCAGACTTAATCCCGGAAGAGACGACATGGAACATTGCCGAGGACTTAGTACCCCAGGGAAATGCGTACACCTGGAACCAGGCGTTGATGGATCTTGGAGCAACGATTTGTACCAAATCGGCGCCAAAATGTGATTCCTGTCCTGTCGGTGCGTTTTGCTTTTCGCGGAAACACATGCGTTCAATCCGTGTTCATCTATCTCGTTCTGAACCATCATACAAGGGAATCCCGAACCGGATTCACCGTGGCAAGATCGTTGAAGAGCTTCGGCGGTTGAACGGGAGAAGGGCAATTCCCAGCGAGACTCTTGGAAAGCGAGTTCTCACCGGATACACTTCTCGCAATGAAAAATGGCTGAAAGGTATTTTGGCCGGTCTGGAGAAAGACGGACTTGTCAAATCAAATGGAAAGAACGGAGAGCGGATTTCGCTGGCATAGAACGATGTACGCGGAACTAGAAATAATTAAGAGTGAGTATTCGAAGTACGACCGGGCCATTCAGAAGCGTCTGCAAGAGTTTGCGTCCGTTCCCAGAAAAGATTACTTCTACGAACTCGTGTACTGCCTTCTCACTCCCCAGTCAAGCGCGGTGAACGCTGCGAAAACGGTGGAAAGACTTCGCCAGGAGGAATTCCATCGGAAAGACTTTTCACCTGCTTCCATTCTGCGCAACAAGTCGCACTACATTCGCTTCCATAACACAAAGGCAAAGCATCTGACGGAAGCGAAGACAAGGTTTTCAGATATTGAGGCAGTGTTGGCAAACGGTTACACGAACGAAGAACAGCGATCATGGCTTATTGACAATGTGAAGGGGTTTGGTTGGAAGGAAGCCTCACACTTTCTCCGGAATATTGGCCGCCGCGATATGGCGATACTTGATCGGCATATCTTGAAGAACCTGAAACTGCATCGCGTCATCAAAAGCATCCCGGAGACACTCACGCCAAAGCGTTACCGGGATATCGAATTACGTTTCCGCCGGTTCGGCAATTCGATTGGTATATCGATGGATGAGCTTGACCTCCTCTTTTGGGCACGCGAAACCGGACACATTCTGAAATAACAATTCATTCACCAACGAGCATTCATGAAATACATAGTACTTGGCAGCGGGATGATGGGAAGTGCGATCGCGTACGATCTTGCAACGCACAACCCGAACGATGAAATCGTCCTCTGCGATATCAATCTCGCCAACGCAAAGAACACTGCAAAGAACATCGGGGCGAACGTTACTCCCCTTCGCCTCGATGTAAACGATTATAAAGAGCTTGTGCGCGTTTTCTCAGGAGGCAACGTTGTCATTAGCGCCGTGTCCTATTCGGTCAACTACCAGGTAACCAAAGCTGCTCTCCAGGCCGGCGTCCACATGTGCGACCTGGGAGGAAACGACGAGGTTGTCCAAAAACAACTTTCGCTCAACGACGACGCAGTCGCAAAGGGAGTCACCATCATCCCCAACACCGGACTCGCTCCCGGGTTGATCAACATTCTTGCGATCCACGCGACAAAGGAATTCGACGCGCTCGAATCGATCCATCTCCGTGTTGGTGGGTTGCCACAAATCCCTCGACCACCGCTGTATTACCAGATTGCCTTCTCTGTTGAGGGATTGATCAACGAGTACGTAGAGCATGCGGAGATCATTCGAAATGGAAAGCTTCTTCATATAGATCCGCTTTCCGGACTCGAGGATATTCAGTTCCCCGGACCTTTCGGTACACTCGAAGCATTCAATACTTCCGGTGGTCTTTCAACACTGACGCACATGCTCGAGGGAAAAGTGCAAAACCTCGATTACAAAACCATTCGCTATAAGGGCCACTGCGAGAAGATGAAGACTCTTCTTGACCTTGGCTTTGCCACCTCGGAACCAATGATGGTGGGGGGAAGTGTTAAAACCAATCGGGAGTTCTTCACCGACCTCCTTCGCAAAAAGCTGGATTCCGGCGACAAGGATGTTGTTCTTGGACGGGCGACGATCACCGGCAAACTCGCAGGAACGGAGAAAGCACTTGTGTATGAATTTGTCGATTATTATGATGATGAACGACAGATCACCGCCATGATGAGAACGACGGCCTTCCCGACATCCATTATTGCGCAGATGCTTGCCAGGGGAACGATCGGCGCCCGTGGCGTAATGCCGCCCGAAGTGTGCGTTCCCGGTGAAGAGTTGATTAAAGAACTTGCATTGCGCAACGTGAAGATCACGAAAAAAGTCACTCAAATCTGGAGATAGAGATGCACCCTCTGACCGTTGAGATTATCACGCGGGACACCACCGCACAACGAGAAGTGCGTCAACAGTACGTGCTGCGGACAAAACATCCCCGGTGGGAGCTGGTCAAAATCTTCTGGCACGCTTTCTTTCATCTCCAATTCAAATAGGACCGATTAAACTATGGCAGACACCAATTCATTCGACATCGTTTCGGAAGTCAACTTGCAGGAAGTGGACAATGCTATCAATCAGGCCTCCAAGGAGATAGGCCAACGCTACGATTTCAAAGGCTCCAAAAGCTCGATCGAACTGAACGCAAAGGACAAAGCCCTTACTGTACTTTCGGACGATGACTTCAAACTGAAGAGCGTGATCGATATCCTCCAGAATAAACTTATCAAGCGAGGCGTTCCCGTGAAGGCGCTGGATTACGGGACCGTCGAGTCTGCGGCGGGAGGAACCGTCAGGCAGATCATTACGCTGCGCGTCGGCATCGGCAAGGAAGATGCGAAACTCGTGGTCAAAATGATCAAAGACACCAAGCTCAAGGTCCAGGCCCAGATCATGGATGACCAGGTGCGCGTCAGCGGCAAGAACAAGGACGATCTTCAGGCTGTCATGAAGATGGTGCGTGAGGCGGACTTGAAGTTTGCCACGCAATTCACTAACTATCGGTAGATGATACATCAGCGACGAAGCTATCACCGAACTCACGTTCTCTTCCTTCTTGGATTCGTCGCGCTTCTCTCTTCGGTTGTTCTCTCACCACCGCTAACACCACAGCAGGGAAATGTTTTTCGTGTAGAATTTGTCGACAAGCCCTCGGCGTCGGGAACGATTGGGATCTTCCGCTACCAGGGACTCGTCTACGGTTCGCTGGCAGACCTGGCAACGCTCTTCGAATCGAATACGTACAGCAATCCGACAACGCAAAAATTCGAGCTTAAGCATCCCTCCTACACGATCAAGGCTGCAGGAGGAAACCCCTTTGTCGTCGTCACAGACAAACGCAACGACCAGCAGTCGGTGTACCAGATTCCGCAGAGCACGCGGTTTGCAGCGGGCACTTATTTCGTTCCGCTCGGAGCATTCCTGCCCCTCCTCTCTTCCGTCTTTGATGTTCAGGCGTCGCTTGACCTTGACGCAGGTGTTGTGCGTTTTTCTTCTGTCCCGACCACGCCGAAGTATGATATCTCGTTTCTGGTCATGGAAGAGAAATCGAACGGCATGATGATCCGCATTCCAGCGGCATCCCCTCTCGGTGAATTCGAAAGCTGGATGAAGAATGACGGCTGGCTGTACATCACAATCGCCGATGCGAAGGCTGATATCGAAGCAATCAACAAGACCAAACCGATAGGACTCGTGAGCAAGATTGTTGCAATCCAGTCACCCACTTCACTCCAATTGACATTCAAGCTTAAAGGAAGGATCGCCGCGACGGAATTGATGAAGGATGAGTCCTCCAACGACATTTATGTTTCGATCAGGACACCGGGGAGTGAAGAGCAGTTGTTGTTGGAGACAAAACGACAAGAGGTGCAAGAGGGACTGCAACGCCAGCGCAAGCGATGGGAACTTGATGTCGTTGTTATCGATCCGGGCCACGGTGGAAAAGATCCGGGAGCATTTGGAATCTCGGGGACAAAGGAAAAAGATATCACGCTCGGCATTTCGTTGAAATTGGGCAAGCTCATCCAGAAGCAGATGAAAGGGGTTAAAGTCGTCTACACGCGAGCGAACGACTCATTTGTCCCTTTATATCGTCGTGGCCAAATTGCCAATGAAGCAGATGGGAAGGTCTTCATCAGCATCCATGCGAACTCTCTCAAGAAACGCCCGAGTCCGGTGCGCGGGTTTCAGGTCTACTTGCTTCGACCCGGGCGAACGCAAGAGGCAATTGATATCGCAGAGCGGGAAAATTCAGTGATAGAGCTCGAAGAAGGCTATGAACAGCGGTATCAGGAACTCACGGAGGAAAACTTCATCCTCGTTACCATGGCACAGAGCGCGTACGCGCGGTCCAGCGAAATCCTCGCCAACATCATTCAAAAAGAACTTGCCAACCACGCGGAGTTAGATAATGGAGGCGTCCACCAGGCAGGCTTGCAGGTCCTGGTCGGTGCATCCATGCCCAACGTGCTTGTCGAGAGTGCATATCTTTCTAATAGAGCTGACGAGCGAATGCTCAAAGGTAGTGCAGGACAGCAGCGCATTGCAGAAGCTCTCTTGAAAGCACTCCAGCAATACAAATCCGAGTACGAAAAGCTCTTTCGCGAAGGGCAGGAACTGGGACAGCGGTAATGAAGAATGGCACCGAGCTGTTTCACCTCGCGGTTGCGTGGGACTGGGAGCTTGACCGCGATTTTATCCAATGCCTGGAACGGGAAACGCACAACCAGGGTAAATCCTTCTACTCCCTCTCCCACCACAACATCGCTGAAACTCTCGCCAGGCTAAAAAGCGGTGAAATTCAATTTGGGTCGTTTCTCGATCGTGCATCGGACGCGGATCCGAAATTCCTGCCGATCGTTCGTTGGCTCCTTAGATCAAATACGATAACGATCAACCCTCCGGAAAAGCTCAACGCAGCAATAGACAAGGCGACAATGCATCTGGAGTTCCTCTCGAAAGGGATCGACGTTCCGTTCACGATTATCATTTCCCCCTATAACAAACGGAAGGAACTGGAGCTCTCCTTAAGCGACCTTGCCCGACTGGGACGACCGTTTATCATCAAGCCTGCAAACACGACCGGCGCTGGGACGGGCGTTATCCTCGGTGCCGAAACGTTGAAAGACGTGATCGAGACACGCCAGCATCATCGAAACGACAAGTACCTTCTGCAGGAAAGAATCTCCCCCGACTATCTGGGTGGGACCAAAGGTTGGTTCCGCGTATTTTCAGTCTTTGGCACGATCATCCCCTGTTGGTGGGACGATGAAACTCATATTTACCGTACTCTATCTCATGATGAGCGGGACGTGTACAACCTATCGCCGTTATATTCCACCACGAAAAAGATCTGGGAAGTATGCGGTATGGACTTCTTCTCAACCGAAATCGTCAGGACAACAGAGGGGAAGTTTGTTGCCGTTGATTATGTGAATGAAATCTGCGACATGCGTTTGCAGTCGCAGCATCGAGATGGGGTGCCGGATGAGGTCGTTCAGGAGATATGCCGACGGATCGTAGAGAAGGTCAATTGAAAACAATGGAGTGTGGGCATCCCCGTATGTCCACACTCCAAGATTTGCCGAACCAGGATTCCTGACAATCCCCTTTCTCATGGCTACCTCCCTCGTGTTGTGGATATTTCGATTTGTTGAACATTTGTTGGTTTGATTTACACTTGAGTGACGGATCCTCCGGCGCAGCAAAATGAGAGATGTTAATGATTGGGGCCCTGCTGGAAAGAAAGACCATCGATCAATGGGGGGAGGGTCTCTGACATGTAGCGTGGGGGATGTAAGTTTCTGTTTGCCCCTGCCCAGTAGGAAACTAACGATGTGGTTCGCCAAAAGCAAGGGACAGAGAGATTCGTCTACCAGTCGTTTCTAGACGAAAACGGAGGTAGTGGGGTCCAGTACTGACCCACTATCAAAACGGACAAACGTTAGACTTTTGATGGCTGAATTATTAGATTTTAAGAACAGATTTCCCCATGCGATCATCGGTGAAAAGGACACTTGTCTTATCTTCGAACGCGAAAGAGAGATGTATGGCAAGCGTTAACCTTGGACAAGGCACATTCCATCTGGGTCGTTGGGTATTGGTGGTCCTCGTCTTCGCTCAGATAGACCGTGACTCGTTCGAGTCGACGCTCATTGCATCACCAAACCTCGCATCCGGCAAAACCTCGTTCACAGACGGGGAGTTGGTCCTGGCGATGTTTTCAGAATACAAATACCCTCCGAATTTCTACCACGAAGACCTTTCGGACTGGGAATCATTGACCCTCCTGCCAGGATGCGCTCAAACATTGGAAGAAGCAACTGCGAACCTTTTTCCTAACCAAAAGGCACCGCGGGTCAAATTCTTTTTTGTTCGAGAGACAGAACGATACTTTCAGTTCGTCAAAGACCGGAATCCTGAAGAGAAAACCACAGATTTTTATCGATTTCACAAATGTTCCTATTTAGATATTCTCTCTCTAAAAAGGGATGGGTATCGAGTGAGATTTAACGTCCGGCCATTAACGTCGAGAAATGTGAAGGAGTTGATAGAATACCTTTGGTTTGTGCGCTTTCGACAGGGCGCACAGCTTAAGGTTCTTTCTTCCAACACAGAGGAACTTGAAAGTGGGTTTAGCCATACACTGTACGTTATAAAAGGTGTGTACCAAGCTAGTGAGGCGCTTAACAGGCGCGTTGGAAAGAAGCGAATTCAAGTTGCCCAAATCACGCTCACAAGGATGGATTTTTTCATTGACAGGAACACAGGAGAGTTGACCACAACTATCACACCGATAAGAGAAATCAAAGGACAATCTGAACCGCTATCAGTTCTAAGGTGAACAGACATTTCTTTCCAATGTTTCCTACTCTGAATGTCATGGCTCGATTCTTAATTGCAGTTCTCACTTCCATACTGAACTGTCAGGCAAAAGGCCAAGATTCATCTTCTTGGTTCTGGCAAAACCCGTTGCCGCAAGGAAATGCACTGAATGACGTTCATGCGTTTGATAAGAATGCTGCCGTTGCGGTTGGCAACGCAGGAACAGTGATAAAGACAACTGATGGCGGGATTCATTGGGCAGTGCAACACTATGCCGGTGGAGTGTCGACAAGACTGAACGCCGTATCCTTTCTTGATGCGAATGTTGGGACCGCGGTGGGTGACTCGGGGATCGTTATTCGCTCAATAGATGGCGGGCACACATGGCAGGAATGGTCGAGAATTGCAGGTGCGTTATACATTCGGGACATTTGGTTTATTGATATAGATACGGGCGTGGTGTTGAGTGGTTTGTCGATTTATCGCACGAATGACAGTGGGAAAAGCTGGAACCAGGTTCACAGCAATTCCCTTGGGTTCCTCGGCGTGGCGTTTGCCGATGAAAGCACGGGTGTTGCGTGCGGGCAAGGCGGAATCATCGCGCGAACAACTGATGCGGGCCTCACCTGGACGGACCAGCAAATAGCGAACTACTATGCTGGGCTTGCGGCGATTGGGTTTGCGAACGAAAGGGTTGGCTACACTGTCGGGCTTTTGACCGGAAGTGACACAACCTCTCAAGGACCAATCTGCCATCGAACCACAGACGGTGGTCATTGAAATTGCCGAAAGGGAGCTGACCGGTGGGCTGCTAATCGACGCCATCTGCCATGTTATTGCTCCGTCTGTGGTAACAAAGATCTCTCGCGATCCTATTGAGAGAACGGTCAGCCAAACGAGCTTTCTATCGTGGTTGAAATGCCGTGTGTGACATGTAGTTCCCATTCGGGAACCACGATTTGAGAAAAGCACAAAGAAGTAAAGAAACAGGATATTATAAGAACAACAAAGCCAAGGCGAATCATTTTTCTACCTCCTCAATTTTTGTTCTTTGGTGGGATTATGTAGCTCAGATTCAGAAGCTATCATCGAGTGAGGAGAGCCTCGTGTCTGGGTGTTTGATAAAGCAAACATTCCCTCTTAATCCTCCTAATTGTCTAGCGTAGATAGACCATTTTCCCTGATTTCGTGAAACCATCAGCGCGGAAATAG
>DASWHW010000016.1:0-33681 GCA_036397975.1 Bacteroidota bacterium
CCAGGAGCCGAGCGGTGTCATTCCCTCCTGGTTTGATCCGATAGCGCTTGTGCCAGCAGAGACATTCCTTGAAGAGAATGCGGAAACTGCCGGCGCAGCGCTTTTCCTCGCTGAGTTATATTCTCGAACGGAGAAGCAGCGCTACCTCCTCGCGGCAGAGAAAGCCATGGACTACATCGTCAGATCCATCCTGCCCGAGAACAAGTGGTTTGACTTTGAAACGTTTTTCTCTTGTTCCCGGAAACCCGTCGGTTTTTTTGATTAATACACGCAGCAGCATCCTCAAAATACGCTGTCGATGTTCATGGCGGCGGAAGCATGCTACACACTCTTTCGTCTGACGAATGAGTCGCGCTACAAACAAACCGGTACCGCGATACTGGATTATCTTTGCCTCTATCAACAAGTGTGGAGCCCGCAATGGCTCTCGCGTGAGTTGTTCGGCGGCTTTGGTGTGCAGAATACTGATGGTGAATGGAGTGACTCTCGTCAGGGGTACTTCGCAATAACACTAATGCACTATTACGAAATCACAAAACAGCGCGAATATTTCGAGCGCAGCGTTGCCTCCTTACGGGCAATGTTCTCTTTGTTTGAATCAGATGATTCACCGAGAACAGCGGAGAATTATGCGCATGGTGCCTTCGATCAACTTGCGGGAGTTACGGGTATCCACTGGGGAACGGGAAGTTCGGTTGTCTCGATTCACATTATTCGCCAAAGGTATGGCGACGCGTTCATCAATGTGCAGCAAGGATGGGGGGTCGGCATTGATGGCTGTAGGTTTAGTGATGTCAGTGTCAAAGGGAATGGCATCCGGTTCACGCTGCACGATGTCGTTTCTTCTCCTCGTAAGGCCCTCTTGAAATTCGGTGATCTTCTGTCGGATTCCTACAGGATTACAATGAACGGAACCTTGCTCGGTGAATTCTCACACAAGCAGCTTGAAGAAGGCATTGAGGTCCAGCTTTGAATCAAAGCCTTGCATACCACATTTTTTGTTTATGCTTGATTGCGATACTGGCCTTCGCCGTGTGTGTTGAGACAATCAACGCGCAGCAAGCACAAAAGGAATCTGGACGGATGTTCGCGGCAGTGTTGCTCATTCGCGGCACTGCCGTTGGCGGCAATATTGGCGCGTACGGCGTGTACGTGCGAAACGCGGGGGATACGAACTGGGCGAAGATCACGAGATCAAACGTAATCTCATTTGGCCTCGGGCTCTTCGAAAAAGGCGCAACGCGAAGGCATTATCTCGCGGCCGGTAATGGATTGCATCGCTCAACCGACGGAGGTCGAACGTGGCGGATCCTAACCTCCTGGACCACTGAAGAAATCCTTTGTGTGGTTCCGGATCCCGTTGATTCTGCGATGATTTATCTGGCGACGCCGTTCGGCGTATTCAAGACGACGGATGACGGAACCACGTGGGCTCGAAAGGTGACTGGATTCAAAAAGTGGTTTATCCAACGAATCATTATGGATAGACGTGATCGTCGCACGCTCTATGCCGCCTCTGAGGATGACATTTATAAGACGACCAACGCCGGTGAGCACTGGTCTCCCCTGCACGTCGGGGCTGCCGAACCGCTTGCGCTTCTCCAACATCCGACGAAGACAAATCTGCTTCTGGCCGGGTTCGAGGATAACGGTATTCGTTACTCTCTCGATCATGGAACGACCTGGTCTGCAGCAAAGGGGTTGAGTGGCTCAACCATATACACAATTTCTGCATCGGCGGATGGAACGGACATCTACGCGGCGGGATGGAAGACAGGTTTGTGGCGGAGTGAAGACGGAGGGTTGGTTTGGAATCATGTTTGGTCAAATCCCGCGTTCGATGCAATCTATTCCATCTTTGTCGATCCAACGGATGCGATGCACGTTTTTGTCGGTTCGGTCGGTGGTGGAGTCTATGAATCGCACGACAGGGGAACGACGTGGCGAAGTGCAGGCTTGGTTGGCGGACAAGTAAAACAAATTGAACTCTATCCATAAGGTGATAAGAAAATGGTGCAATCTCTCCGTTTTGCTGTATTTGCGATCTCCTTCATATTTCTTTTACACACTGAGTTGTTCGCACAATCGACGGTGTATGCTTCTGTTGTCTCCACCAAGCTCTTTGTCGTGGGCGCGGCAAACGCGAATACCGGGTTGTATTACCAGCGTCCCGGGGTTGATACTGCCTGGACGCATTCGGGCGCAAATAGAATTCGGGCATTCGGCGTGGCCACTGAATTGTCCGCCAAAGGGAAAATCATGTATATCTCTTCGGGCAACGGTCTGCACAAAACGACCGATGGAGGAAAGATATGGCGTATTACCACAGGTTGGGAAATCACGGAAGTCCTGGGGGTTACGCCCGACCAGCGGAATGGAGACGTCGTGTATATCGCAACAGCGTATGGGATATATAAGACGACTGACGGCTGCGTAACATGGAAAGAAATGAACAACGGCCTTCCCACTCTCTCGTTCACATCATGCGTGATTATTGACTTTAGCGATCCCAATAAACTCTTCTGTGCTACCGAGGATGGCATTTACGTGAGCAACAATGGGGCGCGAACCTGGAAGCGAACAGGCTTGCATGTCGCGAATGCACGCGTGATCGTGCAGCATCCCACTGATCCGGCCACGTTGTTCGCGGGAATGGAAAACGATGGCATCTACGTCACTCGCAACGGTGGTGCATGGTGGACGAAGTGCGAAGCAGGAATCGACCATACAACCTTCTACGCAATCGCATTCGATCCCACTCACCCCGACACAATGTATGCGGGTGGATACGTCAGTGGTGTATATAGATCCATTGATGGAGGGATTAGTTGGAAACGACAAGGTAGCGGTATCGAATACCAAAACATTCATTCGATTGCGGTCGATCCGACTGACGGCAACCGTGTGTTCGCAGGAACGATTTTTAGCGGGATATACCGAAGCGACGATGCGGGTGAACATTGGGAAAATGCAGGCTTGCCGGGTGCGCAGGTCTATAGAGTTATCATCCAACCATATTGACCGAGGAACACATCGATGAAAATGTTAAACGTTGTTCTGATACATTTCTTGTTCATGTGGAATATATCTATTGCACAACAAGTGAGCAGAGAGGATTATCTCAAGGCATACGCCGTCCGCGCTGCCTATGTGACCGCGGTGTTTGATACTGCATCAAATGCGAGTTTCAATACCATTGCAACGCGATACGCTCATAACAGCGACACCAGACGTGCCGACAGCATGCTTCTCGAAGTGCTCAAAGATCCAAAGGGGGACATGTTCTGGATGTTTCCGTGCATGAACGCGTACCTTCAGGGAAAAGACAAGATGTCTGTTGCAGCGAAGTCCGCCGTGCGCAATGCATGGAAGACGTATGCGCCATACCGGGGAGACACCGAGAACCACTGGGCAATGTACTATGCCTCGTTGTTTATCGCTGCCGAACAATGGCCCGGCCTGCCGGGTTCCGAATGGTACAATGGGCGATCATCGGATGAGAATCGAATCGAAGCGAAGGAATACATTATTCACTGGATCAAAGTGACAACGACACTCGGGCAGGGTGAATTTGATTCACCCGATTACTTTCCCGAATACATGAATGCCATGCTCCTCCTTGCGGAGTTCGCACAAGATCCACAAATGAAGCAGCGCGGCCTCATGATGCTGGATTTTATCCTTGCGGACTTTGCCGCTGAACATCTCGAGGGACAATACCTCGGCGGCTATAGCCGCATTTACGAACCAGCCGTGTACAAACCACTGAATTCGGTCGCGTCAACGTTTGCATATCTCTATTTTGGAACCGGTCAAGCAAGCCAAACAGGATGGCTAACATATGCAGCGCTGAGCTCGTACCGTCTCCCTCAGATCATCTACGACATCGCCACAGATCGTAGCAGGCCGTTCGTTGAGAAGGAACGGAAGAGAGTCCGCAACGTTATTCGATTCGGTGATGAGAAAAATCCACCGGTGTACAAGTACACGTACGTTACAAAGGATTACGGCATCGGATCGCTGCAGGGAGGGATTCTTCAGCCAATACAACAGCACACATGGGGAGTCCGATACACGTACGGGTATCCGTTCACGACAATATTTGGACTGCATCCCTACTATTCATCACTTGAACTTGGGATGTTCTTTCCTGAGGAACTGAAACCACTGATTGCCGATGTTGTTGCATCGAAAGGAACCTACAACAATCCGGACAAGTGGACGGGCTCATCGCCATACGAACGTACCTTCCAGCACCTGAATACGTTAGCCGTTTTGTATGACATTGCCCCGGGGACATCGACCGAGCATATCGATGGTTTTTTCCCGGCAAACCTTGAACAACGGCTTGTTGATCCGTCGGGATGGATTATCTGCAAGGCGGGAGACACATACGTGGGATGGTATCCATTGCAGGAATATGAATGGATCGCAGGGAAATCCTCAGATCAAAAAGAGGAGAATGATTTTTGGCGATTGCGCAGCCACAAGTTGCAGAATGGTTATGTGATTGAA
Organism: Bacteroidota bacterium; assembly: GCA_036397975.1. Classification (GTDB taxonomy): domain Bacteria; phylum Bacteroidota; class Ignavibacteria; order UBA10030; family UBA6906; genus SZUA-287. Next base: position 4,516 of record DASWHW010000016.1, read on the forward strand.
GTACGATCCAAATCTGAAGTGGGGTCGTTCGAAACATTTGCTGCAAAACTGCGATCGCATATTCCGAAAGGAATATTGAAACCCGGGGCGGTTTCTGTTCGGTACACAACATTGGCCAACGAGAAGATGTCCTTTGCGTTTCCCGACGTTCGTAAGCTCAACGGGAAAACCATTGACCTTTCAAAGACAAAGCTGTTCGACAGCCCATTCCTCCAGGCTGATGTCGGCAGCGAAATGCTGACGTTAACATACAAAGATCAAAAACGTGTGCTGGATTTCAAGAATGTACGGATTGTTGAATAGTCTGGAGCGCGTGTGATACGCCGATCGGGATCATCACGGCGGCTGGATGCGGTCATTGCCGGACTTGCCGTTGTTGATGTACTCGGGAGGCCAGTGCGTTTCAGTGCCCTTCCGAAGCCAGGTGGATTGCAGTTTCTGGATTCAATGACCATGAGCACGGGTGGGAACGTAGCCAATGTGGGAATTGATCTCTCAAAATTAGGTTTTCAAGTCGCAGCGATTACAAGGATTGGCAATGATGCGTTGGGAATGTTCCTACTTCATGAGTTCAAACAGCACCGACTCGGCACACGGGGTGTTCGCGTCGATCGGACCGCGCAAACGTCGTCGACCTTTGTTGCAATCGGCAGGGATGGTGAGCGCACGTTTCTTCATACTCGCGGCTGCCTTGCCAACTTCTGCGTCTCCGACGTGCTTGAGAATCTTTCGCTGGTGAGGCGCGCGAAGATTTTCGCATTCGGTTACCTGGGGCTCCTTCCGGAGATGGAGGAAGATTTTGAGACTCTTTTTCGAACTATCAAGCGAAAAACAGGCGCGAGCATTCTCCTGGATACGGGAGGTAACCCGCGCAGGCAGCCTCAACGTCTTGCATCTTTCATACGCTACGTTGACTACTTCATTCCAAGTTATGAAGAGGCGGTCTCATTGACAGGGCGTAAGAAACCCGAAGATATCATACGATACCTCTACGACAAAGGGGCGCCAAACGTTGTTGGTGTGAAGATGGGAGCGCGCGGCTGTTTCATCGCCACTTCTCAAGGGACAGAACATATTCCTGCTGTTCCGGTGAAGCGCGTAGTTGATACCACCGGCGCAGGCGATGCTTTCGTTGCGGGTTTCCTGGCAAGCATTATTCGTGGCTTCAACCCGTTCGAAGCGGCGCAGATTGGGAATACCGTCGCGGCTGAGTGCATCACTGCTGTTGGCGCATCGTCAGCCATCAAACGATTCAAGCAATACATAAATTGATGAAACCGACTTATCATATCGTTTCCCACTCCCATTGGGATCGGGAATGGTACAAGAGTTTTGAGCAATTCCGATGCATGCTTGTCGCGATGATCGATGAGCTGTTGGATCTTCTCTCTCGCGACCCGAGGTTCGTTTGCTTTACGCTCGATGGACAAATGGTGATCATCGAAGATTACCTTGCCATAAAGCCTGAGCGTGAACAGGAGATAAGACGTCTTATTGCCGATGGTCGCATTATCATCGGACCCTGGTATATTTTACCTGATGAGTTTTTGGTCAGCGCAGAGGCAACGGTGCGCAATCTTCTGGTCGGAACGAAAATGGCAACAGATTTTGGTGGAGAAATGAAGGTCGGCTATATCCCGGATTCGTTCGGTCACATCGCCATGATGCCTGCGATTCTCAAGGGATTCGGCATTGACACAGCACTCACTTATCGCGGCTTTGGCGGCGAACCAGACCAGAAATCATCGGAGTACTTGTGGAAAGCTCCTGATGGGACGAAGAGCCTGATGGTGCACTTGCCCAAAGATGGATATAGTGGAGGATACTTTCACCAAGCGACGGACGATGAAATCGTTCAGAGGTTTCAGGTCTTGAAAGATGAGTTAGACGGAAGGGCCGCCACCTCGCAACGCCTGTTGATGAGCGGCGGTGATCATCACTGGCCTGATCCGAAGTTGCCTCAAACATTGGATTATCTCCACAATCATTTCGAGGGGGAGTTTCTCCATAGCAGCGTCCCGCAATACGTCGAGGCGGTCAAAAAAGAAATCAACGGTTTGCCGGAAGTTGAGGGTGAACTCCGTTTTGGCTATCGCTACGCATTTGCCGTTCTTAGCGGTGTCTATTCCAGCCGAATGTACATTAAGCAGGAGAACTGGGACAAGCAAAACCTGATGCAGCGATATGTCGAGCCATTGCACGCGTTTGCGTGGAGTGAAGGGATGAAATCGCAGGCGCACCTCATCCGTCATGCGTGGAAAACGCTCCTGAAAAATCATCCACACGACAGTATTTGCGGTTGCAGTGTCGACTCGGTGCATCGCGAAATGATGACGCGATTCAAGGCGGTCGAAGACGTCGGGATGTCCGTTGCCGAAACATGTCTTCAGCACCTCATTCCGTATGATGACCGTGTATCGAAAGACGATCGATATTTGTTCTTTTTCAATCCTTCAGCGTTTCACCGAACGGAAGTCGCACAAGCGGAAGTGAATTTCTATTTGCAGGATATTGTCGTCGGGCTGAACCCCGATGTCAAGCTCGATGCAAAACTGCAGCCTGTTTCCGGCTTTGTAGTTGAAGATGCTGATGGACGCGAAGTCCCGTATCAGATCCTCGGGCGCAAAGAAGAATACGATATCAAGTATTCGAACTACAATTATCCAAGTCAGACGCTCGCCGACAAGTTCACGATTCTGGTTGATGCCAAGGCAATTCCGCCACTTGGTTTTCGAGGATTTCATGTAAGGAAGGCCGAGCGCTTCCCGAAATATGCATCTCAGATCAAGGTCGGGAAGAACTTCATCGAGAATGAATATTTACGTGTGGAGGTGAACACGAAGGGGGAGGTAAAGCTCAAGGACAAATTGAGCAAACAGATATATACGGGGGTGAATGTTTTTGAAGATTCCGGCGATGCCGGAGATGAATATAACTACTCGTATCCGCGTAAGGACAAGTGGATGTATTCCAACAAAGGAAAAGCGAAGGTGTCGCTGGTCGAACGCGGACCTTTGCGTGTGGCACTGCGAGTCCGCCTCACGATGCTTGTACCTGAATCAGCAACGCCTGATCGACAAACGCGCAGTAAGAAGAATGTGAAGCTTCCAATAACGTCAACGATATACCTCTCAGCATATTCACGCTATGCAGAAATAGTAACAAGTGTCGAGAATGCAGCCAAAGATCATAGACTCCGGACATTGTTTCCCACGGGAACAAAAACTGATCGCATTTTCGCGGATTCCCAGTTTTGTGTCGTGGAGCGCCAACAGAAGGAATATGACGTTCGGAAATTCACCATTGAACATCCGGCGAAAGTCGCGCCTATGCAACGGTTCGTGACTGTGCGCGGTACGACCACGGCCCTTACAGTGATGTCGTATGGTTTGCCGGAGTATGAACTGAAGCTTGACGGCAAAGGCACGGTTGCATTAACTCTGCTGCGTTGTGTCGGACTACTGGCGGGCGATGAACTGATTACGCGTCCCGGAGGAAAGAGCGGATGGCACAACGAAACGCCCGATGCCCAATGTTTGGGCGCGCATACGTTCCGTTATGCGGTCTTCCCACATGCTGCCGAGGAGGTAAAAAAGTGCTCGCAGATCAACGAGGCAAGTGAGTATTTTCATTTTCCCCTTCTGGCAGCGCGAAGGAAGAATCCTGACGCACCTGCAATGCGAGGTAGTATGGCAGCAATTTCTTCAACCCAGTTGGTGCTTAGTGCGTTGAAAGTTGCAGAAGACGGAAAGGGGATCATCCTCCGTGTCAACAATCCTGTGGCTTCTGAGGCCGATGGAGTGATCCATTTTGAACGAAGGGTTCGTGCCGCCTGGAAGGCGGAACTGAATGAAGAGTGCGGCGAACGACTTGTCGTTCAGGGCGAAAACGATATCTCCATGCATGTGGGTGCTTGCGGACTCGTTACGTTAAAAGTCGAGTTGGAAACGTAGGAACACTTAAGAATCATTCTCGAATCGGACTACCATGTCAACATTTGCGGGTACACAGCTTCGACAGAGCAGGATACTCAATCCTGAAACAGGAAAAGGGATAGTGGTCGCAATCGACCATGGATTGTTCATTGGGCCGTTGCCGGGAGTTGAAACTCCCAGACGCACGATCGACAAACTTCTTCCGGGTATGCCGGATGCAATTCAGATGACACCCGGCACGACTCGGGCAACCCTTGACAAATTCCATGGCAAGAACAAGCCCGGAGTCGTTGTGCGTCTTGACGCGACGAATATTTGGAGGAAAAAGCCCGCGCCGAAAGAGGGTTACTACACTCCGGTTGCCTCTGTCAAGGATGCAATCCAGCTTGGCGCGGATGCGGTTGTGACATTCCTATTTGCTGGGTACGATACTGATGCACAAGAGGCAGAGAATCTCCAGGCCTTGCAACGCATCGGTGCGGATACCCGCGAATTCGGGATTCCGTTTATCGTTGAGCCGCTGGCGATTGAGAAAGGAGCTAATGTCGTACGCGATTTTGAAATCATGAAACTCATTGTTCGGATGGCATCAGAAATGGGCGCCGACCTTATCAAGGCGGATTTTCCGGAAAGCAGAAAGCAGTTCGAAGAATTGGTGAGTGTTGCATCGGTGCCCATTCTGGTTCGAGGCGGGCCGAAAATGGACTCAGACAAAGACATGCTGCAGATGGTGAGAGATGCTATCGATGGCGGTGCTGCCGGTATCGTGTTCGGACGAAATGTCTGGCAGCACGGCAACCCGGCGAGAATTCTCAAAGCACTGGCCGAGATAATTCATCGCAATGGAACTGTCAAGAAAGCGCTGACAATCCTATCGGCGTCAACGAAAGGATGAAAATGCAGAAAGAGATTCGTGTCGGTGTCATCGGGTTCGGACAGATGGGTCGTATTCATTCGTATGCGTATCGGGCCATCCCGTTCTATTATGACGGTCAACCGTGCAAGATCATCCTTAAGGGAGTGTGCGATGCAAATGCGGCACTGGCGCAAAAGGGAGTTGATCAGGCAGGATTTGAATTTGCGACAACAGATTATCGTGAGTTGATTGATCGGAAAGATATCGACGTCATCAACGTCTGCACGCCGAACAATCAGCATGCGCCGGCGTTACGAGCCGCATTGCAGAACGGCAAACATGTGTATTGTGAAAAGCCGTTGGCGTACAACGAATCCGAAGCGAAAGAAATCGTTGCACTAGCAGACAAGGCCGGTGTGAAGAACCAGATCACGGCGGAGTACCGGTTTATTCCCGCAATCATTAAGGCGAAAGAACTGGTTGACGCAGGATTTCTTGGACGTGTGTTTCAGTATCGTGGGGCGTATCTGCATGCCGGCTATATCGATCCGAAACGTCCGCGCGAATGGCGCATGCAAAAGGACGTAATCGGAGGCGGCGTGCTTGTTGATCTTGGCCCGCATCTGTTGGATATCATGCACTTCCTTGTTGGAGACGTTGAGGAGGTGTCGGCAACAACGGAGACATTCTTCAAAGAACGTCCATTGCCCGATGACCCATCGAAAATGGGGAACGTGGAGGTTGAAGACGCAATAACACTTCTGTTGAAGTTCAAGAGCGGTGCCATCGGTACCGCCGATCTTTCGCGGGTGGCAACCGGGGCGGAGGATGAGATGCGCTTTGAAATTCACGGACAGAAGGGCGCGCTCGCATTCAATCTCATGCAACCGAATGAGTTGCGCGCATTCGATGCAACGGAGAAAAAAGGAATGCAGGGATTCAAAACAATTAGCACTGTACAGAAATATCCCGCGCCGGCAGTGATGCCTGCGCCGAAATTCACGATGGGTTGGGTACGGTCGCACGTAGCTGCACAGTTCAGCTTCTTGCAATCAATCGTGGATGATACGGTTCCGTCGCCGAATTTTCATGACGCTTTGAGATTGCATCATCTGATGGAAACGATCTACAAATCGGCAGAAACAAAAAGCTGGGTGAAGGTGTAACGTGAACGACAAGTCGCGCGACCTGACGATGTCTCCGATACTGCTCGCCCCTAATCGTGTGTGGCGCATGTATAAAGGCGGCGTAATGATCGACCGCCTGAAAGGTTTTACAGATCCAAAGGACTCGGAATTTCCTGAAGAATGGGTGGGTTCAACAGTCCAAGCGAGCAATCCGGGAACGCACTACAGAGCTGGCGAGGGGCTTGCAGTGATTACCACGGGTCTCCCGGAGCCCGTTTCCATCAAAAAGATCATCGAGCGTTACCCGGAGGAAGTTCTCGGAGAACAGCATGTGAAGGCTCATGGTACAAGCTCTGCATTGCTCGTAAAACTACTTGATGCCGCCGAGCGGCTAATTATTCACGCTCATCCTACGAAAGCGTTTGCCAAGGAGCACTTGAATTCTTGCTTCGGCAAAACCGAAGCGTGGTTCGTTCTGGAAACACGCCCCGAGGTGGAAAACCCGTATGTGCTGATTGCATTCAAAGAGGAGATGAGCCGGAGTCGATACCGACAGATGTTGGACAAGCAATCGGTGGATGAGATGATTGGTGTCATGCATCGGGTTCCGGTCAAGGCTGGTGACGTCGTGTATGTCAAAGCGGGACTTCCGCACGCGATTGGCGAGGGGATTTTCATGGTGGAGTTGCAGGAGCCGACCGATTATTCTGTCATTCTCGAGCGCTCCTGTGCACTGTATAAGTTTACCGAAGAAGAATCGTTCCTCGGACTTTCGAAAGAACTCACGCTCTCGAATCTCGATCACCGAGTCTACTCTCCGCAGGAAGTACAGAATGAACTGGTAATCAAACCGCACGTCTTGCGCCGAGAAGGAACTAGCACTGAATCGAGACTTCTTGGCTATGAGACTACGGAGTGCTTTGCAGGACACAGGCTGGATATCGATGGTGAGTTCAGCGATTCAACAAACGGCAGGTATTGCGTCTTGATTGTACTCGGCGGCGAAGGCACACTTGTACACTCACATGGCGAGCTTGCCATGAAACCCGGCACGGAGGTATTTCTTCCTGCGGCAGTGGGCCGGTTTCAGTTTCGGTCGAAAACGCATCTTTCTATTTTCAAGTGTTTGCCTGCCCAGGCATAACCCGAAGAGAATCACACAAGAGAAAACGATGTCATCAACGCTTACAGTGCAACAGAATCTCGAACGACTTGGTAAGTACCAATACGTTGAGATGCAAATGATGGAGTTGATGGGAAGCTGGGCGTATAGAATGGTCGATCCCGAAATCAAAATCGGTTTTGGCCGACAGATGTATCAGGATTCAGTTCACGCAGATTTGCTGGGCAAACGCATCCCGGAATTGAAAGGCCGTTCCGCTCATTTTCAGAATATTTCTCCGAGCAATGAGTTTACCCGACTCCTGGAAAGAATCTGGCAATCGAAAGGCGACCTCCTGCGAATAACAGGACTCTACCGCGTCTTGAAGCCGGCTCTTGTTGCAGCGTATGAAAGTCACCTTCAATCGGTGGAGCTGCCTGCCGATGAGCCGACGGCATATATCCTCCGCCACATCACCGATGAAGAAAAAGACCATATCGCATGGGCGGAACAAATTATCGCGCGTCTTGCTCATCAGCCGTCCGATCAGAAATCGGCTGCGTCATTACAGGCAGAACTGAGTGAAGAGTTGCATGCTGCGGGCGGGATTTGGGGTGAAGGTAAACCAACCGGCACATACATATTTAAGAAAACGCACTCGCACAGCATTGCCCCTGTTCGCGATGCTCGATGGAAGATCATTGATGCGCCGGATGATTTTACGGAGAAGAACTGGTCGTTCGATACTACGGAAGGCAAACAACACCTGCTGCATGATTTGCTGAATAGCGAATTCATCACTGTTGAGCGGATGGGTCGCATCGTCGCGGACTGCCCGGACATCCCGTGGCAGATGAAGATGGATATGGTCCATCAAGCATGGGATGAAGCACGCCATGCAGAAATTGTCCAGCGAAGACTTGAAGAGCTTGGCGGGTACGTTGGCATGTTCAACACGAGTTGTTGGGGATGGGAACAGGATGTCAATCGAGCAGATCCGCTTGAACGCCTTGCTCTTTCGAACATGACATTTGAAAGTGAAAGTTGTAAGCACCTGCGGGATTGGATCAGGAAGGCAAAGATACAGAATGATACCCGTTCAGTTCAACTCCTGGAGTTTCTTCTTGCTGACGAAGTCAACCATGTGTTGTATGGTGTACACTGGATTGACGAACTCACCAAAACCGACCCCGACCGCCGGAAACGAGTGCTTGCCTATCCCGACGACGTACTGAAGGGGCAGCATCCGGTCGGCGTCCGTTTCGACGAAACCACTAACGCACACGAAGGAACTGTATGAAAGTCGCTCAATTCGAATCTGAAGCCGGCAGTTGTGTCGCCGTGGAACTTAACGGCAAATGGATAAACTATAGCAAGGCGTTTGCATGTTATTATCTGCTGGAGCATGATCTTGCACTCCGTCAACCTGAAAGCATAATGGAGATGTTGCAGTTCGGCATCTGGGGTCTCGACGATATGAAGGCGATTGTGACTCACGTGAAAAAACATCGCCTACAAAGATTGTTGTCACTTCCCAAAGGAGCTGTTCTCAAACCGCCTATCGCACGCCCAGGAAAGATCGTCGCTCTTGGACTGAATTATGCACTGCACGCGAAGGAGGGAAGTTTCGAGGTTCCGAAAGAGCCGATCATCTTTGCGAAAGTGGGTTCTTCCGTTGTCGGCCCGTATGAAACGATACGTATCCCCCGCGGTCTTGGGAGAATGGATCATGAAGTTGAGCTGGCCGTTGTGATTGGCAGGACTGCAACAAAAGTGAAGAAGAGAGATGCATACAAATATGTCGCCGGTTACACGATCTGTAATGATGTGTCCGCCCGCGATCTTCAAACCAGCGACATCTCGGCAAAGCTGCCTTGGTTTCGATCAAAGAGTTTTGATACGTTTTCACCAATAGGTCCATGGATTGTCACCACAGATGAATTTCGTCCGCCCATTCATGTGAACGTTGAGTGCCGAGTGAACGGGAAGGTGAAACAGAAAGCCAATACCCGTGACCTTGTCTTCAATATACCCACGACGATCGAGTTCATCACGAAGCATATCACACTGGAGCCCGGAGACATCGTTTCGACAGGAACGCCTGCGGGAATTGGTCCCATTAGGCATGGAGATACAGTCGTGTGTCGCGTCGAAAAGATTGGTGAGTTGAAGAATCCTGTTCGTCGTCAATGAAGATTGAAAGAATTCGGCTAGCGCATGTGCGACTTCCACTTGTCGAGCCGTTTAAGATCAGCAACGGTGTTGTCAGCGAGAAGGATGGTATTATTGTTCAAATTCATTCGGACGGGCTTGTTGGGGTCGGTGAAGCCTCACCAATGTCAGGATCGTTTTACTCTGACGATACCCCCGAATCGACATGGGATTTGTTGAGCAGTGTTCTGGTTCCGACTGTTCTAAGAAGGGGAACGTCATCGGTTGATGAGGTCAATACGTTGTTGGATCAAGTGGGTGGAAATTTCTATGCACGTGCTGGAGTGGAGACCGCGTTTTGGGATCTGCAGGCGCAACTTGGGGCCGTTCCTCTCTATGAAGCACTCGGTGGGGTACGTGACGAAGTTGAATCTGGACTTGCTGTTGGCATCTATCCGACCGTCAAAGAACTATTGGCGACAATTGAGCGATATCTGAAACAAGGCTACAAGCGTGTGAAGATAAAGATCCAGCCGGGTTGGGATATCGAGCCGTTGAAAGAAGTGAGGAGGACTTTTGGCCCTGTGAAGTTGATGGTTGATGCGAACTGCGCGTATGGTCGGAACGATATTGAGCATTTGAAGAGACTCGATGATTTTGATTTGATCATGATCGAACAACCGCTCCCCAAAGATGATCTCGATGGTCATGCGGAATTGCAGCAGGTTTCTAAGACACCAATTTGCCTGGATGAAGGAGCTAAGGATGTTTCGACGCTTGAACGGGCAATACACATCGGAAGCTGCCGAATCGTGAATATCAAAATTCAACGAGTTGGTGGACTGAAGAACGCCATTGCAATGCATGACGTATGTGCGCGAGCAGGCATTCCCGCGTGGGGAGGAACAATGCCTGAGCTTGGTATTGGCAGTGCGCAGACGGTGCATCTCGCGACATTGAGCAACTTTTGCTATCCAACGGATGTCGAGTCCTCGTCGCGGTGGTTCGTTGATGATATCGTTGATCCGCCCATCGAGGTGCGCAACGGAACGATAAAAATTCCGTCGGGGACTGGTAATTGCTATCACCTTAACAAGACAAAGTTACAGAAATATCTTGTCCGTGAAGAGACTTTCTAGAAATACGACCATTATTCTCGTTGCACTTCTAATTGAAGGGACGACTCTGGCTCAAGACAAAAGTTGGGTTGATTCGACCTTGTCAACGATGACCGTGGAAGAAAAAGTCGGTCAGCTTTTTATCGCTGACCTCGTGGCTGTCTATAGTCATCGCGAGAGCCCAATCAGGAACTATGCTTCACGTCTTGTTCAAAAGTACTACGTAGGTGGATTCATTCTTGCCGGCGGGACAATTAGTGACATTGCGATGATGGCAAACTCGCTCCAGCAAGAGTCAAAGATTCCATTATTGATCAATGCGGATCTGGAAGGGGGACTCGGGTTTTATTGCTCGTGGCAACATGTTCGCGGTCGGGCTCTGGAATTACCCCGCTACATTTCCGGAGGGGGCACGACGTTCTCATCAATGATGGCAGTAGGAGCGACGCAGAATCCGAGGTATGCATTCGAGATCGGAAGGATCACCGCTCGAGAATCGCGCGCTATCGGTATTCATTGGACGAATTCACCCGTTGCCGATGTAAACACCAATCCGGATAATCCTATTATTAATACCAGGTCGTTCGGAGAGAATCCTCAGCAGGTCGCGAAATTTGTTGAAGCATACGTGCGCGGACTCCAAGATGGACACATAATGGCGACGCTGAAGCACTTTCCCGGCCACGGCGCTACGGTTGAAGATACGCATTTGGAACTCCCTGTTCTGCAGTTCGACGAGGAGCGACTGATGTCGACGGAACTGGTGCCGTTCAAGGCGGGCATTCAGGCAGACGTGAAATCTGTAATGACTGGCCACATCGCGTTACCGAAAATCGATAAGAGTGGTCGTCCAGCAACGCTTTCGCGTCCGGTTGTGACTGGAATTCTTAGTGAGAAACTTGGCTTTCGCGGAATAATAGTCACCGACGGCATGACGATGCAGGGAATCACGAATCACTATTCGCCAAATGAAGCAGCAATGCTTGCAATCGAAGCCGGAGTTGATTGCATCTTGGTGCCCGATAACTTCGAGAGAGCATTCGATGGCGTGCTCGGTGGAGTCAGATCAGGCCGCATCTCTCGAGAGCGACTAGATTTATCGGTGCGAAAAGTTCTCGTCGCGAAATCATGGGTGGGTATCGATCAAAATCGAATTGTCGACGTTGCACGCATCTCGGAAGTTGTCGGCTCGCCTGAATCGGATTCAATCGCACAGTCGATTTGTGATCATGCTGTAACACTTTTGAGGAACAAAGGGGGACTCATACCTCTTCTCCGACCACAAAAAATTCACATTGTTACTCTCACAAATGAATACAGCTCGAAAGTTGGGCAGGAGCTACGGCGCGCTCTGGAAGTCCATCATCCTCTGACTGGTTTGATCCATCTGTTTGACGGTTCAGGCCACGAAGAAACGCAAAGCGTGTTACATATTCTTCGCAGCTCGGACGTTGTCGTTCTCGCGGTGTACTTGTCCATTGGGGCATGGCAGGGAAAACTGGAGCTATCGCCACGCCTGACAGACTTTCTTGGAAGGACCAGTTCATTGCGAACGCCAATCATCACGGTCGCGTTTGGCGATCCATACGTTATTGCCAAGCTTCCGGACACTGAGGTGGTGATGACGCCTTACGCGGGTCATGGAAGAGCAGAGCGTTCTGTTGCCGCAGCGATAGTCGGAGAAATTGACATAGAGGGCAAACTGCCTGTCACGATCCCGGGTAAGTATGCAATCGGCGAAGGATTGAATCTAGATGCTCATACATCAACGAAGGCTCACTAACCATGTCCCTCGCCACTTCATTTGTTGGTCTAAAGTTGAACAGCCCAGTGCTCGTTGCCTCCGGGCCTGCAAGTCATGATGTCAATCAAATCACGCTTGCCGAGGAGAATGGAGCAGGAGCGTCGGTGTTGAAGACCGTATGCTCAGAAAAATATGCACATATGCGTTTCTGGCCTCGTCCCCGCTACAAACTGCTGGATTGGGACAAACAGATTGCAGGCCGGTCGCATTCGTTTTCACTCTATTCCTACGAACAAGGATACAGCGGTACTCTGGACGACTATTGGCAATTCATCCGGACCTGCAAGCAACGCGCGAACGTGCCCGTCATCGGCAGTATATTTGCCGACGAGGCAAAGGATTGGGAAGAGCTTGCAATCAAAGTGGAAGAGAGCGGCGCAGATGCGATTGAGCTTGATATCTCTTCTCCACACAGACCCGGAAGCCTTGGTTTTGAAACGACCTTCATTGCAGCGATCAAAGCAGTAGTCAATGTGGTGAAGATCCCGGTGTTGGTGAAGCTCGGGTCGGGTCCCAGCGTTGCTGACCAGGCAATTGCGGCAGAGCAATGTGGTGCTGGCGCGGTGACGCTCTGCAACCGTATCAGAGGGCTCGATGTCGACATAGAATCACAACGACCCATCTTGCACGGTTACTACGCGGGTATCGGAGGTCCTTGGGCAAAGTACTATACCATGATGCATATCGCCGAGGCGAGGAAGGTCATCTCAATTCCCATCAGTGCAACCGGCGGCACAATGACCGGAGAAGACGTTATCAAATACATACTCATTGGCGCCACAACAGTGCAGATCCTATCAGTCATTTTGGTAAACGGCTGGGAGTCCATTACGAGAATGAATGAAGAACTTCAGCAGTATATGATCAGGAAAGGGATTTCTTCCCTCGAAGAGATACGCGGTGAAGCCACAAAGCGTCTTACGAAACCGGAAGAAATCATCCGTTGGTCCGGCGAGCCCGTCGAAGGTGCACGCAATGTCTGGAGATAACAAGAAGGAAAAATATCTCGGGCTGCCCCCACTCCCCCCCGACTTTGTGAAAGAGTTTCCACCGATTGCAGACGTCTTGGCCGATGGGTGTATTGCTTGTGATCGTTGCCTCCCATTGTGTTTCTTCGATGCGATTGTCATGGAAGATCGCCCGGCGCACCCGTACAAGCGCGTCGCGGTGATTGTCCCGAAGAACTGTACCGGCTGCGGTCTTTGTTTCGAGGCGTGTCCTGTGGATGTGATCGTGTGGGTTCCGGGACCTGTGAAAGAAGAAACATCCCCAGTCCACAGCCCATCGCCTTCAGAAGGAGAACATGAGAGTTTTTGATTTAACACATCCTATCACCACCGATCTGCCGGTGTATTTTCCCTGGCATCCGGCCACCATGCTAGAGGAGACTGCAAACTACAAGGATAATCTGTGTGTCGTCCACCGGCTTAGCATCGGAACGCATTCCGGGACGCACATTGATGCACCAAGCCATGTGCTGGAAGGTGGTTTCACAATGGATGCATATGATCCGTCGCTCTGGTACATCGATGCGCAGGTTGTCGACTTTACTCCCCGTGAGCCGAATCGCGGGATCTCAGCAGAAGAACTCCGGACGATGAATCTTCGCGAGGGGATTGGGGTGATTGTGAAAACTGGCTGGGATGTGCATTTCGGCTCACCGGATTACTACAAGACCTATCCGCCTATTACAAATGACGCAGCAGAGTTTCTTGTCTCGAAGAGGGTCAAGCTGCTTGCTGCTGACACGCCCTTCAAATTGGACGTGCACTATACGATGCTGAGGGAAGGAATCCCACTGGTTACTAATTTGAATAATATGAAGGATCTGTCCGCGGGAATGGTGAAGCTGATTGCAGCGCCGCTGCTAATCACGAATGGAGATGGGGCGCCCGCCCGTGTTCTTGCTGTCGTCGAGGACTGACAGGATGAACAGCCACGAGTCTCTTCTCCACCTTCTCGCTGATCTTGTTGCGATTCCCAGTATGAACCCCATGGGACGCGACCGCACCGGGGCGGAGTATAGCGAGGAGAAAATCGCCGCGTTTGTATCGGACTATCTGCGCCAGAATGCCATTGACGTGAAGACGTACGAGGTTGCGCCTCATCGTCCCAACGTTATCGGATACGTTGATGCGGGAGCAAAACATACAGTTCTGCTCGAAGCGCATCTGGATACTGTTCATGCTGATAACATGACCATCGAGCCATTCCACCCGAGAATGGTTGATGGACGTCTGTATGGTCGCGGTGCGTGCGATACGAAGGCTTCGCTTGCTTCCTTCCTTCATACATTCGGCACGCTTGCAAAGAAAGCAAGCACGTTGGAATATAATATAGCGCTGGCTGCCGTTTCTGATGAAGAATATAGTTTTACAGGTGCGCGGCGGGCGGCTGAAAATGGACTGAAGGCGGATTTTGGCATCGTCGGGGAACCGACACAACTTCACATCGTCCGAGCTCATAAGGGTGTGCTGCGATGGAGAGTTGTCACCAGGGGAACTGCGGCGCACTCCGCGTACCCTGATCGCGGCGATAACGCAATCTACACTATGGGAAATGTTCTTACGCGACTCCAAGCATACGGGGCCGGGCTAATGCAACGACCACCACACGAAGAACTCGGGACACCGACATTGAGTGTCGGGGTCATAGAAGGAGGACAGGCAGTCAACATCGTTCCCGATCGTTGTTGGATAGAAATCGATCGCCGCACGCTGCCCGGGGAAACGGAGGGCGAGATCTTGAAATCCGTAGAGTCTGTCCTGCATGATGTGCCAAGATATGAGTTTGAACCGCCTCATATCTCTATTGGTGGTAGCGATGTCTCTACCCAGAACCCCTTTTTGCAGAGACTGGCCGGAGTCATTGAAAAAGTGAATGGCGAATGCGTGATCGAGACAGCGCAGTATGCGACCAATGCCGGAGTATATAGCCAGTTCGGCATCCCGACCATTGTGTTCGGCCCCGGTGATATCGCGCAGGCGCACACAGCGACAGAGTTTGTCGAAACAAGTCAAGTGATTCGCTGCTCGGAAATTCTATTGCACTTCTTGACGAAATGATCTTGGGCAAGAGTATCAAAAGGATTGTTGGTCTTGATGTTGGTGGAACGAAGACGGCTGTTATTCTTGGCGATGATGAAGGCCGGATTCTTTCGCGGAAGCAGTTTCCGACAAATCCAGCAAGAGGATTTGAGGAGGTGTTTGATGATATCTGCAATGGCGTTCGCTCAACCATGGAGTTGGTTGACGGGTCGATATCCGCACTGAGCGTTTCTATTGGTGGTCCGCTTGATGTGCTAAACGGTATCATCAAATCGCCCCCGAACCTGCCAGGGTGGGATAACATTCCTTTGAAGGAACTCTTGAGAGAGCAATTTCAGGTACCGGTGTACATCGAGCATGATGGAAACGCTGGAGCTCTTGCGGAATTCTATTTCGGAGCGGGAAAGGGTTTCCGGAATGTCGTCTTTATCACGATGGGAACAGGATTTGGCGCCGGGTTCATCCTTGATGGAAGACTGTATCGCGGAACGAGCGATGTTGCGGGGGAGATTGGTCACATCCGCATTGCAGAGACGGGTCCACTCTGTTATGGAAAGTCTGGCTCTCTTGAAGGATATGGGAGCGGCAGCGGCCTCGGGAAGCTTGCTCGGTTAATGCACCCTGAACTCTGGAGCAATCAGGTATCGGTGGTCGAATTGTATGAAGCATTTAAGGCAGGTTCGATCGAAGCGAAAATGGTGTTCGAGAAAGCATCATTGTATCTTGGGCGAGGTCTTGCAATCGTTGTCGATTTTCTGAATCCACAACGCGTGATTCTTGGTGGAATCGGGATGAGGTTACAGGATGTACTGATTGAACCTGCCCTGAGAGCCTATGCACAAGAAGTTCTGCCGGAAGCCGGTGACGTATGTGAAATCGTTCCCGCGTCGCTCGGTGAAACAATTGGAGATTATGCGGCACTTTGCGCAGCGTATGACCAGGGTGGCTTGCTCGTGATTGCCGATAAGATGTTCGAAGATTTTGAATCATGAACAGCGATTCCATTTGCCACATCCGTAAAATTCTCCTCGTCCCGATGCATCAAGATTCAATGTCCACCATTATCAAGGACCATAGATGAAACAAATCATATTACTGGTAACGGCGATGTTGTTCGTTCAGAGTTTTTCCTACTCTCAGAAAGCATTGTATCTGGCTGAGATTGAAAAGGTCACTGAAAAGGCATGGGCCAACAACCCGGGCATCATCGACCACTGGAAAAAGACAAGTAAGCCCAGCATCCTATGGGGCTATGATGCGCCCGCTCATCCTGTGTATCTGGCAAGCACATTGGCTTTCTTGTACGAGCAGACAAATGAAAAATCGTATGCTGAAAAGGCGGCGCAACTCCTCTCTTCGTATGGTGATCTGCGCGAAGTTCTCCCGAAAGATTATGCGAAGTCACGCGCAGAGTACGCCGCCGGTGTCCCCGCACTTTCAAATTTTTTCTTTTTCCCCCCATACGTTCGGGCCTACCTGAGAATACGGAACAGCGGCGTGATGAATGCAGCGACGAAGGCAAAGATTGAAAGGGACATTGCGCAGAGCGTCGACTTCATCTTCCACTTTCCTGAATGGGGAACGCACAACCGTGCGATGCTCAGGGCGGAGGCATTGTACTATGCCTATCTCGCCTTTCCTGATCATCCGCATGCTGCGAAATGGAAACAAATGGCCGAGGTTATCGCCAACGACAATATCAACAACTGGGAAATCGAAGACGCATCCCTCTACAACCCTGTTTGGCTCCACGCACTCTTTTCGTATGCTGAAGCCGCAAACAGGCCGGAGGTGTACACTTCACCCATGGTGCATTACTATCTTGACTACTACGCAAGACTCATCTCTCCGAGCGGAACGATTCCGGATTATGGAGACGCAGCATGGAACACAGCTTCGGGGGCACTCCGGTTCGTTGCGATTTTTGAAAAGGGAGCCGCGGTTTACAAGGATCCTGTGATGAAGTGGGCGGCGCAATCCATTCTCCGCACTGCCACCGACAGGATGGACACAATGGGCGTGGGTGAATCCTACTCGCTCAGCGATGCATTCCGTTGGACAGATGAATCGATAAAGCCCGAACATCCGACAAGTCTCAGCCAGGACGTTCTTGATGACGTGATCGGCAAGAAAGTTGTCTTTCGCAATGGTTGGGCTGACACCAGCACGTACCTTTTGCTCAACTATTGCGATGAAGGACAGTGGGGATTTCCCTACAAGGAATATCTTCGGAACACTATTACCGTCGAGCACGAAAAGATGACTCACGGTCACTCCGATGAGAACAGCATTGTTTTGTTGATGAACAAAGGCTCTGTACTATTGCACGATGCAGGCTATCGGGACTCACTTCCCAGCGGGAATTTTGGCTCCTGGCGAGCGGATTATTTTCACAACCGAATCGTCGTCCGGAAAGATAGACGCGATCCTCATCAGGGTGTTCTCGAATATGTGCGAAACTATGGCGCTCATCGTCCCGTCGAGACTCAGAGGGTTGACTTTCTTTCGCTGAAAGATGTGGATATGAGTCGCACACGGGTAACAGACATTAACCTCGGCTACCGATGGGACCGGATTGTCACGTACGTGCGCGACCCCGGATACTTTGTTGTTATTGACGGGGTAAAAGCACTGCGCAAGGATTATTTCACGTACACAAACTTCTGGCACGCGCAGAATGTCTACGCCGAGGGTCAACGGTATTTCGATGTTGCTACAGATTCTGTCCCTGGCTTTAAGTTCTCCCCACGGCAATCGCTCCTGATATATTTTCCTGAGAATGATGCAAAATCAATTGGGAGAGAGCCAATCAGCCGGCAGTCCCAAATGGAGCAAGCGATTTACCAATCGGCTTCCAGTTCCTACAACACGGGAGACTATGAGACGTTTGTCACCGTGCTCTATCCACATGACCGAAGCCAGAAAGCTGAGTCGTTAATCCCGCAGTTCAGATTGTTGGAAACATCCGTTCCGGGCAAAGCCATCGCCCTTGAAGTGACTAGCGGAGCAAAGAAGAACTACATTTTTGTACGCCTGGATCTGGAGATGGAACTTTCGCCGAAAGATATACGTCCGCGGTACTTGTATGACTTGGGAAAAGTGTCATTTGCTGGATTTGAAACTGATGCGCCTTTCATGTATGCAACTGTGAACAAATCCTCCGTGAGTTACTCTGCAGCGGAAGTGCTGAAAGTGAAATACAGTGGCAAGACTTTAATGGAGGCACTGCCAAATACACACGGACTGCAGCCTGACGGATCACCTGATCGGATTGCATTCACCAAGTGGAGATACTGGGAAGATACTGTTCCCCTCAGGTAAAGAGCAATTTGTGTAGGGGAACTCATTCAAATACCAACAAGAAAACACAGTCTTATGGAATCTGGAAAGCGAATTCGGTTAGGCAGAATATGGAAACACAAACGATGCGTCATCATTCCATATGATCATGCAGCGTATTCGGGTCCTGTGCAAGGGATTGAAGACTTGCGACGATTGACTGAACGTATCTCCAATACATCAGCGGACGCGATTCTGGTGAATCCCGGCAGCATGAAAATGGTGGCTCCCGTTCTCGGAGGGCTTGGTGTGATCGCGCGACTTGACGGTGGGTTTACAAGATTTTCCGCTGCCCCGAGTGACTACCACACGATGTGCCCAGTCGAGAGTGCCGTTGCACTTGGCGCCGACGCAGGCATCGTGTTCACTTTTGTCGGAACAGAAAATGAAACAGACTCGCTCAAACGTCTTGGGCTGACCGTAGCCGACGCAGACCGACATGGATTTCCGCTGGTTGCAGAAATCCTTCCTCCAAGTTTGTTGAACAATCATTTTGGAAGCACGATGTTTAAAAAACCGGGGAGCGCCAAGGATGTATTTGCCGAAACGCTGAGTGTCGCGCGTATTGGCGCGGAAGCCGGTGCAGATATAATCAAGACGCGATATACGGGCGATGTTGGGCAGTTCCGACAAATTGTGCAGCAATGCGGCGTTCCGGTAATCGTTGCGGGTGGACCGGCCTTGAACGGAACTGATGAAGCGTTGCTCCAACTAGCGTTTGATTGTGTCCAGGCTAATGCCGCTGGCATTATCTTCGGACGGAATGTCTGGCAATATCCAAAGATGGAGCAACTTATTGCTGCACTCTGTGCCATCGTGCACGAGGAAGCATCCGTTGCGAGCGCTCTCAAACTGCTGCGATGATAACGACGGTTACTCTGAATCCGATGCTCGACAAAACCGTTTACGTTGACAGGATTCAGCGTGGCGCGGTTCAGCGTGCGTCGAGGATGGAGATGGTTGTTGGAGGCAAGGGTGTCAACGTGTCGCGGCAGTTGACTCAACTGGGAGTGAAGACAACTGCGACAGGATTTATCGGTGGAGAAGTCGGGACATTGATTGAGTGGTTGTTGGATTCCGAAGGCATCGGACGCGACTTCGTTCGGGTTGCGAGTATGACGCGAGAAGGTGTCACCTACCGAGAGAGTAACGGGACGGTGACAGCTGTGTTTGAGCCGTCGCAGCAGATTACATCCCACGAGGCGGAGCATCTGGTAGAGCGGGTGAGTTTGCTGATGTCGCGGAGCGAATGGATCGTTTGCAGCGGCAGTTCACCGTCTCGCGAAACTGAAAATACTTTTGCGTCTATTCTGAAACTGGCGACTGAGCGGTCGGTGAAAACCGTTCTCGATTCATATGATCGAGTGTGCTTGAATGCATTACAGTATCGGCCAACCATTATCAAAATGAACAAAGAAGAGTACGAACGAACATTCGGAAGAAGAATAGCTGGCACATCAGATTATCTCACAGCCTTCGAAGCATTCCTCAGTCGGGGAACTACCCTCTGTGTTATTACCGACGGTCCGGGAGTTGTTTACGCAGCCACGAATGATAAGCGGTGGATGGTCACGCCACCAGCTATCAGTTCAGTGAACGCAACGGGCAGTGGCGACAGTATGGTGGCGGGGATGCTTTACGCATTCACTCGCGGCTGGGACACTGAACGAGCGTTGGCGTTTGGCGTGGCCGCGGGCTCGTGCAACGCCCAACAGTGGGACGTGGCAAACTCAACGCTGAAGGATATTACCCAAATGGAAACACAAGTATTACTGAAGACTCTGTAAGTAGGATGCACGGAAAGATATTCACATCACGCGATCGCATCCTTACGGCGATGCGGCGCGGCATTCCCGACAGGGTCCCGGTGATGCCGGATATTTCCAACATGGTACCTGCTCGACTCACGGGAAAACCATTCTGGGATATCTACCTCCATAATGATCCACCACTTGGTGAGGCGTACCTGGATGCCGTCAAATACTTTGGTTTCGATGGCTGGTACATCTACGATAACGCGACGATGTTTGAGGAGCCGGCCTGGTCGCAGAAGGTGATTGAGCGTAATGATGAGGAACTCAAGGTTGAGCGGTGGATTGATACTCCCTTGGGGCGGTTGAGCGAGATCGTCGGGTATCCCATCAGTGACCCGCCCTGGCCGGCGGAAGGGATGATCAAGGATATTGCCACAGACCTTCCAAAGCTGCAATGGTACATGCAACAGCGTTCGTACGAGAGTCTTTTCAAAAATCGTTCAAAGATCGGGGAGCTGGGAATTTTTGGGGTTGCGATTGAAACCTTCATGGGATTCTGGGTGTGGGTGCGCAATGGCGGTTCAATGCAGGCGCTCCTGGACTTTTCAGAGGAACCTGACCGAATGCGACAGGTGCATGAGTACTATCTTGCCTTTGCGAATGACGCAACGCAACGCGTGCTCTCGTATCGGCCGGATGAAATCCTGCTCGCAGGATCGTCATCTTCGCTGAGTCTCAGTTCACCGGGGATCTATAAAGAGTTCGATCTCCCGATCATCAAGGCTGTATCTGCCGCATGCAAGACAGCGGATGTCATTTGCCATCAACATACCTGCGGGAAATCGAGACTTATCGTGGAGATCAACCATGCTGAAACAGATGTGAATGTGATGGAACCCCTCGAGCGACCGCCGGGAGGCGATGTTGATCTTGCCGAAGTGAAACGCCGATTCGGCGACAAGTTTTGCTTGAAGGGAAATGTGAACACGTTTGAAACGATGCTGAATGGGTCCGCGCACGATGTTGAGCGGGAAGCAAAGGCATGTATCGACGCGGCTGCCAGCGGCGGCGGATTTATTCTCGCGACCGGCGATCAATGCGGCCGCGATACTCCGGATGAAAATATTTACACTCTTGTCGAGGTGGCGAAAACGTATGGCAAATATGGGCAGGTCGAACAATGACAACACAAGAAGTCGAAGAACTCAAAAAATGTTTGCAAAACGGTGAACGGAAAAAGATCACAACGATTATCGAGAAACTCATCGCGGACAACACCTCACCTGTTGCCATCCTGAATGACGCATTGATTCCAGGGATGACGCGAGTGGGCGAAAAGATGAAATGTGGGGAGATGTACCTGCCTGAAGTGCTCCATTCGGCAGGGGCGATGAACGCAGCGATGGACATTCTCAAACCCCTGCTTCTCAAGAACAATGTGCAGTCGGCCGGGCGGATTCTCGTAGGCACAGTCAAGGGCGATATGCATGACATTGGAAAGAACCTTGTTGGGATTATGCTCAAGGGGGCAGGCATGGAGGTGATTGATCTCGGTGTGCAAGCGCCGCCTGACAAGTTTGTCGAGGCAATCAAGGCTCACCATCCTGCTATTGTCGGTATGTCGGCGATGTTGACCACCACCATGCTCGGTATGAAGACCACCATCGAGGCCATTACCATCGCGGGCCTTCGCTCTTCGGTGAAGATTATCGTTGGTGGCGCACCGGTGACGCAGCGCTTCGCCGACGACATCGGCGCCGATGCATACGCACGCGATGCGGTCCGGGCTGCTGAGAAAGTGAAAGGACTATTGGCTGCAGGGTAGCAACTATTTCAAAGCTCTTGTTTCGCCTCGTAATTTGTAGTCACCGAACACTTCTGTTATCAATCAATATTAATCACAAGGAATCAATCGTATGTCGTCTCTTCAGAACATTCTCACTCAAACAACTGTCATTGATATTGATCATTCGGGACCGACTGTCGAGGAGACAGTTGCGAAAGAACTCAAATCTGTATTCTGCCCGAAGGCCGAGATTCGAAGGAGTCCGGGGCTCGTTTCAAGTAGCGGGACCGTTCGTGTTGCCGTTGTAAGGGACAAAAAAGATTGGAAAACAATTCATCCAGCTCTTGGCGAAAAAGACAACTGGAGTATGGTGAGGAAGAAAAGCAGCGGTGGGGTTGAGATCATGACTTCACGTCCCCATCTTCTCTATGGAATGTTGTGCACCCTGACAGAAGAGTGGGGAACAAAGGATGCAGCCTCTTTCGACCAAGGGGTGATCCGGTACGCAACCTTCCCTGAGGTTCGCCCGGTGTTCGACCTCTTTCTGAACCAGTACGCACGAACGGTTCGGGATTTCAACAAAGAGGATTACTTCGGGAACATGGCGCGCCTCGGGTTCTCGTATGCAGAGGTAAACGGTCTTGCCTTTCCGGTGCCATTCGAGACTGGTCCGAAAGGAGAATTACTCCATCGCTTCTACACCTACTGTCCGGCACTCGACCAGTTCGTCACAAGCAAGCTGAACAAGGGTTTCTACGACGAGGATTATTTACAAGCGAACTTGAACAATCTGAAAGACAACGCACAACTTGCCGAAAAGTACGGGATGAAACCGGGGCTTGTTTGTTTCGAGCCTCGGTCAGTCCCTGATGAACTGCTTCAACGTTATCCGGTTCTCCGGGGGGCACGGGTCGATCACCCGATGCGAAGCTTCAGGCCTCGCTACAATCTCTCCATTGCACATCCCGTAGTGCGCGAGCACTATGCCGAAATGATGGAGAACCTGATGCATGAAGCGCCGAATCTCAGCTATGTCTCTATTTGGTCGAACGACAGTGGTGCAGGATTTGAATACACAAGCTCACTATACGTCGGGAGAAACGGAGGCGGCTATGTAGTGCGTGAGTGGCTGGGCGCAAAAGATATTGCGCATGCTGCAGCATTGAACCTCGTACGATTCATGAAAGTCCTGCGCGATGCGGGACGGAAAGTGAATCCACAATTCCGAACTCTCATAAGACTCGAGCCGTTTTGGGAGGAGCATGAGCATATCTGGGAACAGCTGGAAAACGGGCTCGATGTAGAAGTTTCATCCTTGCAGACGAAAGGATGGGATTTGTCCTATAAGCACCCGAAATATCCAGAGGTTCCTCAGATCCACGGTACTGCGCTCTACAACAGATTTGTGGAGAAGGAGAAGCCTTTGATGGAGGAGCTACAAAAGAAAGGCGCTGAAACGGATGTATACTTTACGCCGGCGGTTCTTGCGAATCATGAGCCGCTCATCGGGATTGCGTTTCCGCAGCTTGTCTTCGACAAACTGAAGGACATGGCTGCACAGGGCGTTGTGACACCGTGCTATTACGGTGGTGCGACGCCACAGAAGTGGACTCCGTACAACATCAATGAAGAACTCGTCCGGGCATTCCAACTGGACTCATCGCTCGACTTGAATGCCTTTCTCAAACAAAAAGCAACTGAATGGATCGGTCTGGAGTTGGCGGATGATCTCGTTAAGGTCTGGACGCTCTCCGATGAATCATTCAGATGCTTTCCTGTTCCGATTTGGATCTACTCAGGTTGGGGAGTATGGTACCGGCTGTTCATCCGTCCCATCATTCCCAACATTGAAGCCGTTTCGGAAAAGGACCGGGAATACTATGAGAATTTTCTTCTCGCAACAACGCACAACCGTACCCGCGTTGACTTCCGCTATGATGTAGGATTCGATATGATAGAACCTTCCCGTGCATCACTCGCTGTCACACACTTCGACGATGATCTTTTGCCCACAATGCAAAAAGCCCTTACCCTCTTGAAGGGTATGGAGAAGAAAGCATCATCCGATAAAGCAAAAACATGCGTACGCGATCAACACGACCGGATGCGAGCGTTGAATTGTTGGTACAAGACGCAGCGCAATGTGACCGCATGGGTAGCCGGCGTGCACGGATACCTTGAGTCCAAAGACGAAAAGGTTCGCAAGGATTGCAGAGCGCTTCTTAAAGGCATGGTGTTGGATGAAATCGAGAACACGAAGGAACTGCTCAATCTCTGGGAGACATCGAAGACCAACTGGATGATCATCTCGGAGGTTGGTGAGACAACATTTATCTATTACAAAAATTTAGGTGAATTGATGAAGAAGAAGATCGCGTTGATGCATGGACACGAAAACGACGAGCCATATGTCGATCCAAACTTCCAATGGCGGGTACCGGGATTCACTGGGGAGAAGCAACCTTCTTGAGTCGAGACATGGTGCCAGATCTCTTCCATCGGCTGCTCTTGAAGCGTCCAGAAGAAAATTTCATGGTCAAACAATTCCGGGACGATGGAAGAGCAATCAGGGACTAAAAATGGAATCAAGAGGCTTCTCAAGCACTTTTCGCCGTTCCATTTAGATGTCGAAGGAACGGGTGTAGTCATCCCGGAGCAGGTGCACAAGAGCATGCACTACTCCATATCGGAGGGTGCGCTTGCCGGGGTGATGGCGGTGTTTACCGGCGGGGTTGTTCTCACCGGACTTGCACTGGCGCTCGGTGCAAACGAATTTGTGATTGGCTTGATTGCCGGTATACAGGCGGGCGCAAATTTGTTCCAATTGCGAGCGTACCGCCGACTGGAGAGATCGGGCAAGCGGAAGTCGATGGCAGTCATGTTTGCCACCGTGTCGCGTCTTGTCTGGGTTTTCGTTGCAGTGTTGCTCCTGATTTCCTGGGATGGCTTTCATGCGTATCGATTGTGGCTCTTCATCTTGTTATATGCTGCATCGGCTGTTCTGGGGATCTATAGTGCAGTGCCCTGGGTATCATGGCTCGTGGACCTTGTGCCGGAAAAAGTGCGCGGCAGATTCTTTGCCCAACGAAATCTTGCTGCCGGCGCTGTTGGTGTCATCCTCGGTATTGGCGCGGGCAAGTTCATTGACTTTTGGAATGAACATAGCATCGGACCTGCAACCACAGCATTTGCAATACTGATCGGTGTCGGTCTTATATTCGGATTTCGCGCAGTGCAAAAGCAACGGATGATGTACGACCCGCCGTTTCCGCACCACGGTTCACGAATGACGTTTTGGGAAACGTTGAGGGATCCGTTTCGCAACCACAACTTCAGACGACTGTTCTATTTCCGGATTGCGTTTGACTTTTCCATGGGAGTTGCCGGGACATTCTACGGAGTCTATATGCTCACGCAGGCAAATCTGAGCTTTACGTTTGTCGCTGCGATGGCTATGATAACGACGCTGATGAATTTCATTGCGCTTAAGCCGTGGGGAAGAATTCTGGACCGGTTCGGGAACAAACCGGTGTTGCAGATTTGCGTGACCGGAAAAATCCTGTTCGCATTTCTGTGGCTATTTACCTCTCCGGAAACGCTATGGTTGTATCCCATTATCCATTTGTTCGGCGTGTTCGATGCAGGAATAGCCGTGGCAATTCCGAATCTGGTCTATAAGACAGCGCCGGTGGAGCGACGATCCAACTATATTGCAGTCGATGGTACAGTAGTCGGGATTGCAGCAACAATCGCTCCTCTCATTGGCGGGGGACTGGCTATGGCGTTTGCGGATCAGCAAATCTCCTTCGGGTTGGGCGGATGGCGGCAATTCCATCTTCTCTTCATGCTTGCTCTCTTGTTGCGGATTGTCGCTATGCGCTTGCTCTCTCATGTGCAGGAGTCGGACGCGAAACGCGTTGTGCATGTCATCAGAGTCATCAGCCCGGTCACGGGCATCGACATGTTTGAAGGATTTCAACAGGTATTGCATTCGGTGAGTGCCCCCGCTCGCTACGTCATTGAACGGCTTGTGGATCGAACCAAGTCTGACTAATCCATCCACAAAAAACATTCTCAAGCGACAATGATTGACCAAATCAAACAAGTGAACTTTCTGGATTTCGCCGTCGTCAGTACGTATTTGCTGATGCTCACCGGTGTGGGAATTTATCTCACAAAATTCAACAAGAGCGTCGATGATTTTTTCAAAGGTGGGGGAAAGATTCCGTGGTGGATCGCAGGAATATCGACGTTTGTGGCAGGCTTCTCAGCGTTCATGTTTGTCGCCGCAGCCGGGTATACATACAAGAACGGCATGGGTGCCGTCGTGCTCTTCACGTCAGCCTTCTGGGCATACTGGCTCGGCTATTTTGTGTATGCAACAAAGTGGCGACGTTCCCGACTTTCTTCACCGATGGAATTCCTCACTCGTCGTTTCTCGCAAGGGACGACGTATTACTACACGCTCCTGTCCATAGTCCCGGCGATCATGGGATTGGGTTTGAATATCTATATTCTCTGCATCTTCATTTCTACATCTCTCGGTATTACGGATGTTAACTTCAATCTTGGTATTGCCAGTGTCAGCGGACTTGAGTTTTCCATGATCGTCACCGGCCTAGTAATGCTGATCTACACAAGTGCCGGAGGGTTGTGGGCCGTGGTCATAACAGACGTGCTGCAATTCGTCGTTATTTTAATCGTTAGCTTTCTTATTTTCCCGCTGGCGTTTATGGCATTAGGAGAGAGCGGAGGTTTTTTTCATGGGATGACAAGGTTGATGTCCGAAAGTCCCTCGGGCTATCTGAGTTTTCACGATGTGTCCGCGAGGCCAGTCTTCTATATTGCGTATTTCATAAGTACTTTGATTGGATACAATGCCGCATGGCATGTTGGGCAGAGATACTACAGCGTACCCACAGAGCGTGATGCTCGAAAGATGGCAATCCTTTGCGCGATACTCAGTTTGGTGCTGCCGCTCTTATGGATTGCCCCCACAATGGCTGCCAGAATTCTATTTCCGTCCATCGGAACGATCTGGCCACAACTCACCGAGCCGGCGGAAGCATCGTTCGTGACTCTTGCCCTCACTCTGTTACCGAATGGTCTTATAGGTCTCACGATCTCTGCGATTCTTGCTGCGACCATGACCTCAGTTGATACGCAACTGAACTATCTTGCATCCATACTGGTGCGCGATGTGTATGTAAAACTCCGCAAGACGAAATCCGGTGACGGCCCTTCCGAGAAGCGCCAATTGCGTATTGGGCGGATAACGGCATTCGCTCTTGGTGTGCTGGCTATTGTTACGGCGATAATCGTTCAGCGAACGAAAGGAGTGTTTGACTTTGCGTTGATGTACTATTCATGGTTCGGTCCGGCAATGTTCACGCCGGTCATGCTGGGCTTCCTTTACACGAAAACCCCTTCCTGGTCGGCAAATGCCTCGGCGACAGCTGGGCTTGTTGTTGTATGGTTGGGAAATGTCGTCTTTGATGTAACGCCGTATCAATATGAATTCAACATTTTCGGCGGCGTGCTTGTCAGTACACTTGTCTTCTTTGGTTCGGCACTCTTCCGGGAAAAAAGATTCACCACCATTGCCCAGATTGCCGCATTCAAGAAGGACCTGGGAGATCCGGCGACGAAGGAATCTCTTCGATGGGATCCGAATGCATTGCAATCATACAAGATTGTCGGTGTTCTGACGATCGGTATCGGGGTAGCCCTCCTCTCCCTCAATCTGGTCCCAGCCGCTTCTGATGTAATCTTATTGAATTCTGTCGCCGGGCTCTGTACCGTATCATTCGGTGTACTCATTCTCTGGTATTTCAAGAAGCAGTTGAAAAAATCTCTGGCATTGGCAGAAAGTGTAGAATGAAGAAGAGAAATCGAATTGTACGCGTGAGTACCATCCAACTTGCGGCAGAGGTTGGAGGCCGAACATTTGCCGAGAAACAGCGGAAAAACCTTCAACAGATCCAGCGTTCGCTCGTGAAGGCTGGTGGACGCGGCTCTGATTTGGTCATCTTCGGTGAATATGCGAACCTTCACCATCGTACATCGTCAACCCGCAAAAAAGAATATGTACCGGACGAAATTCCCGGACGGTTCACGCGAGCGATTGCTTCAGCCGCAAAGAAATATCGAATGATCGTCGTTGTCCCGATGTTGGGAAGATACAACGGCGTTCTCTCGAGTTTCGCGGTTATTCTTGACCGAAATGGGAAGATCGGAGGTTGTTATCAAAAGACGCATCCGACAGAACAAGAACAGGAGATAGGAATTGTTGCGGGAAATAGTCTTCCTGTGTTTACACTCGACTGCGCAAAGATCGGGATTATGCTGTGCATGGACATTGAGTATCCCGAGGTTTCGCAAGTTCTGATGCTGCGCGGAGCAGAGATGCTGCTTTTCCCGCATGTGCAGGCAGGTTGGGGTGAAGTCGATTGGGAAATTCGTTACCGTGCCCGGGCGATCGACACGGGATTGCCTGTCGTCTCCGCATGTTATGGCTATCCCGAAGGAAAGTGGCAGCCCGGCAAGATGATTGGCCGGAGCGGTCTCATCGGACGTGAAGGACTCATCCTTGCAGACATCGGCAGAGAAATTGGCGTCCTGACTTTTGACATTGACCTGAACGCAAAGCGAGTGACACACTTTTTCTTTTCGGAGAAGCATAATCGCACACTTGCCGTTACCGCGTCGCGACGCCCCGAACTATACCGCGACATTGTGGAGTTATCGCATAAGGAGCAGGCAATGGGCATGATAAAGACCAATCGCAAAGGAACGAAATGAAGAAACTCTCCTGGAGAAGATAAATGAATGAAACATTGCCCGTTGCTCTTATTACAGGCGCGAGCCGGGGGTTGGGACGCGGAATTGCTGCGCGATTGGCATCGCTTGGATTTTCCGTTGGCATCAACTATGTAAATAACTCTTCGGCCGCCAACGAGACTGTGGCACTATGCAAGCAGCACCAACTGAAGGAGAATCAGCGGTTCATCCCGATGAAGGCTGATATGGGAATACGGGATGATCGAACTATGTTGTTTGAAAAGACCCTGCAGGAATTCGGCCGTATCGACGCATTCATCAGCAATGCAGGCATTGGCCCGAGGGCGCGCGCCGATATTACAGAAAC
>DASWHW010000017.1:0-5598 GCA_036397975.1 Bacteroidota bacterium
AGTATGAAGAGCTACCAAATCATCTTCAGCCACTGCCCGCACGAATTCAATATCTTTATGAGGATACTCCCGCGCCATTTTGGAGAAGTATTCGATGAACGGGGTTTTGCCATCACCGACCAACGGGTTATGCTGTATGTACTCATCTCCGACATACAACTCGACGGCCTTCGCAGGTTCGCCCTGGTAGGCCATCCGATAGAATTCAATTGCGTTCCGTTTGTTCATTTCCGAGTTGTTTTTCATGCGTTGCTCAACATTTATGAGTTTCAGTCTGCCTTCAAAAACCTCATCGCTGGAAACAAGTCAATGCTACTTCCACCGCTTGCGCTGCCTTGGGTCGTCGCCTGAAAATACTTGGTCAAGGTGGTGTTCCAGGTGTCGAACGTAATCGCTGACAATGAACTCCAATGTAACTGGTTCTTTCTCCCCAACATCACAGACGTTTGAAAGAGAGCCTGGATTCGTGTGGGCGATGACATGGGCGAGATGGCGATTATACCTATACCACAACTCCACAAGGTCATTCCACGGTTCCAAATGGTACTTCTGCGAACTCACCCAATGAAGTTGAGAATACCGGAACGTGCCTATGTCCGGAAGTTCCTGCATACGTACAATACGTTGATGATTATTGGACGCAGAATCAATGAGGTGGCCGAGCAGCTCTTTGAGTGACCACTTATCAGGATACGGTCTGTCCGAGGCCGCTGTTTCTGTGATTGCGCGGAGACGTTGATAAGCGCTACTGATAACGTTAGCAAGACGCTGAGAATCGGATTCCATGAATTCTTCCATTGTGGGTTGGTGTTGCGGTCGGCAGCCAGGCCATGATAATATTGCAAAGGATTCGTGAAATCCCTCCAGGGGAATATACTGCAAGCAAAACGAAACGGCAAACTTGGATCAGAGTCCGGAGCGGTCCGCTTAACGAGACGACGATGGACCACAAAGCAGTGCGGACGCGGGAATCTTGTCCGAAGTCCCCTGCAGCATTTAGGTCGGTTCGCGCTTGTTCATCATATGCGCCGGCATCTGCACTGCCACTACCTGACCTCGTGCGCACAGCTCGCCGTCAGCCGAGACCGTGGCACTCACCACCACCCTCCGTCCCTGAACCTCCTTAACACTTCCGCGGACCTCCAGAGACACTCCAAGTGGCGTTGGATGTAAATACTCCACTTGCAATGACGCCGTCACGAAACGCAATGGCGGGTCAGTACCCATCTCACGCCCCTCATTCCGGTATGACGCTGCCGAAGCTGTGCCTGTGCCGTGACAGTCGATTAACGAAGCAATCAAGCCGCCGTAAACGTAACCGGGAATCGCGATGTGGTATGGC
This sequence comes from Bacteroidota bacterium, assembly GCA_036397975.1. Taxonomy (GTDB): domain Bacteria; phylum Bacteroidota; class Ignavibacteria; order UBA10030; family UBA6906; genus SZUA-287. The sequence continues at coordinate 1,343 of DASWHW010000017.1, forward strand.
TTAGGATGAAAGACTGCAACTGTCTCCTCGCCGGCCCAGTAAACTCTTGAGTTGCAGGCCTTGTTCATTGAGTCGGCCGCAACCATAGCAGTAGCTGAGTTCATTTGGATAGTAATCCTGAAATGCCTTCTTGTTCATATGTTTATCTCTCCAGTGGCCGCCAGAACATTGTCATTACTTCGTGCGCCGCTCAACTTGCCGTACCTCGAACTGCCCATGCGCGAGCTACCAGGCTGATTGTTTCCTCATCGTTCTGCGGCAGCTTCTGATTTAGCATGTAAGCCAACGCATCTCGCCGGCTCTCGTCAAGTGATGCAACGTAAGCAGCGGCCGGACCCGTCCCCGCGAGCAGCGGTTGCCAGTAGTCGTCGAAACTACTGAACTTCGTCGGAATGTCAATGGCCTCGCATACCACATCGATGAGGCCTGCAGTGTTAAACAGCTTTGTAAGCGAAGCGCGATTACAAATCGGAAATCGCACCCCCTCGTCCTGATCACTCGCGCCCGGGTCCTCTGCGACAACAACATCCCAAAAATATCGAAGAAACTCCATCTTGCCCGCATAGTCCCAGACGCATGCTGAGACAACTCCTCCTGGCTGAACGAGACTCCCCATCTCTTTCACAGCGGCCACATGATCGGGAAAGAAGTTCAGTGCGAGGAGGGACGAGACACATCCGTAACCCTTCCCGCGCTTCGGAAGTGAGCCTGCTCCGTCTACGACGAAGGATGCCCGCTTGTCTCTGGACTGCTGTTGTGCATACTCGACGAACGCCGCCGATGGATCGCAACCCACCACCGATGCCGGATCGGCGTGCATGCAGATGGCTTCGGTCAGTGCGCCGGTTCCGCAACCCACGTCAAGCCAGTGAGCTCCGTAAGGTATCTTGAGCCATGCAACAAACTCAGGTGCGAGCTTGCGGCTCCACCGACCCATGAAGTCTTCGTACTTGGCTCCGCCGATCCATCCGTCCTGTGTGTTGAGCATACCACCACCTTAATGCTTGGCTAAACGTTCTTCGAATGCTGTAGAAGTTATTTGATACACTACGTTTTCTCTCCTTTCGCCATCCACACGTGAACCGACACGTACGCCGCCGATCTTTTCCAGAGCCCGCTGCGATCGCAGGTTCTGCGGACCGACAAGAAACACAACTGAGTCCACAAACTGGAAAGCGTGTTGCAGCATCAATCGTTTCATCTCACTGTTGTATCGGCCGCCCCAATACGACCGTGCCAGGAATGTCCAGCCGATCTCGATCTCGCGTTTTCTTTCATCGTATCCATGAAAGCGTGATGAACCGATTACCTGCTTGGTTCTGGGATCAATGGCAATCAAGGCGCCGCCGGATTCCAGAGCATCACGAAAGAATTTCTGAAAAACCGGTAACTCATATCGGTCACTCGCCGGATGTTGTTCCCATATGAGCGGGTCGGATGCAACTGCATAAAGAGCGTCAAAGTCTTCAGCAGCTAGGGGTCGGAGTTCGATCAAGTCGTTTTTGAGAATAGGTTGATATGCGAAGGACACGGTGAAATTTCACTCGCTATAGTTAGATTCTGGAAGCCATGGCTTGGCTCCTTGCATTGTCTCTCGGTCACTTCTCTTTATGAAGGCAATCAAACCTCGTTTCCAACCCCTATGCTCAGGCAGTGGCGCCTGAGGGTGTTCTTGCTGGGAATTTGCTGCACGAAAAGCTGAAGTCGAGACTTCATTCTTTGGCAGGAGTTAGTCTATTTTCCCCAGAGAATCTTCCGTGCAAGGTTAAGAACTCTCTCGTCCGGAAGAAGTTCTGCAAGATTCCCCGTACGCAAGTCATACGTGTACACTTGCTCACGCCAGTCCCTTTGCGGGATGCTTGGATCATGGGGCCGTGATTGACCACGAAAAACCAGTTTGTCCCGTCGGAACGACTTGACAAGTTCTCTCACTATGATACTGTCAGGTGTAACAGGACGGAGATTGAGACCATTCAAGTCGGAAATGTACAATCCCGATTCATCTCGATCGGTCAATCGCCCATCGCCATTCGTATCGTGAAATACAATGCGATAGAGGATGAACTTCTGCAGGGTGTCGCCCGGTTGTGGAATGTCTGCCCGCACCACGCATGCTTTCTGCTGAGTGACCAGTCGTATGTCGGATCCATCGTCACTGATGAATGCGAGATTGATTGTGCCATTGCCAGACAGAGAATTCCGTTCCTCGGACTCGGGCACAACGCGCACGAGCGCCATGGGCGATGGACCTCTCTTTCCTGCCGATTCAGCTTCCAGATATGCACTGATGTTGATAGCTTTCTCAAGGTCCTTTGAGATGAGGGTCACATAAGTGTACGCTGTCGCACCAATCCTACGGGGGATAGTTGTGACAATATCTTGAATTGCGAGACTGTCCTTGCGGGCATCTTTGATGCTTTCTCCGACGAGTGGGCCGACCGGTCGAGGCCCGGACTGCAGATATTTCTGAACACGGTCAGAAAGAAAGAGTAACGTTACAATCAAAACCAGAACGCCGTTGACGAACCAGATGCGTTTAAGCCATTTGTCCATGTTGATCGAAATCCTTTCGCTGATTGAATGCCCCGACTAATTTTGTTGCTTTGCACTCGTTATGTTTTACCTCGCCCCGCGCAACACATTGCTCAGGCAGTGTGGCCTGATTGTGTTCTTGAGGGGAATATACTGCAACGAGAACGGAAGGGCAACCGCATGTTTCTAGCCCGTTACTTCTCTTTGAAGAGAAGTAACCAAGAGAACATTCGAAATCGAAACGCACGATTCACGCTCCTGCGCACATGCTTGCGAGTTTCGGTGCCGCACCGCCCGAGAACGAGAGAGGTTGTGCATATTCACCGAAACTCAAACGCTTCGCGTGAATCCTTTCCGTCACACCCCGCCGTCGATTTCGGTGGCCTGCCCGCGTTTCTTTGGGATAGAAAGTATCGTTACATTCCCATGGCTATTCCCTCAAACTCACGCCGATCCCGACTATCAGGAGGACGATGATAGAATGCTGCCTATGACTCTTGACTTCTCCTGACCCGTAGCTGCTTCCAATGCTTGACGTCTCGTCCGTAGAATAATGGAAAGAAAAGAATCAGGACGAGAGGGGCAAGGAGCAACGGCTCTATTGGGCTGTTGGCTGCAAGCCATTCAGAGAGCTTCTCTGCCATGGTGTTAAGACCTTGATAAGTTCACCGTAGCGCGTTATCTGTTCCGAAGGTAAGCAAAACGGCACGTCACAGATACCTCAACCACCAGTACCGTCTCTTCGCCTTGATATCAGCAAACCAGCGGCATGCAAAATATAAGAGAACAATTGCAGCCGCCCAAACGAGATAGAGGGTACCGAGCCTCCAGATATATCCTTTGTAGCCAGGACTTTTTTCTTTTGAAAGATTAACGTACAAATCAGTAGTGTTCTCGATGAGAAGATACTGCAAGAGAAACGAAACGGCAAACGCGGAAGCCGGGACTTTTTCCTTTTCTAAACGTGGTTAGGTCCGCTTCCCCTTTGTCATCATATGTGCCGGCATCTGCACTACCACGACCTGACCTCGTGCGCACAGCTCGCCGTCAGTCGAGATCGCCGCGCCACTTGTGCTGAAGGTTCAAGCCCGTGGGTTAGCATGGTTCTGACTGTTGCGAACTCAAATACAAAGAGAGAAACCTTAAGAGACTCAAACAGAAGGCTGCCCTCCTCGGCTTTGAACTCGTGCCTGTTGCTGCCTGAGCCGCACATCCTCAGACTCTTTGGGATGAGTTTCTTAGGAGGCCGTTGCACTAAATTATATAATTTATACTTGACGTACAGAGAGTTGACCTTCTTCGTTAGCGATTATCATCCATCGTGTCTGCTTGTTACCCATTGCAAGAAATATCCAAACAATCCACCAAAGTCCAAATGTAAAAAGTCCTATGAAAAAATGCAGAAGGTGGTTAGTCTTCTCTCCATATATCAGTACTGCCATAGTATCTGTTTGAGATTCCAGGCGGGCGCCTCGGCCAACTTCTAAAATGATTTTTTGTGAAAGAATGATTTTTCGTTCTTCGATAGTTTTCATATATATCAAAAGTTTAATTTTAATTAAATTGGCAACGGCCTAAGGTTCAAGGTAAGGGGCGCGCCGCTTTTGGCGCGTCCCGCTTGACCGCAGTGTTAGGGCGCGATATTCGCCAAACTGCCCGCTCGTCTGGGGCAAGCGAGAACTGCACGGACAGCTTTTCTCCAAAGACATCGCGGTAGAGATCAA
>DASWHW010000018.1:0-7792 GCA_036397975.1 Bacteroidota bacterium
CGGAGACGAGTCTGTTTATCATTGCTTCAAAGACTTTCACAACGCAAGAGACGCTGACCAACGCAGAGACAGCAAAGCGATGGCTTCTTGATGCTGCAAAAGATCCTGGGGCGGTGGCGAAGCATTTCGTTGCCCTTTCCACAAACGCGAAGGAAGTGAAGAAGTTCGGTATCGATACCAAGAACATGTTTGAGTTCTGGGATTGGGTGGGAGGTCGCTACTCCCTTTGGTCGGCGATTGGCTTGAGTATTGCCATCGCTGTCGGGATGGAGAATTTCGAAGAGCTGCTTTCCGGTGCGCATGAAATGGATGAACATTTTCGCACCGCGCCTCTCGAAAAGAACATTCCCGCCACACTTGCATTGTTGGGAGTGTGGTACAACAACTTCTTTGGAGCGGAGACAGATGTCATTCTTCCGTACGACCAGTACCTGCATCGCTTCTCTGCGTACTTCCAGCAGGGAGATATGGAGAGCAATGGAAAGTATGTGGACCGCAGCGGCAAAAAGGTCGATTACTCCACCGGACCTGTCATCTGGGGCGAACCTGGGACAAACGGACAACACGCGTTCTACCAACTGATTCATCAGGGAACCAAGATCATTCCCGCCGACTTCATTGCGCCAATCGAGACGCAGAATCCGCTCGGTGAGCACAACGCGATACTGCTTTCGAATTTTTTTGCCCAAACCGAGGCGCTGATGAAAGGGAAGACGCCCGAGGAGGCGAGGAAAGAACTTGAGACCGCCGGAATGAAAGGCGAAGAGCTGGAGGCACTCCTGCCGCACAAGGTGTTCGAAGGAAACAAACCGAGCAACTCTATTATGGTTCGGAAACTGACACCGCGAACGCTCGGCGCGCTCATCGCGATGTATGAGCACAAGATTTTCGTGCAGGGCATCATCTGGAATATCAATTCATACGACCAGTGGGGAGTGGAACTGGGCAAGCAGCTTGCGAAAGCAATCCTTCCCGAGTTGAAAGGGAAAGAAAGAGTCTCGTCGCATGACGCTTCAACAAATGGACTCATCAATTATTTCAAGGAAAGAAGGGTGTAGGATGGCGCACGAATCCGGCTTTTGTCCGTGATACTCCTGCGACATCCGGATTATTGAATCTTAATATTTTTTCGCTATCTTAACAGGTGTTTATTAACCACCACGGAGCGTGGCACAAGGACTACTACTCACTCCTTTTGAAGAAAGTGCCATCCCTCTCATCCTCTCCGGAAAGGACCCATGGAATCAACGAAAACGCACGCAACAAGCGGTGCTGTTGCAACTGACAGCAGGTTACCACGACATGCAGGTGTAACAGAGCTTGACGAGCTGTGCATCAACACAATCCGCACGCTCTCCATGGACGCAGTGCAAAAGGCAAAATCGGGTCATCCCGGCATGCCGATGGGAATGGCAATGCCCGCATACGCGCTTTGGACACGACACCTCCGACACAACCCGCGGAATCCGAAATGGGCGAACCGCGATCGGTTCGTGCTTTCCAACGGCCACGGCTGCATGCTTCTCTACTCGCTTCTCCATCTCACCGGCTACGACTTATCACTAGACGAAATAAAGAACTTCCGGCAATTCGGGAGCAAAACTCCGGGCCATCCGGAATACGGTCACACGGCAGGCGTTGAGGTAACGACGGGTCCGCTGGGACAAGGCATATCCAATGCAGTGGGCATGGCGATTGCGGAAAAATATCTTGCGGCGCACTTCAACCGCGACGGATTTCCGATCATTGACTACAAGATTTACGTGTTCCTTGGTGATGGATGTTTGGAAGAGGGAGTTTCCTCGGAGACATCTTCCCTTGCCGGCCACCTTGGGCTGAACAACATCATCGCCATCTATGATGACAATCTTATCACGATCGACGGAGAGACCTCGCTTTCATTCAGTGAGGATGTTGCGAAACGTTATGAAGCATACGGCTGGTCGGTCATCACCGTCGGTGGTGACGGCAACGACATAGTAACATTTGAGAAGGCGCTGAAGACAGCGCAGCAAGAAACAAACCGTCCGACGATGATCAAGTTGCGCACGCACATCGGTTATGGTAGTCCGAACAAACAGGACTCGCACGATGCACACGGATCACCACTTGGCGATGAAGAAATCGCCCTGACAAAAAAGCGTTATGGGTGGGATCCGGAGAAAAAGTTTTTCATTCCCGAAGAATCTCTCAAAGTGTTTCGTGAAGAGGTGAAGAAGGGAGAGACGAGGGAGAATGAATGGAAGAAACTCTTTGAGCGTTACGCATCTGTTCACCCTGATCTCGCGAAAGAATTCACGGTTGCTGCGGCAAGAAAACTGCCGTCCAACTGGGAGCAGATCTGGAGCGAGTCTGCGCCGAAGTTCGAAGCTGGAACATCGCTCGCGACACGCGAGGCCCAGGGCAAAACTCTGGATGCCATAATGCCAAGGCTTCCGCTCGTCCTGGGAGGTTCCGCGGATCTGACGCCATCAAACAATACCCGGTTCAAAGGCGTCGAGGACTTCAGCAAGAAGAATCGACACGGCCGCTACATCCGTTTCGGAGTGCGTGAGCATGGTATGGGTTCAATCATGAACGGCATCGCTGTCAGTGATTTGTTGATTCCCTATGGGGCGACCTTCTTCTGCTTCACCGATTATATGCGGCCGACAATACGACTCGCGGCTCTCTCGCATTACCCAACAATTTTTGTTTATACGCATGACAGTATTGGTCTTGGCGAAGACGGCCCGACCCACCAGGGAGTGGAACACCTCGCGTCATTGCGAGCGATGCCGGACCTCGTGGTGCTTCGTCCTGCTGATGCATACGAAACGGCCTACGCGTGGAAGTTTGCACTTGAGCATCGCAACGGGCCAACACTTCTTGCGCTAACTCGTCAGAAGCTTCCAGTCCTCGATCAGTCGAAGTACGGAAAGGCGACAGGGTTATACAAAGGAGCATACGTTGTGACTGGAGCCGAGAAACCACAGGTTATTCTCATGGGCTCCGGTTCGGAGGTAAGTCTGGCGATGAAAGCGCACGAACAGTTGGCGAAGGAAGGAATCCAGTCCCGCGTTGTGAGTATGCCATCGTGGGAATTATTTGAAAAGCAGGATCAAGCATACAAAGAGAGCGTGTTTCCTCCGGGTGTCAAAGCGCGCGTTGCTGTTGAAGCGGGCGTGCAGCTTGGATGGGAGCGGTTCATTGGCGACGGCGGAACCTTTGTCGGGATGTCTTCGTTTGGAACGTCGGCCCCGTATGAAAAAGCGTATGAACATTTTGGCATTACCGTCGAAGCTGTTGTTGCTGCAGCGAAAAAAGTTTTAAAGAAGTGAGTCTCACGAAAGGAGAGCATTATGAATAACCTGCAAAAACTCGCATCGCTCGGCCAGAGTATCTGGTACGATAACATCAGCCGGTCGCTAATCACAAAAGGTGGACTGAAGAAAATGGTGGATGAAGGACTGCTGGGTGTTACATCGAATCCCACAATCTTCGACAAAGCGATTTCCGGTAGTGCCGACTATGATGAACAACTACGACAACTGGTCGAATCCAATCCGGGAATCGACGCCGCGCAACTTATTCAAGCACTGATGATCAAAGATATTCAGATGGCGACGGACGTCCTCAAGCCGGTCTATGATAAAACAAAAGGCCTTGATGGTTACGTCAGTGTTGAAGTCACGCCCAACAAGGCGCGCGATACCAAGGCGACGATTGAAGAGGTGCGCGAGCTATGGACGAAGATTGACCGGAAGAATTTGATGGTGAAGATTCCCGCCACGCTGGAAGGATTGCCCGCGATCGAACAGGCAATCAGTGAAGGAATTAACATCAACGTGACGCTGATCTTTTCCGTTGAGCGGTACAAGGAAGTGGCGAAAGCGTACGTCTCCGGACTGGAGAAACGGATGAAAGCAGGGAAACCGATCGATCATGTCGCCTCGGTGGCGAGTGTTTTCGTCAGTCGTATCGATACGCTGGTGGACAGCATGCTGACGGAAAAAATGAAAACATCGCACAATGACAAACTTGCGAAGCTGAAAGGTAAAGCTGCAGTTGCAAACACGAAAATGATCTACCATGCATTCAAGGAGGCGTTCGGCGCCGGACGCTTTGACGCCTTGAAGGAAAAAGGAGCACGCGTACAACGTCCGCTGTGGGGAAGCACTGGAACAAAAGATCCCGCATACAGTGACGTGTTGTATGTAGAGACGCTTATTGGATCTCATACGGTGAACACCGTTCCACCAGCCACCTATACCGCGATTCTCGATCATGCCAAGGTCGAGGTGAGTGTTGAAAAAAACATTGAGCAAGAACAAGCCTCTCTTCGTGAACTTGCTGCCGCCGGCATCGACATGAAAGCGGTAACACAAAAACTCGAAGACGACGGCGTCGCATCATTTGAGAAATCGTTCGATGGGTTGTACGCAAACCTGGAAGAAAAACGGGATCAATTCGTTCCTGCGACATAAGTTCGTTGACATTCTGAACCACTATCGTATCTCCTGAAAGGAAGAAGTATGCAATTAGGATTCGTTGGCCTTGGAAAGATGGGGGGAAACATGGTGGAGCGACTGCTCCGCGACAAACACCAGATTATTGCGTACAACCGCAGTCAGGATAAAGTGCAGGAGGCAGTAAAGAAGGGTGCAGTCGGAGCGACATCGCTGAAAGATCTGGTAGGGAAACTTCAGGGTCGGAAAATTGTCTGGCTGATGGTTCCTTCCGGCAAACCGGTTGATGACAATATTCAAGAGTTGATTCCTCTTCTCTCAAAGGGTGATATCGTTGTTGATGGCGGGAACTCGTACTATAAAGATACAGTGCGCCGCGAAGCGGAGCTGAAGGCAAAGGGGATCTATTATGTTGATTGCGGCACGAGCGGCGGCATCTGGGGTTTGCAGGTTGGCTACTGCCTGATGATTGGCGGTGAAGCGGATCCGGTGAAAGCTCTTGATTCAGCTTTCACGACTCTTGCACCACCCGATGGGTACCTTCATTGCGGGGCATGTGGCTCGGGACATCTGGTAAAGATGATTCACAACGGCATTGAGTATGGAATGATGCAGGCATATGCGGAAGGTTTCGACATTCTGCGCGCTTCACCGTATGGCCTGGACCTAACAAAAATTGCCCACCTCTGGAATCAGGGAAGCGTGGTTCGTTCGTGGCTCCTGGAGCTTGCGGTTCTTGCGTTCGAAAAAGATCCCAAGCTCGAAAACCTTGAACCCTACGTCTCCGACAGCGGTGAAGGGCGATGGACTGTTTTTGAATCGATTGAGCGCGATGTTCCCGCACCGGTGCTCACGCTCTCACTGCAAATGCGTTTCGCCTCTCGTGATAAGAACTCCTTTGCGCATCGCATGCTCGCTGCACTCAGAAATGAGTTTGGTGGACACGCGGTAAAGTCGAAGAAATAACGCAAGGACCTCTCCCCGGATGAACGACTTCAAAGAATCTGTCTTACAGACCAATCCGTTGCAGGAAGAAGTCCGTATGGAGAAACTCCCCGATCCATGCGTGATGGTTATTTTCGGCGCCTCAGGAGATCTGACAAAGCGTAAACTCATTCCTGCAATTTTTGATCTTGCCCGGCAAGGAATGCTTCCTTCGAATTTTACCATCGTGGGGGCAGCGCGTACCGAAATGTCGCACGATGCCTTTCGCGATTACCTTACCGGTGCAATGAAGGAGTTTGGCAGGCTCCAGGATTCTGAAGCCTCCTTGTGGGAGAACTTCGCCCGTGGCCTCTATTATGTCGCCATCGATCCAAGCGTCGCGGAAAACTATGGGCCGCTCAAAAAAGAGTTGGAGACAATTGACGCAGAACGGGGATCGTCGGGTAATCTTCTCTTTTATCTTTCGACGCCGCCAAGCCTCTATGCGCCGGTGACGAAGCACCTGGGTGCGGTTGGACTGAGCCGTCCCCGCACGCCGGAGAATTGGGTACGTATCATTATCGAGAAACCGTTTGGGATCGATCTTTCATCAGCGAGAGCGCTGAACGCCGACGTTCTTGAAGTATTCAAGGAACATCAGGTGTATCGCATCGATCACTATCTCGGCAAAGAGACGGTCCAAAACCTGATGGTCTTTCGTTTTGCGAACGGTATCTTCGAGCCGATTTGGAACCGGATGTATATTGATCATATTCAGATAACCGCGGCGGAGACGGTCGGAGTGGAAAGTCGCGGCGGATACTACGAACAGGCCGGGGCGATGCGGGACATGATTCAGAATCATATGATGCAACTTTTTGCCCTGACCGCCATGGAGCCACCCGTCCTTTTTGATGCACAACAGGTGCGGGACGAGAAACAAAAAGTGTTTCAAGCGATTCGCCCCATCAAACCTGAGGATGTGCATAAGTATTCGGTCAGGGGCCAATATTCTCCCGGCATTGTGGGAGGAAAGAATGTTTCCGGCTACAAAGAAGAAAAAGGCGTATCGAAAGAGAGCGTGACAGAAACATACGTCGGTTTGAAGTTCACCATTGACAATTGGCGGTGGGCGGATGTTCCTTTTTACGTCCGATCGGGAAAACGAATGCCGAAGCGCGTCACGGAAATCGCGGTGCAGTTCAAGAAAACGCCGCACCACCTTTTTCGCATGATGCCGGCTGAAACTCATGATCGAAACAACATCGTTATTCGTATTCAACCAGATGAAGGAATTTCTCTCCGATTCAGCTCTAAGATTCCCGGCTCTTCGATGCGCATGCGGCCGGTGACAATGGACTTCCGGTATGGATCTTCGTTTGGCGGCCGACTTGCTGATGCCTACACGCGGCTGATTCTCGATTGTATGCTGGGAGATCCAACCCTCTATGCGCGTGGCGACAGTGTTGATGTGGCATGGTCGCTCATTACTCCAATCCACGAAGGATGGAAGTCGAACAAAAAGTCCAAAGTCTATGAATACCCTGCAGGTACATGGGGCCCGAAAGAAGCCGACGAACTCATGAAAGTTGATGGACGACAGTGGCGGATGCCGTGAATTTGATGAAGAAAGTTGTCATTCTTCTTGTAGTTGTGGCACTTGTCGGATCTTTCGCGTGGCAAATGTCTCTCGGGTTGTGCCCCGTTCCATAAACTCGTTTTCCGCTCATTAAAACCTGATAATACGTATGAAGTATACTTCTCTCTTCCTCATTCTCATTTTCGTGATCCCATCAACCATGTCTGCCGGACCGTGGACCAGAAAAGCAGGGACAGGCTTTCTTCAGCTTGGCTTCAGCACCATTCCCTATAAGAAAGTGTATAATGACCAGTCAACAAAAGAACTGGTCAATGGCACCGTGAGCAATTCGGTGGTGCAACTGTTTGGCGATGTAGGCATTACCGATGAACTTGCCGTAACAGCGGCTATTCCGGTCGTATTTATCTCTGCAAAAGATCTACAGGGAGCAGGCCCATCCTCTCCAAGCAACAGCGGCATCGGAGACATCAATCTTGCGCTTCGCTATGGCTTTTACAACCAGAACGGCTGGGCAATTACAGGTACATCATTGTTTGGACTTCCAACAGGTGACGACACCAACGTTGACTGGTTGCTTACCGGTGATGGGGAGTTCAATGTCGCTCTTGGGTTCGCCATCGGACGTTCACTCTATCCAGCACCAGCGTTTGCTAGCGCGGAATTGTCGTACGATATTCGCTCAAAAAATTTTTCAAATGACATCTTGTATAATATCGAGGTTGGGTACGGGTTGATGGAGCAACGGCTCTACGTTATCCTCCAAATGTCAGGACGGAAGTCCACCTCATCAAAGGCAACGGTGATCACCCCGGCCTCGCGG
>DASWHW010000019.1:0-38001 GCA_036397975.1 Bacteroidota bacterium
CCTGACCGGAAACATCTTCATCGGATTCACTGTCCCAATCAATTCGGTGTGGATCACCCAAAGGACTCCGGGCAGCAACAATCGGACACTCACCTTTAACGGCGCAACGTGGAATGCTATAACGGATGATTACCACTTTAGGGCAGTCATCGGGGATACAACAACGGTTGGAGTCACATCCACAGGTGATGAACTCCCTGAAGAGTATGCGTTGCTTCAGAACTATCCCAATCCGTTTAACCCGAGCACCACGATCAAGTATGCTTTGCCTGCACAGAGCCATGTAATTCTCAAGATCTACGATATTCTCGGTCATGAGATACGAACACTAGTCAATGGTTTCGAAGAGCCCGGGTATAAGTCGGTTCAGTGGGACTCGAACAATAGCTTCGGGAACCATGTTGCCAGCGGGGTGTACTTCTATCGAATCGAAGCAACTTCGTCCGGTAATATTGCTGGCAGCTTCAGGCAGATGAAGAAGATGTTGCTGTTGAAGTGAAATATCGGTAGTTCAATTCGAAAAGCCCTCGCAAGAGGGCTTTTGTGCATCAGCCGTCGGAATCGATCCTCCAACACCTATTTCTCTGACGGGGTTTTGAATTTCGACATCGCATTCCCCATGGTCGATCTCATTTCGTGCCAGACATTTCTGCGCCCGCCTTTACCTCATCCCATGCAGCATCGGCTGAAGATTTGATCTGCTCAAGTTTCTTAGCCCCCTCCACCTGCTTGTCCTTCAATATCTTTATCTGTTTTTCGTACTCGACTTTGAGGTCGTCTTTCGCAGATGCTGCCTTCTTGCTCAGTTCCTCAATCTTTAGTTGTGCTTCCCATTTATCAGTCAGTTTTTTCTTGCCCATGGAGACGACCCCCCTCATATCCTCAATATTTACAAAGTGTTCCCGGGGTTGGTTATCGAATTGTGGCGGATCTCGATTAGTAAAAAGTCAGGTGCGACAACTCTCGTTTGACTGTCATTGCCGTTTACAATAAATTAGATCCACCTTTCTCTCGCCAGCTTCCTGTTCTTCATTTCTCTACTTGTCGGAGAGACGTATGGCATCTGATTCCTTAGATACAACTCTCCGCGAGAGCGAAGAGCAGTTTAAAGCGCTCTTCGAAGCATCTCCCATCGGTATTTCCATCAACAATGCAGAAGGTCGGTTTCTTAGAGCGAATCCTGTGTTCCAGGAAATTTTTGGATACACGAGTGAGGAATTGGGAAAATTCACTTTCAAAGACATCACGTTTCCGGAGGACCTCCTCGCCAGCGGAAAAGTGTTTCGGGAATTGGTTGAAGGAATACGACAGAACTTTCGCATTGAGAAACGGTACCGAAGGAAGAATGGATCAATCATGTGGGCGAATACTGCATGTGCATCGGTACGAGACGAGGATGGACGGTTCATTTACACGTTTGCGATGGTCGAGGATATCACCGAGAGTAAGCTCGCCGAAACAAACCTCCGTGCAAGCGAAGAGCAATTCCGTTCGCTGTTCGAGAACAGCAACGATGCGGTCATTATCGCCACCCAGGATGGAACGATCGAAGCCGCGAACCAGGAAGCATGCCGCATTTTCGGAATGACGGAAGATGAGATTCGTGCCGTTGGTCGAAAGGGCGTTGTCGATCCCCTGGATGAACGCCTGCCGAAGCTTCTGGAAGTGCGTGAACGAACCGGTCACTTCAAGGGGGAACTCAATTTTCGACGAAAGGATGGTTCTCTCTTTCCGGGAGAGGTTTCATCTTCATTTTATCGGGACAGAAATGGCGATCCCAAAGCTAGTATCATCATCCGCGACGTGACGGATCGCAGGCGGGAGGAGAACGCGCTGCATGATCTTGTCGCTGGTACGGCGGCCGTTACAGGAGAGAAGTTTTTTCCCGAGCTGGTGAAGTTTCTTGCAAGCGCACTCGGCGTGCGATACGCCTTGGTGTCCGAATGCGTCGGAACGTCGGTCGATCGCGTCCGGTCACTTGCGTTTTGGTCAGACCATGACTGGCTCCCCGGTATCGAGTATGATGTAAAGGACACCACATGCGAAGAAGTGCTCAATCAGGGAAAAACGTGCTTTTACAAAGATCATGTACAGGAAAGATTCCCAAAGGAGACTGCGCTGGTAACAATGCAGGCTCTCTGCTATCTCGGGACACCCCTCTTTGGCAACAATGGAGAAACACTGGGCCATATTTTTGTTATTAATAACAAGGAGCTGAGCAATCCAGAACGCGCAAAATCCATTATCAGTATCTTCGCGGCACGGGCAGCAATGGAATTGCAGCGGAAGAAAGACCTTGAGCAAATTCGCGATCAGGCTCGTTTGTTGGATGAAGCCCATGATGCCATAGTAGTTACGGACCTCTCCCATTGCATCACGTTCTGGAATAAGGGAGCGGAAACACTCTATGGCTGGAGTCAGGAAGAGGCGCGCAAGAAACACATCGGCAATCTCTTATATTCAACCGATGAAGAGCTGTTCGGTAACGCCTCGCGGGAAGCATACGAAAGGGGAATCTGGAATGGAGAAGTCCGGCAAAAACGGAAGTACGGCCAGGAGGTAATTGTGCAAAGTCGATGGACGCTTGTTCGGTCAAACGAAGGAGAACCACGCGCAATCCTATCCATCAACACCGACGTCACCGAAAAAAGAAAGCTCGAATCCCACTTTCTCAGAGCCCAGCGTATGGAAAGCATCGGTACGCTGGCGGCCGGCGTTGCGCACGATCTGAACAATGTTCTGACACCAATCCTTCTCGCCGTGGAGACCCTCCTCGAAAAGCCCGATCACGATCGATTGCAACCTCTTCTCGCAATGATCGATTCCAATGCACGTCGTGGAGCCGACATGGCAAACCAGGTGTTGACATTTGCCCGGGGCGTTGAAGGCGACCGTGTGCCGCTCGAGGCGCGTCATCTCATCAAGGAGATGGAAAAAATCGTCCGCGAAACCTTCCCCCGAACGATTCAGATCCAATCACGGATCGGTCCGGAACTTCACATGATCGCAGGAAATGCAACGCAGCTCCACCAGGTGTTATTGAACCTCAGCCTCAATGCTCGTGACGCAATGCCAAGCGGCGGTGTACTGAAGCTCTCGGGGGAGAATGTCGATCTCGATCAGGAATTCGCGCGCTTGCATCCGGAGGCGCAGCCGGGTCAGTACCTTTGCCTGACAGTCAGCGATACGGGAACAGGTATTGAACCGGAAGTGCTGAACCGGATTTTTGAACCGTTCTTTACAAGCAAACGAATCGGTAAAGGAACGGGTCTCGGTCTTTCCACCGTTGCTGGAATCGTGAAGAGCCATCAGGGATTTCTGACTGTCTACAGCGAGCTCGGAAAAGGTTCACAATTCAAAGTCTTTCTTCCCGCAATTATTGGACGGAAAGACCGGGAAGAACGCAAAGAGCGAAAACTCCCTCATGGCAATAACGAATTGATTCTTCTTGTCGACGACGAAGCATCCATCAGAGAAGTTGCCAAATCTACGCTGGAGGCCCATGGATACAGGGTTATTACGGCCATAGACGGGACGGACGCACTTTCAGTCTATGCGAAACAGGGAAACGAGATTGACCTGGTTCTTACAGATATGATGATGCCTTATTTGGACGGATTAGGAACGATCAAGGCCCTGGAACGCATGAATCCTCGTGTCCGGGTGATCGCTGCAAGCGGTCTTCATTCGCAACAACGCTTATCTAAATCCGATTCGCCAACCATCAAAGCATTCATCCCAAAGCCGTTCACCGCCGAACGCCTGCTCGTATCCCTCAATGAAGTTCTCACAGAACATATACCCCCTTCTTCGTGAGATTCCTGTGATCTTCACGGGATCGTTTCTCCACTAACCTCATTTCTCATTTGATCATTCGGTGATAGAATCTTTATCACCGCACCGTTAATTGCCTCCACTTCATTTTGTTGATCACAATTACAAGGAGGTAGTTATGGATGTGCGTAAGCGGATGTTCGACGAGTTTTTCCAAAACGAATTGCCCGAAGAAGGATTCGCGCTCGATGAACTCTACAACGACTATTTCGGGCTGATCAATGAAATGAACACATATCATCCTGAACTTCATGGCTATGTGGTCGGGATGAATGGGGAAGTGTACGTCCCGGAGTTCAGGCCAAGAGTCTCAATGGACAATCGCATCAAACCAAACTGACACATTACATTCAAACAAAAAACTCACACATCAAATTACTATTTCACAAAGGAGAAACACCATGCGCAATATTTTCATGACACTATTCCTTTTGCTCGCGGTTGGCTTGACCGCTGTTGCGGGGAACAAGCACACCAGCAAGCAGTTCCAGGGCGTTAAAGCCAATAAAGGGACTGTTACTCATTGGACGGAGAGCGGCAAAGAAATGCTAATGGTTTCCGAGGAATTTGTGGTTCCCGATACGCCGGATCCTCATTGGCAGATCGTTGATTCAAAGGGCAACGTCTATTTGTTACAGCGTCTTCCCATTAAGGGCGACAAAGTGAACAGAACCGTCGAGCTTCCCTCCTACATCAAAGACATTGCAAAGGTGCAAATCTGGTGTGGGTTTGCCGAGACCCTTCTTGGCGAAACGAGTTTTGATGAGATCATCAAGCTGGCATCGAAGTAGTACTTCGACGTTTACCATTCATCGGGCGGGTTGAACCCGCCCTCTTTTTTTGAGGAGGTATACCCAAATGAAAAAATATATTTCAATGATTGGCTGTTTAATCGTCTCTGCTGCGATCGGAACTGCACAGATCGCAAACAAGAAGACGTTAACGTTGGATGGCGCAAAGAAGGTTGTGGCCGCCGCAGTTGCGGAGGCGAAAAGAGTGAACGCTCCCGGCGGGGCGATTGCCGTGGTCGATGATGGAGGAAACTTGATGCTGGTGGAACGGCTCGATGGCACGTTTGCCGCCGGGGCGCTTATTTCGGTAGGCAAAGCGCGGACAGCGGCAATCTTCAAGAAGCCGACAAGCCTGTTCGAAAAAATAATTCGTGATGGACGCACGCCAATGGTGGCTTTGAGTGACTTCACTCCGCTGCAAGGCGGAATCCCCATTGAGGTCGATGGCCAGATCGTGGGAGCGATCGGTGTGAGCGGCGCTTCAAGTGCGCAACAGGATGAAGAGCTTGCTATCGCCGGCGCGAATGCGATGAAGAGTACAATGGGTTCATTGATGGGGGTGGAATACCTGAAGGGTGATAAAGTTACCGATGCGTTCAAGAAGGGTTCCCCCCTGATCGAGAACGGACAATATAAGATCCACGCGAGCCACCGCGATGGCGCGGGTATGGCGGAAGTCCACACGCGCGATACCGACATCATCTATGTACTCGAAGGAACGGCAACTGTTGTGACTGGAGGAGCCGTGGTCGATGGAAAAACAATCGCAACAGATGAGATTCGTGGTGTGTCAATCGACAAAGGCGAGACGCGAAAATTGGGGAAGGGTGACGTAATGGTGGTACCGAATGGGACACCGCATTGGTTCAAGGAAGTTTCATCGCCATTCAATTATTATGTTGTAAAGGTAACCGAATAATGTTTCCGAATCCCGCCCACACGGGCGGGATGCATTCTCTGATGAAGGAGCGTCATAATCATGAATAGGATCGCTGTTTCAATTCTCTCGTTGGTTGCGTTATTGTACGGGGCGGCTTTACGCGCCGAACTACCTACCAAGCCTGTCCTGACTCTAGAGGTTGCGCTACGGATTGCAGATGCAGCCAAAGAGGAGGCATTGAAGCGAGGCTCGACCGTTGTTATCGTTGTAGTAGACGAAGGTGGATACCCCATTGTGTTGGAGCGACTCAACGATACGCAGGTCGCCAGCGTCGAGGTGGGAATCGGTAAAGCCCGTACCGCTGCAATTTTCCGTCGTCCGAGCAAAGAGTTTGAAGATCAGGTAAAGAACGGACGTATCGCTGCCCTTGCACTGCCCGGAGCAACACCACTGCAAGGTGGCATTCCAATTGAATACAAGGGAAAGGTCATTGGCGCCATCGGCGTTAGCGGCAACACCCCCTCGGAAGATGAGGACATTGCAATCGCAGGTGCGGCAGCCGCCGCACAAGCTATCGCGAACGCTCGGTAACAATCCTCCCTCCCACCTGAACCTGGTGGAGGTCCCCAAGGCGGACAATCGAGACGATTGTCCCACTCCTAGGTTCTCCGGAATGCGTGACTTTCAAAAATGTTCTTTGTACATTTGCACGCGTAATCACGCTTAGCAAAAGCCCACCCGGCATCCGACAGTTTTACGAAGAAAAATCGAGCCTCGATGAACAAAACTTTTTCCAACAGGACAATCAGTATTGGTCTCGTCCAAATGGCCTGCAGCACCGATCCAGATCAGAACCTTAAGAAGGGTGTGGACTCCGCCGGAAAAGCTGCGCAGCAGGGCGCCCAGGTAATTTGTCTTCCTGAACTTTTTCGTTCCCAATATTTTTGCCAGCAAGAGGATACGAAGCTCTTTGACCTTGCGGAGTCTGTTCCTGGCGCATCGACGAATGCTCTGAGTGCCGTGGCGAAGAAGCACGGGGTTGTTATCATCGTGCCGGTGTTTGAACGCAGATCGGCTGGTGTCTACCACAATAGCGCGGCGATTATTGACGCCGATGGTTCCATTGCAGGCTTTTACCGGAAGATGCACATCCCCGACGATCCCAGTTATTACGAGAAGTTCTATTTCACGCCGGGAGATCTTGGCTTCAATGCAGTCCAAACCGCCCACGGAAAAATCTCCACCCTCATTTGCTGGGATCAGTGGTATCCCGAAGGAGCACGAATCTCCTCATTGCTTGGCGCAAGTATTTTGTTCTATCCTACCGCTATCGGTTGGCATCCACATGAAAAAAAGGAACACGGAGCCGCACAGAAGGATGCGTGGCAAACTGTTCAACGGGGACACGCCATCGCAAACGGCATATATGTGGCAGCAGTCAACCGCATCGGTCTTGAGAAACCAACTCCGCAAGCACCAGGCATTGAATTCTGGGGTTCGTCATTTCTTGCCGATCCACAAGGCATTATCCTTGCGCAAGCTTCGCAGGACAAGGAGGAGATCCTTGTTGCAGAAATCGATCTCGGCCATCTCGAAAACATTCGCCGCAACTGGCCGTTCCTCCGCGACCGTCGCATAGACGCCTACGGACAGATCACCAACCGGTTCCTCGAAGAGGAGAAGTGGAAGCAGAAGTGAGCGACCACTTGTATCTCATGCCTTCAGAGTGGGAACAGCACGAGGCCACGTGGATCAGCTGGCCCGCCAACGTGACCGACTGGCCCGGAAAGTTCACGCCAATTCCCTGGGTCTTTTCCGAAATTGCAAAGAAGATCACGCAGGGCGAGACACTCCGCATTATCGTAAACTCCAAAGAACACGAAGCTAAAGCAAGACGAGTCCTGCGGAAAGCAGAAGTGAACCTGGAACGAATCGAATTCTTCCGGTTTCCCACGGATCGAGGATGGACACGCGACTCCGGCCCGATGTTTACGCGCCGTATAAGTCAACGTGACATCGCCATCATGCGTTTTCGTTTTAACGCGTGGGCGAAATACCCGAATTGGAAGAAAGACGATGCAAATCCGGAACGCGCATCAAAGGCATTGCGCATACCCATTGTCCACGCCCTCCATAAAGGAAAGTCGGTCGTTCTCGAAGGAGGAAGTATTGATGTGAATGGAAAGGGAACTCTCCTCACTACCGAAGAGTGTCTCCTTCACCCAACCATACAAATCAGAAACCCCGGCTTTGGACGCAACGATTGGGAATCGGTCTTCAAAGAACACCTTGGTGCTTCGAATGTCCTCTGGTTAAACCGTGGCATTGCGGGAGACGATACCCATGGCCATGTGGATGATCTCTGCCGATTCGTCAACCACAACACGGTTGTCCTCTGCTCAGAGGGAAATTCAAACGACGACAATTATGTTCCGCTTCAGGAAAACCGCGAGCGAATGGAAGAAATGCGTCTGGAAGATGGTTCCAAGGTTACCGTTGTTCCCCTGCCCATGCCCTCCCCCCTTTTCTTTGACGGCCAACGACTCCCCGCGAGCTATGCCAATTTCTATATTGCGAATGCAGCTGCTCTTGTCCCCACCTTCAACGACGTCAATGACCGTAAAGCACTCGGCATCCTTTCCGAACTCATCACAGACCGTCCGGTTATCGGCATCTACGCCGTTGATCTTGTGTGGGGTCTCGGCACCATCCACTGCCTTACGCAGCAACAGCCGGCGTAGCAATCCGCTACTTCCTCGTCTTGTTACCAGTTCATGACTGATTTGTGAAATCCCTTCCTCATCTTGCTCCCTGCTGAAAAATCCATATTTCACTTAGAATGGAGACCACTATGAAAACCAGGCTGTTCTTTTTATCGGCAATGATACTGTGTACCAGTTTTATTGCATTCCCACAGATGAATTCACCTTTTCCTGAGAGCGCGCCTTTTGCAACCATCGATCTCGGAACAGAGGCAGGCGCTGCACTGGTCAATGGCACGTGGCGCTACAGCGACACAAAGATTATCGAAACAGATTTTCTGACCGCAGGTCAGGACGGACAACCCGGCTCCACACCTGTCCGGACGTATGATTACACGCCTCGAGCAGGAGGGGTTGACTTCGACGATTCACAATGGGAGACAATCCCGGCGACCTCGCTTTCCAAGCGAAGAGGCAACGGCCGCATTGGTTTCAATTGGTATCGCATCACACTCACGATTCCTGAAAAGATCGGGGAAGTGAAAACAGCTGGCTCAACAGTTACGTTTGCAACATCACTTGATGATTACGCCGAGATCTGGGTTGACGGAGAGATAAGTCGTTACCTGGGACAGTCGGGCGGCTCTGTTGTCGCGGGGTGGAATGCGGAGAACAAACTTGTGATCGGCCGGAACGTCCAGCCGGGCCAGAAGATTCAGATCGCCATCTTCGGCATCAACGGACCGATTTCCAATCCACCGACAAATTACATCTATCTTCGCTACGCGCGGCTTGAATTCTACCCGGGCGGTTATGCGCCGGCGGCAGTGACACCTGCCGAAGTTAATGTTGAAGTGGAGCGCCTCGATCCAGGAATCAATGCGATTGTTCCACTCAATCCCAAAATCTTCAAGCTGGCAGATGGATTTCGGTTTACCGAAGGTCCGATTTGGATCAAGGATGGCAAATTCCTCCTCTTCAGCGATCCAAACAGCAATGTCATTTTCAAATACACGAGTGACGGACAACTCTCAGTCTTTCGCGAGAACAGCGGTTATGCCGCTGCCGACATCGCAGAATACGGGCAGCCCGGCTCGAACGGAATTACTCTGGACCCACAAGGACGTCTAACAATTGACCAGCATGGCAATCACCGGGTTATCCGTCTTGAGAAAGACGGCAGCGAGACGATTCTTGCAGACAAGTATCAGGGCAAACGGTTGAACAGTCCAAACGATCTTGTGTACCGATCCGAAGGCACGCTTTTCTTTACCGATCCCCCGTTCGGTCTGCCGAAGTTCTTTGACGATCCGCGCAAGGAGCTGAGCTTCAGCGGCGTCTATTCGATCTACAAAGGTAAGTTGCAACTGCTTACAAAGGAATTCACCGGCCCTAATGGCATTGCCTTCTCTCCCGATGAAAAATATCTCTACGTCGGCAACTGGGATGAGAAAGCAAAAGTGGTGAAGCGATTCGAGGTGAATGCCGATGGCACAATAAAAAACGGAAAGCTCTTTTACGATCTCACGAGCGCTCCAGGTGAAGATGCCATCGACGGTGTAAAAGTTGATCAGATGGGTAATGTGTACGTCTCCGGTCCCGGTGGCCTGTGGGTGATTTCTCCCGAAGGAAAACATCTCGGCACCATCAAAGCCCCGAAGCATGTCCACAACATGGCATGGGGTGATGACGATGGAAAGACTCTGTACCTTTGTGCACGCGGCTCTTTGTATCGTATGCGGCTGAATGTTGCGGGAGCTGGACTGAACATTGGAGGGACATTGGGTGCAAAGTAAGATCATTATGAACGCTCGACGAGAAATACTCTCGGTATCGCTCCTTTTTGCTTGGATGTTTTTCGCAAGGCAACTGACGGTTATCGCCATGCCAGTTGACGATAGTCAAGGGCAATCTGGCGTGACGGTCGTTCGATTGAATCCTGCACTGGATAAGATAATCCCAAAAGACGCTGAGGCCGAGAAGATCGCCGATGGCTTCCACTGGATCGAAGGTCCGGTATGGGACCGAAAGAGCCGCACGCTCTTCTTCTCAGACATTCCGGCGAACGCAATTTATTCCTGGAAGGAAGGAAAGGGAACAAAACTATTTCTCTCTCCAAGCGGGTACGACGAACCAGAGCCATTCTCCGGAAAAGAACCTGGTTCCAATGGTCTCACTTTCGACCCTGATGGAAGACTGGTCATTTGCCAACACGGAAACAGGCAGATAATAAGGATTGAGGAGAATGGGGCGAAAACCGTTCTCGTCGACCGGTTCAAAGGAAAACGCCTCAATAGTCCGAATGACGTCATCTTCAGTTCCACTGGCGACATGTATTTCACCGATCCGCCATTCGGGCTTCCGAATACGTTTAGTGATGAAAAGAAGGAGTTGTCGTTCCAAGGTGTCTATCGCCTCTCAACAAATGGAGAACTCGATCTTCTTATCAGAGATCTGAAAGCACCCAATGGGCTGGCACTGTCGCCCGACGAAAAAATACTTTACGTGACGGATGTCGATGCAGGTGCACCAGCATGGTACGAATGTGATCTGGATGGAAACGGCACGATTAGCAGAAAGCGATTGTTCTTTGATGCGCGTCCATTAAGCGTCAATGGTCCGGGAGCTCCTGACGGGCTTAAGATTGACACCGACGGAAATATCTACGGCGCAGGCCCTGGTGGAATCTATATTTTCAACAGCATGGGTACCCTCCTGGGCATTATCAAAACAGCCGTCGCGACCTCCAATTGCGCCTGGGGCGATGATGGTTCAACGCTTTATTTCACAGCCAATTCTTCAATCTTCAGAATTCGACTCAAAACGAACGGAATCGGCTTTGGCCACCCAAAGATACATTAGTAAGAACCAGCAGACAATTCCGTGATACTCCCTTAGTACGTTGCACACCGTTCCAATACGGTTTCAAACGAACACGGAACCTCAGACGTGAAAGCAGTATCAGTACTTCTATATGGGAACCTGCCATTCATGTCCGCTTTCTGACAACACTTTGATGCACAAACCAGGAGTATACACCATGAAATCGAACAACCACTATGATGTGATCATCATTGGAACCGGTGCAGGTGGCGGGACGCTGGCGTATGCATTGGCTCCGACCGGCAAGAAGATTCTCGTGATTGAACGGGGTGGCTACGTCCCCCGCGAAAAGGAAAACTGGAGCACAAAGGCAGTCAACCAGGAAGCGCGCTATAACACCAAAGAAATGTGGTACGACAAGGAGGGGAAGCCGCTTCACCCTCACACAAACTATTACGTTGGCGGCAATACGAAATTTTATGGCGCGGCTCTTTTCAGATTGCGCGAAGAGGATTTCGGCGAGATTATCCACCATGGAGGAGTGTCTCCTGCCTGGCCTGTTTCCTACAACGAAATGGAACCGTACTATGCAAAGGCTGAGGAGTTATATCAAGTACATGGCGTCCGTGGCTTTGATCCCACGGAGCCGTGGTCAAGCAGCCCCTATCCCTATCCTGAAGTCAGCCATGAGCCCCGCATGCAGCAGTTGAGCGATGATTGGAAACGTCTGGGGTATAATCCGTTCCATGTTCCTCTTGGCGTTATGTTGGATGAACAGAACCCGCTCAAGAGCCCGTGCATACGCTGCAACACGTGCGATGGACATCCGTGCCTCGTCTACGCAAAGTCCGATGCGCATGTCCTCTGTGTTGATCCAGCTCTTCAATACCCGAACGTTACACTCTTGACAAACACGCTTGTTAAAAGACTAGAAACCAACACCTCCGGCACGGAAGTGACAAACGTCGTTGTTGAGGTTGCGGGCGTGACGTCGAAGTATTCAGCCGATATCGTCGTCTCATCGTGCGGAGCGATTAACTCGGCGGCGCTGCTGCTCCGCTCTGCCAATGAAAAGCATCCCAACGGTCTTGGCAACGGGTCAGACATGGTGGGTCGTCACTACATGGGACATGTCAACTCCGTACTGATGGCAATTTCCAAGTGTCCGAATCCAACCGTGTTCCAGAAGACGCTGGCACTCAATGATTTCTATTTCGGCTCAAAGGAATGGCAGTACCCGATGGGTCACATATCTTT
Source organism: Bacteroidota bacterium (assembly GCA_036397975.1). GTDB lineage: Bacteria > Bacteroidota > Ignavibacteria > UBA10030 > UBA6906 > SZUA-287. The sequence goes on from DASWHW010000019.1 coordinate 12,288, forward strand.
CGTCGGAAAACTGGATCGCGACACGCTCAAAGCCGGTGCGCCTACCATCGCCCCGGGTTTCGTTTTGGAGAACATGGCGGAACATTCTCTCGATTTTTGGTTGACCTCGGAGGATTTGCCGGATCCGAGCAACCGCGTCACGCTCGACACAAATGGAAACATCGTGTTGAGCTATACACCGAATAATGAAGAAGGACACAAACGACTTATCGCAAAACTGAAGGAAATAATGAAGCTGCAGACCGCTTGCAAGACCCACGGTCATGACTGTCACCAGGGTCTGTTTGCCCGAAGCCTCTACGCAGGACAACGGATTCCCCTCGCGGGCGTCGCACACCAGAACGGAACGCTTCGCTTCGGCGACAACCCCAATACTTCCGTGCTCGACCGCAATTGCAAGTCGCACGAAGTCGACAATCTCTACGCCGTTGATGGAAGCTTCTTCCCATCCAGCGGCGCGGTCAACCCGGCGCTGACGATTATCGCAAACGCGATGCGCGTTGCCGATCACCTGAAAGAGAGAATGAACGTGACAACAACCAAAGGTCGTTCCGTGCGGCCATCTTCATTAGTCATCAAATAAGGATGCGCATAATGCTGGAATCGACACCCCTCTTCCTCCCGGTAATTCTCGGCACTTCGCGAAAGACCCGGTTCAGTGAATATGTTGCGCGATTTGTCACCGAACAGGTGGCCAAGCAGCCCAATGTCGCCACGGAACTGATCGATGTCCTTTCGATTTCTCTTCCCACCAATGATGAAGGGGAGAATATCAAGGACGCCAAATTTTCGGAGATGATGAATCGAGCCGACGGAATGGTGCTTGTCGTTCCCGAGTATAACCACGGATACCCCGGCTCATTGAAGCATCTTCTTGACACGAACCTGAAAGAATACATACACAAAGCGGTCGGGATCGTGGGAGTGTCTGCCGGGCCATTCGGGGGGACGCGCGTTATTCAGAACCTCCTTCCGGTGATGCGCGAGTTGGGGTTGGTCAATATTTTTTGGGACGGCAATTTCTCGTCCGTGCAGAAGGCATTCGACGACAAAGGAACTCTTCTTGATCGCGCATACGAACGCCGCATCGAAAAATTCATTAGGGAATTGATCTGGATGTCCACAGTGTTGCGCTACGGTCGACTCAATATTTCCATCCAATAAAGTTGAGGAATGAAATGAAACAGGAACGAATGCCAATGCACTGCAACAAATGCGACATGGACATGAACTTTCATGCCGAAAAGATAGATTACGCAACAATGGAGAGGAAGAAGAAAGCAGAAGAGCCAGTTATTGAAATTCACACATGTCCCGGGTGCGGTGACACCGCAACGCGGGAAGCACAATAGATTAAGGACGAGCCATGATCAACCGGATGCGAAAACAATTGGAAGCCCAGGGTGCACTGACGAAAGCGGCAGTGATTCTCGCTCTTGTCATTTTTGTCTCCGTCGGAGGTCGGGGGTCTGGACTTGTAACAACGGTTGATGCCATCGGTATGACGGTGGGCGATATGGATCGATCGGTGGACTTCTATTCAAGGGTGTTGAAGTTTGAGAAGGTCTCCGACACGGAGGTGTGGGGAGATCCCTACGAGCATTTGCAGGGAGTGTTTGGCCTCCGCATGCGTGTCGTGCGAATGAAACTTGGAACCGAGTTCATTGAACTCACGGAATATCTTGCGCCCCAGGGGCGTCCGTATCCCGCTGATACAGAAAGCAACGATCGGTGGTTTCAACACATCGCCATCGTCGTGCGGGATATGGACAAAGCATACCAGGTTCTTCGTGAGAATAAGGTCCGCCATGCCTCCTCCGGCCCCCAACGCATTCCCGATTGGAACACGGCAGCAGCCGGTATCCGCGCATTCTATTTTCGTGATCCGGATGGGCACTACCTCGAGGTAATCTACTTCCCGTCCGGGAAGGGTAATCCCAAATGGCAACAGAGCAACAACGAGCTCTTCCTCGGCATCGATCACACCGCTCTCGTCGTGGACGATACGGAGAAGAGTCTGCAGTTCTATCGTGACAAGCTTGGATTGACTGTTGCAGGCGAAAGCGAGAACTACGGCACGGAACAGGAACACCTCAACAATGTTTTTGGCGCACGGCTGCATATCACCGGACTTCGGGCAGCGACGGGCCCGGGGATTGAATTTCTGGAGTACCGCACTCCACGCAACGGCCGGCAGACGCCATTGGAGTTGAAGGCGAACGATATTGCCCATTGGCAGACGAAGCTTATTGTCTCCAATGCGACGGAAGCCGCATCGATCCTGCGGAAGTCCCGCACAACATTCGTTTCTCCGGATGCGATCGTCATTCCGGAAGAGACACTCGGCTATAAGAAAGGTCTTCTCATCCGTGACCCGGATGGTCATGGCCTGACATTGATCGAACGATAACCAGAATTTAATAACCGGAGAACACCATGATACAAGAAAAGAAACGACTCGCAGAAGCAAACGCGAGTATCCCGTGGAAGAAATGGGGCCCGTACCTTACCGAGCGCCAGTGGGGAACCGTTCGTGAAGACTACAGTCCGGGCGGGACTGCCTGGGAATTCGTGTCTCACGATGCAGCAAGGAGCAAAGCGTACCGTTGGGGCGAGGAAGGAATCGCCGGCATCAGCGACAGTCAACAGTTGCTATGCTTCGCCCCGGCTTTCTGGAATGAGCGCGACCCGATTTTGAAAGAACGCATTTTCGGTCTGACGGGTAACGAAGGAAATCACGGTGAGGACGTGAAGGAATACTACTACTATCTGGATAGCACGCCAACACATTCGTACATGAAGATGTTATACAAGTACCCGCAGAGGGAATTCCCCTACGGTTGGCTGGTGGAGGAAAACCGGAGACGAGGAAAGCAAGACTCTGAGTTTGAGCTGATCGACACCGGCATCTTCAATGAAAACCGGTACTTCGATGTGTTCGTTGAGTACTCCAAAGGTGGAACTGACGACATCCTCATCCGGATTACCGCGTTCAATCGCGGCCCGGAAGAAGCGGTGTTTCATTGCATTCCCCAAACCTGGTTTCGTAATCGATGGTCATGGGGCCTTGACCCCCAACGCCCATCAATGCGCGCCGCAGGGTCGAACGCTATTCTGATCGACCATCACGACCTCGGCAAGAAGATGTGGTTGTATTTCAAAGGGAGTCCGCAAGTCCTCTTTTGCGAGAACGATTCAAACGATCAGCGTCTGTATGGCGTCAACGGCAAGGAGGGCTACTTCAAGGACGGCATCAACAATTTTATCGTCAATCACCAACCAACGGTAAATCCGGCACTGGTGGGGACAAAGGCGGGACTTCACTTCGCACTTTCTATCGATGGAGGATCATCCGCATCGGTTGTTCTGCGCCTCACAAGTAAAGAATCATCCAATCCTTTCAGCGACTTCAATCGAATTGAGGAGCAGCGAAAAACGGAGGCTAACGAGTTTTTCGCCGAACTACAGAAAGATATCGAAGGGGAAGATGAACGATTGGTGCAGCGGCAGGCAATTGCAGGAATGTTGTGGTCGAAGCAGTTCTACTACTACGATATCCCACAGTGGCTGCATGGAGACAATGGCCAGCCACCGCCTCCACAAAACCGACAGTACGGGCGGAATGCCGAGTGGATGCACCTGAACAACGCAGATATTATTTCCATGCCCGATAAGTGGGAATACCCATGGTATGCCGCGTGGGATCTGGCCTTTCATTGTATCCCCCTGGCAATGGTCGATTCCGACTTTGCAAAGGATCAGCTGCTTCTTCTTACCAAAGAATGGTACATGCATCCCAATGGACAACTCCCTGCATATGAATGGGCCTTCGGCGATGTGAATCCGCCAGTTCATGCCTGGTCAACCTGGCGGGTGTTCAAGATTGATGAGAAGATGAATGGCAAGCCAGACATCGAGTTCCTCGAAAAAGTCTTCCACAAGCTCCTTCTCAATTTCACGTGGTGGGTGAACCGCAAGGATACAGAGGGACACAACATTTTCCAGGGAGGATTTCTCGGACTCGACAATATCGGTGTTTTCGATCGCAGTGCGTCGCTTCCGACCGGCGGCCATATCGAGCAGGCAGATGGAACGAGCTGGATGGCGATGTACAGTCTCAACCTCATGCGTATTGCACTGGAGCTCAGCCTCCACAACCGCGCGTATCAGGACATGGCCACGAAGTTCTTCGAACACTTTCTGTACATTGCCGGGGCAACGGCAAATATCGGCGGGGACGGCATCAGCCTATGGGATGACGAAGACGAATTTTTCTACGATGTCCTTCATACACCGGATGGCAAGAGGACGCCATTGAAAGTCCGATCTATGGTTGGACTGATTCCGCTATTCGCTGTCGAAACAATTGACCCGGAGATGTTGGAACGTCTCCCCTACTTCCGCGAGCACATGGAGTGGTTCCTCAACTACCGACCTGATCTCGCGAATCTCGTCTCCCGTTGGAAGGAGCCGGGTGAAGGCGAGCGTCGCTTGCTCTCGCTCCTTCGCGGTCATCGCATGAAAGCGTTACTGCGAAGAATGTTGGACGAAAGCGAGTTTCTTTCTGATTTTGGGATTCGCGCCCTCTCCCGTTATCATAACGACCATCCATACGTTTTTCATACAAATGGAAATGAGTTCACGGTGAACTATACGCCGGCGGAATCCAACACCGGTCTCTTCGGAGGCAACTCCAACTGGCGCGGACCGATTTGGTTCCCGGTGAATTTCCTCATCATCGAATCGCTCCAGAAATTCCACCACTACTACGGAGACGATTTCAAAATCGAATACCCGACAGGGTCGGGAACATTTGTCACCATCGACGATGTGGCGAGTGAGCTTAGCAAACGCATGACGCAGCTCTTCCTCGCCGATGAGAACGGCCGGCGTCCCGTCCTCGGATACAGCGACAAGATGCAGAACGATCCGTATTTCCGCGATTATGTTCTTTTCCATGAATACTTTAACGGCGACAATGGTCGAGGCGTCGGCGCATCGCACCAGACCGGATGGACCGGCGTTGTCGCAAAGCTCTTACAACCTCGAGCGAAGAAGGACACGGCGAACGAGAAAAAGGTCACGATGAATTATCAAAGAATGTCCAGTCTAAAGGAGACAACAGCATGAAAGCCATATGTGTAATACCCGGAAAGAAAAACTCCGCGCATCTGCGCGATGTCCCTAAACCACGTGTCGCAGATATGCCGGACGGACGAGGAGTTCTCGTCAAAGTCCTCCGTGTCGGCGTCGATGGAACCGATAAGGAGATCAACGCTGCGGAATATGGTGCCGCTCCGAAAGGAGATGACTATCTCATCATCGGACACGAGTCATTTGGTATCGTTGAGGAGGTCGGTGAAAACGTGACGGAATTCCACCCTGGTGATTACGTTGTTGCGACAGTCCGCCGGCCGGGAAGTTCCTTATACGACAGGATTGGTACATACGATATGACGACGGATGACGTGTATTTCGAGCGTGGTATCAACCTGCGTCACGGATACCTCGCCGAATATTATGTCGATACGCCTGAGTATATAGTGAAGATACCCGTCGGTTTGATGAACATCGGCGTTTTGCTTGAGCCAATGAGTGTGGCAGAGAAAGGTATTATCCAGGCGTATGAAATACAGCGCCGGCTCCGTGTTTGGCGTCCGAGGAAAGCGGCAGTCATGGGATCCGGCACTCTCGGTTTGCTCGCAACGATGATACTGCGTCTTCGCGGATTGGAAGTAACGACGTTCGGTCGGAAGGCATCTCCCTATGTCAACTCAGAGCTCGTTGAAGCTCTCGGCGCTCGCTATGTGTCCACGCTCGACACTTCAGTGACCGATGCGGCAAAGGAATACGGACCATTCGATCTCATGTTCGAGGGAACGGGAAGCTCAGCAGTGGTATTCGAATCTGCTGCGGCTCTGGGGAAGAATGGGGTCCTGATCCTTTCCAGCATTACCGGTGGTGGGAAAAAGCTGGAAGTTCCTGCAGATAAGATAAATCTCGATTTCGTTCTCGGTAACAAAGTCATGTTCGGCACGGTGAATGCAAACCGCGAGTACTTCGAGGCCGGCGTGAAGGATCTCGCCCAGGGTAGCGCGCAATTCCCCGGATGGGCCGAACGCCTGCTTACGAACCCCGTGAATGGCCTGGAGAACTTCGAAGAAATGATGAACATCTTGACAAGTCCGGGAAATGCGATCAAGGTCTTTGTCAACGTGCATCCGCTTCCCTCAAATGAAATGGACCGAACACGGAAACAAGCAGCCATGGCAAACTAAGCTCGGAAGCCAATCATGAATATTCGACTCGATAAAACCGTTCTTCAGAGTTTCGCAGAGGCCTCTCAACGCGAGTGGCTGGAAACAAACGGCCTCGGGGGCTGGGCAAGCTCCACGGTGAGCGGTGCACACACACGGAGGTATCATGGACTCCTCGTGGCCGCAACTCATCCGCCGGTGGGACGAGTGGTGTTGCTGTCCAAACTCGAGGAGACTATCGTGACCTCGTCCGAACGGTTCGAGCTCGGGTGCAACCAATTCCCCAACGCCGTATCGCCGTCCGGCTTCACGTACCTGACGTCGTTCGAAAAGGATTTGTTCCCCACTTTCGAGTTTTCCTCGGGAAATATCCGACTTCGAAAAACGGTGGTAACGCCGAACGGTGAGAATGCGACTCTCGTATTGTATGAGGTCTTGGAAGCGGATGACGAGTTCACGCTGGAGCTGCGACCGTTCGTGGCTGGCCGCGATTACCACAGCATGACGCACGCCAACGATTCAATCAACCGCGGGGTAGAATTCGCAGACAGCGTACTGACGCTGAGAACGTACAACGACCTTCCACCCGTGTATATCTCCGTTCCCAATGCCGAGTTTTATCACCAACCGGAGTGGTACTACAACTTTGAGTATGCGGTCGAACAGTTCCGCGGCCTCGACTTCCGGGAAGATCTATTCACGCATGGAATCATTCGAGTCACCCTTCGGACAGGCGATCGTCTCGGCGTTGTCATCTCCACCGAGAAGCCGGAGGGACGAGATGCGTTTCTCCTCGCTGCAAAAGAGAAAAGACGTCGCGAAACCTTGATCAAGAAACTGTCAATTCAGGATGACATCACCAAAAGTCTCAGCCTTGCCGCGGACCAGTTCATCGTCCGTCGGGGATCCGATCTCCGGACCATCATTGCGGGATACCATTGGTTCTCGGATTGGGGCCGTGACACGATGATCGCGCTCCCCGGAATTTGTCTTGTTACTGGGAGGTTCGACGAAGCACGGCTGATTCTTCGAGCCTTTGCTCAAAGTGTAAGCGAGGGAATGTTGCCGAACCGTTTTCCGGATGCAGGTGAACAACCCGAATACAACACCGTCGACGCAACGCTCTGGTTCTTTGTTGCAATACACAAATACCTGGAATATACGGGGGACGATGAGTTCGTGAGGGCCGAATTATTTCCGGTCCTGAAAGACATTATTGCGTGGCATGACCGCGGAACTCGTTACAAGATCAAGGTCGATCCAAGCGATGGGTTGCTGAACGCAGGAGAACCCGGAGTACAGCTTACGTGGATGGATGCGAAGATCGGGGACTGGGTGGTAACTCCAAGACAGGGAAAAGCTGTGGAGATAAACGCCCTCTGGTACAACGCTTTAATGATCCTTGCAGGTTTTACCAAAAAATACGATTCTGTAGGGGCTTCGCAGACTCTTCTAGACAGAGCGGCGAGAGTACGCATATCTTTTGAGACGCTCTTCTGGAACGATGCGGAAAGTTGCCTTGTTGACTACGTAGACGCTGAAACCAGGGATGCGGCAATCAGGCCAAATCAGATCTTTGCCCTGGGTCTTCCATTTACACTTCTTGATGATTCCCGAGGACGGGCAGTGCTTGCAGTTGTAGAAAACACTCTGTACACCCCGGTGGGATTGCGGAGTCTTTCTCCTGGACACTCTTCATATCGCCCATCGTACGGCGGCGATCAGTGGTCACGTGATAGTGCATATCATCAGGGAACTGTATGGAGCTGGCTCATAGGTCCGCTGTGCACTTCCATTGTCAAGCTTGAAGGTGAAAAAGGAAGAATGCGGGCAAGAAAGGTCGTCCAGAACATCTTGCCACATTTGCAACGAGGCGGACTGGGAACAATTTCTGAAATCTTCGATGCCGATGCCCCGCACCATGAGCACGGATGTACAGCGCAAGCATGGAGCGTCGGGGAAGTTCTCCGAACATATGTCGAGGATGTTTGCGGGGTCAATCCTGCCCCGGCGAAACAGACGGCAAAAATTCGCAAAACACGGGCGACTGTAGTAGCGCAATAGTAAGTCTGTTCATCTTGTATCGTTCAACAATAGATTAGAATACCAATGAACCGAGACGAGCTGAGTAATCACTTCTCCACTGTGCGAGGCATGACCGAAGAAATTTCTCGGCCTTTGCAAACGGAGGATTACGTTATCCAGTCAATGACCGATGTCAGCCCACCAAAGTGGCACCTTGGACACACGACATGGTTTTTCGAGAGAGTGGTCCTGCAGGAATTTACGCCTTCCTACAAGCCATTGAACGACCGGTATTATTTTATCTTCAACTCGTATTACCAGAGTTTTGGTGATCGCGTGGCGCGGGACATTCGCGGCACGTTGTCGCGTCCCACCGTTGAGGAAGTCTACACGTATCGTGATGCAATCAACAAGCGGATGATCGAATTGCTTGCGGCTGTCGAGGACAAGAAGTACGCGAAGATCGCTCCTCTGGTTGAGCTGGGCTTACACCACGAACAGCAACATCAGGAGCTGCTTGTTACAGATATCAAACATATACTCTCGATGAATCCTTTGCGTCCAACCTACAAGGCCCGAAAGACTTTACCTCACGGGAAAGAGCCGGCAAAGTCGTTTGTTGCATTCGACGAACAGGTGTTTTGCCTCGGTGCAGATCAAAACGGTTTCTCATGGGATAACGAACGACCACAGCATAAGGTGTTCGTGAATAAGTTTTCATTGATGAATCGCCCCGTCACCAACGGTGAATACATGGAATTCATGAACGATGGCGGATACACCAATCCCCTTCTCTGGCTTTCGGACGGGTGGGACACTGTTGGAAGCCAGCAATGGAATGCGCCGCTGTACTGGGAGAAGGTGGACGACTCCTGGCAAATCATGACAATGGGTGGACTTCAACCTGTGGAGCCGACGGAGCCCGTTGCACACGTCAGCTACTATGAGGCGAATGCATTCGCACGGTGGGCGGGAAAGCGGCTCCCGACGGAATCCGAGTGGGAACTGGCTGCAAAGGTTCATCAGGTTTCTGCCGAGAACGGAAATTTTCTTGAGGACGGAGCGTTTCATCCCGTCGCTCCGGTGGGGAGCAACGGACCGCTCTTCCAAATGATGGGCGATGTGTGGGAGTGGACCGGAAGTTCCTATCTTCCGTATCCCGGCTATCAACAAGAGCGCGGCCCGTTGGGAGAATACAATGGCAAGTTCATGATCAACCAGATGGTGTTACGAGGAGGTTCATGCGCAACCCCGCGGAACCACATCCGATCCACGTACCGTAATTTCTTCCAGTGTGATAAACGCTGGCAGTTTACCGGCTTTCGTCTCGCATCAGACATGAACGAAAGGTAAACCAATGTCCGGCTACAAGGTTCTCCACGATAGTGATACACAGGACTCGTTCGGTCGTCGCGATGCTTTTGCTCTTGACGTTTTGAACGGACTTAGCGCAATACCGAAGTCCCTTCTGTCAAAATATTTTTATGACGGGATCGGGAGTAGACTTTTTCAGAGGATTACTGAGCTTGAGGAATATTACCCGACCCGTTCGGAACTTGAGATCCTTCAGAATAACAAAGAAGAGATTGCCCGGTATGTTGACTATGCACCAATCAACCTTGTGGAGCTTGGCGCCGGATTCAGCCAGAAAACAACAACACTCCTGAAGCACTTCATGGATTCCGGCGTTGATTTCCGCTATGTGCCGATTGACATTTCTGAATCAGCAATGAAATCGCTGGTTGAGACATTGGGGCGGCATCTGCCGACCCTTGAGGTGAATGGAATCATCGCCGACTATTTCACCGGAATGAAATGGCTGAACAATCGATCAGGGAGAAAGAACCTGGTGATGTTCCTTGGTTCTTCGATTGGAAATTTCAGTAACGGAGACGTGGGGACGTTCCTTCGAAGTGTTTGGTCATGCCTGAAGCACGACGACCTAATGCTAATCGGCTTCGACCTAAAAAAAGGGATCGACATGCTCATCCGTGCTTACAACGACAAAGAAGGTGTAACGCGGGATTTCAATCTTAATCTCCTCAACCGCATCAATCGCGAGCTTGGCGGACAATTCGATCTTTCGACATTCAGGCATTTCGGAACATATAATGTTTTTTCAGGCGCGATGGAGAGTTATCTTATCAGCCTGAAGAAACAGACCGTGTTTATTGAGCAAATCGGGCGCACATTTGATTTCGAACCCTGGGAGCCAATCCACACCGAGTTCTCGCAGAAGTACCTTGTGAGCGACATCGATGGGATGGCGAAAGCTAACGGCTTTGAAGTATTCGAACACTTCTTCGATTCGAAATACTACTTTGCCGACTCCATGTGGCGTGTGCACAAGCCGACGAAGCCGTCTCGGAAACAAGTTCCTGACAGAAAAGGCATCACACTGGTACGCTAATACTACTCACGTGCGTGGGGCAATCCCTGCCTCCCCCACGATTCAATTCAGATTCAGAACATAATTGCGATCGATCCTCGACACAATTGTGATCTCCTGTCTCTACCTTTCCTTTGCAATCTTAAAGTGGATTCACGGTGACAACTGAAACAAGCCAATTTCATTGGCCTGAATACTTGATGGAGGCAGCGGAGCTTGCACTCTTCATGATTTCTGCCGCAGTCTTCGGTACATTACTGGAGTATCCCGGATCCCCGGTCCGTCAGGTGATTCACGATCCGTTCATACGAAGAGGATTGATGGGGATCGCGATGGGAACGACGGCAATCGCCATTATTTATTCTCGTTTGGGAAAACAATCAGGTGGACACTTTAATCCGGCCGTGACGCTCACCTTTCTTTCACTGGGCAAGATCAAGCGACTTGACGCGGTCATGTATATTGTTGCACAGTTTATTGGAGGGGTCGGCGGGATCTTGATTTCTTCCTTCTTCCTGAAACAAATGCTCGAAAGTCCGACCGTCCGCTATGTAGCAACCGTTCCCGGCGATTGGGGGATTGGTATCGCCTTCATTTCAGAATTTGTTATTTCGTTCATCCTCATGACCGTGATCTTGATAGTTTCCGGGAGAGAGAAGATTGCGCGGTACACGGGTGTTTTCGCCGGAGTCTTTGTCGCATCCTACATTTTGCTGGAGGCTCCTCTTTCAGGCATGAGCATGAACCCTGCCCGGACATTTGGCTCTGCCTTGCCTGCGGGAATCTGGGATGCCTTTTGGATCTATTTGACTGCGCCCCCTCTTGCCATGTTTCTTGCTGGTTTGCTCCATAAGAAACTGGCATACAGGAATCCTCCCGTTTGTGCGAAACTCCATCATGACAATGAATACCGCTGCATCCACTGTGGAAAAGGGATGTGATCGAATCTTCCTGGATTTGAGATAGTATGGTGAACATTGCAATGTATCTTAGCAAAAGAAAACACCAAACATCATTCTCACACATTATTGAAGGAATTACACCATGAAAAAACGTCCCATTATTATCGGCGTTGGAGTGGCCATTCTAGCTATTGGCTGGTATGCATTCAGACCGGAACGTCTGTTCGTCAACGAAGTGGTCAACGAAAAATTCCCGGCGACAAAGACTGTCTCTGAGGGCGGGCCACAGCTTCTTACCAAAGGAGAATTCCACGGCGTTGCCCACGAAGCAAAAGGGACTGCGAGCATTTACAAGCTCGCGAATGGAAAACGTGTTTTACGGTTCACCAATTTCGAGACCTCTAATGGTCCTGACGTGCAAGTGTACCTCGGCGTCGCTCCTGATGCGAGCGACAATGAAACTGTAACGAACGCGGGATTCCGAAGTCTCGGTCCTATCAAGGGAAACAAAGGTGATCAGAATTATGATATTCCCGAAGACGTCGATCTCAACGATGTTAATTCGATAACCGTATGGTGCGAGCGTTTTGGTGCGAACTTTGCGACGGCGCCTCTTTCATCAACCAGCCAGGAACCAAAAACACTGAGTCGGGGTCAATTTCACGGCGCCTCGCATGAAACACGCGGAGTCGCAACCATCTTTCAACTTGGCGATGGCAAACGTGTTCTTCGCTTCACAGATTTCGAAACATCAAATGGGCCGGATGTGCAGGTTTACCTGGGCGTTGCCCCCGATGCAAGAGATGACGAGACAGTAACAAAGGCGGGCTTCTTCCACCTTGCAGCCTTGAAGGGAAACCAGGGAGATCAGAATTACGACATCCCGGCGGATGTGGATTTGAGCAAGTACAAGTCTGTGACTGTGTGGTGCAGAAGGTTTGGAAAAAACTTCGGTACGGCGCCCCTCAGCAGTGGAACGGTTGCACAGAGGTAACGTTGTAAAGTGTGAACAACCAGCCGAGTTGGGAACGAGCTGGTAGAATTGGAGAAACGCCCGGACAAATTGTTCGGGCGTTTTTGTTTACGGGCTTCGTCGTATTATTCGAAAAGCCCGCGTTCATCGATAAGGCGTTTGATTTCCTTTGCGTCAACCGGGGTTAAGCCGGTAAGTACTTCAGCCCCATTTGCCGTAATAACGATGGTATCTTCAAGGCGGAGGTGAATCTTTTTCTCCTTGTCTTCGATAATTGGTTCCACGTTGAAGACCACTCCGGGAACAAAGGCCTCACCGCGCGGACCAACATCGTGGACAGCCATTCCTACATGGTGCCCAACATAGTCAAACCAGAATTTTCCAAAACCGTGTTTCTCATACGCCGCTTTGCCGACTGCCTGCATCTCCGCGTATGTGACTCCTGGCTTCATCATCGCAATGATATTTGCACGTGCCTCCTTGATGCATTCATACATCTTCGACTGGTACTCGTCAAATGTGCCATTCACCGGCCATGTGCGGGTGATATCCGTAACGTAGTAGGCCAGATCCGGCGCATAATCAAGCAGGACAACATCACCCGACTTGAGCGGGTGATTGTTCGCATTGTAGTGCCACGTCAGTCCACGCTCACCGGATGCGGCAATTGGAAGAAAAGCGGGGTTCTGCTGACCGTTGTATTGATAGTAGAAATCACACGCGGCGGCAAGTTGATACTCATAAACGCCGGGCTTTGTGATCTTCATTGCTTCGTTGAATCCGAGAGCGCCGATGCGACCGCACTCGCTCAGGACAGCAATTTCTTTTTCATCCTTTACCCAGCGCATTCTGTGGATGATCGGAGAAATATCCTTCACGGAAATTTCCGGGAAACGCTGCTTGATCAGGTTGGCGAAGTTTGTCTCCTTCGGTACCCTTCCATCCCAAGGATCGTCGATCCGCTCCATCCGCGTTTGATAACCACGGTCCGGGCTCATCCCTGCCGTCTCTTCCGGCGCAAGGTAGAGATACACTGTTGGTGCATCGACTAACGTCCGGCCGAGGGATTGGGTCAATTGGTCCCGTGAAAGCACACGGTCAACTTTGTACAACGCCGCTGCCTCTTTCCCCGGCTTGAAGCGGGCTTCTTCTTTGATATCGTTTGGAATATCCTCTGGAACTAATAAAGTTGATGAGCGCCTTTTGCCATTGATAATCAACACCGCGTCCGGTACCTCCACACCAGTCAGATAATAAAATGTGTTATCCTGCCGGAACTTGACGTACGCTTCCGGCATTTCCGCTCCAAGAAAAACGGCAATATCATCTCCGATTTTTTCCATGACGGCTGATCGACGCTTTGCAAAATCATCGGGAGTGAAATATTTCCACATGTCCTGTGGCAGAGCAGTAGAAAATCCGAACGACAACAGGACACTCATGATCAGTTGTTTCATATAATCTCCGAAGAATGACTTGGGTTTAACGAAGTTACTGTGCATTCATAATACGTTCGAGGCTCTCGGCCGATTTTTTTGCTGCAGCCGTCATATCGGCGTCAAAATCGGCTTCCATAATTGTCTTCAGGATGCTCATATATTCCATTGCACCAACAGTTCCAAGAAGTTCGATTGCTTTGAGTTGAAGAACCCGTGGACCTGATTCGGCAAGAGAGGCCAACGCCTTGTGCAATTGAAGGTCATCTGGTGCACAGACTGCCCACGCTGAAAGCGCCGCCTCCCTCACCGATTGGTTGTACGATGGTTCAACAAACTTCTTCAGGAGAGGAACATGACCTGCAGCCTTCAACTCCTCAATCGCAGTCAAGCAGGCTATGGCAATTCCGTTGTACCAGGATTTCCGGGTTAATTGACTTTTCAGGAAATCTGCGTCCATCGGATACTTCCTCTTTGCAAGCACAACGATTGCTGTGGCCACGACATCCGAACTTGGATCTGTTCTCACTACGTCCAGAAGCATTTGTTCCGCTCCTTTCGTCCCCGGTCTCTCCAAACCCAAAACCGCTGCTTTTCGCACTCGATAGTCATTGAACTTCAGTACCTTTGCAATCAACGCTTCGGCCGCAGGACTCCGAACGGTTCCGAGAAGTTCCGCTGCTTCTGCAGCGTCTGCCCAGAAATGCGGTTGAGCGAGACTCTCCTCAAGTGTCTTGAGTGTCACCGCCGAACCCGGATACCGGATCGCAATCTGCCGAAGAGCCCGCAATCTTCCCGGAAGAGAATCATGGATTGCCTGATACTGGAGCTCGTTGACATCCTTCTCGAACCTGATATCGGCAACAAGATTGCCGGCTCCATCAAAGCTTACCATCAGTGGCCGTTCGTTTGCGGGGAGCAGAAAGTGTTCCTCTTCTCTACGCACCTGTATTTTCTTGGTGTAACCTTTTGTTGAAGTTACGATCGTAACGGTTGCCGGCAGACTAAAAAGACCTTGTCCAGTCACAAGGGGCTGGACTTGCTTCACCGTTAGATCGATAAGCTTCTGCGCAGGTAGATAGTTGTACGATACTTCGAGGACGGGATGACCACCACCGGTCACCCATTGATCGAAGAACCAGTCAAGGTTTTTCCCCGTTGATTCCTCCAGAGCAATCTTCAGGTCATTGCTCCCCACGTTGGAAAACTCATGCTTGTGCAGGTAGTAACTGAGGCCACTGAAGAACGCTTCATCTCCTAGCACAGAACGCAGCATATGAAGAACAATCGCACCCTTGAGGTATGTGGTTTCCTCATTGTAGATGACATCCGGATTATCGAAGTAGTGATATTCCTGCGACCGGATAACGTGCTTAACCTTCACATAATCAAGGTAATGCCTTAACGCAAGCTGAACGTCAAATTGAAGCTGCTGCACTCCCACAGATTCCTCGTCCCAGAGCATCATCAAATAACTGGCAAAACTCTCGTTAAGCCAAATCTCGCTCAGATTCCGGCAGGTAAGATTGTCGCCGAACCAGTGATGAGCAAGTTCGTGAGAAATCGTTGCTTCGGCTGTCCACGGAGTGCTGTACTCTGTAAACCTTGGCGGGCCGAAATCGAGCGGTGCACCGCTCTCTCTGAGAACGCAATCGCGATGACCGGTGATGCCTGTATGTTCCATTGCCCCAATCGCATAATCAGGAATCGCCACCTGATCGTATTTGACCCACGGATAGCGGTACGAAAATCTTTGGGAAAAGAACTCCACCATTTTCGTGGTCGTACTGAACACTGATGCCCCCTCCCCTAGCCTGCCACGAGGAACCCAATAACTCAAAGGAATAGAGCCAAACGCCGGCTGTAACTTTCCTTCCTCAAAATCGCCAACATAGAGTGCTATCAAATAGTTTGAATGCGGAAGATCTTGCCGCCAGTGGTAGCGCACCTGCCCGTTCGACAGTTTCGTTTCGTCGAGTAGGGCACCGTTCGAGAGAACTTTGTTTGGTGTCGCCACCGTGATGACCATTTCTGTCGTGAATTTGTCGTTCACATCATTGTAGATCGGAAGCCAGTTCGCATGCAGTCCACCTTCTCCATACGTGTATGCAAGCCACTCTCCTGGATGACGTTGGTCGTTGGCAAAGTACATCCCCGCTCGCGGCGTGCACTCATACCGAACGGTGAGCATGAGCGTATCACCGGGTCCTAGCTTCACCGGCATAGCAATATTCAGTAATCTCTTGCCAGACCGGAATCCCAATGGAGTACCACGTCGAGCATCGCGAACCGCGCGAATGTTCAGATGCCATGCGTCAAGCGATACTGTATCGATCATACCGAGCGGAATCAGCGTGATAGTTGCTTCTCCATCCACCCGCTTCGCTGGCAAATCTATGTTGAGGTCAGCTTTGTAATGAAGAATATCGAACGAACGCTCTCGGTCAGCGTGGTATGCGCCAGTCGGCAACTTCTGAGCAGAGACTTGCAACAATCCCATTAGAGACAGGAAGAAGACAATTGCGATCAGCCGCGATGGTTTCATTTTTGTTTTTTCCTATTAGATATGGTGCATTTTTTCGACGTCCGCTTGCGAAAATTTCGCCAGCTTGATCGCTTTCGCACTTGCTCTTTGTCCTGTCGGGACAACCATAAGGGCCTCCTTTGCATTTTCCGCCTCAAGAATAACCCAGCCCGTGTGATCGCCATCCATGCACCCCCACTCGAAATGGGTGAGGTAGCCAGCTGCAAGCACCTGTTTGAGTGCGTTCTTGCAGTCCTCATCGGTATGAGGAGAAACAACCAGATATCTATCCATACAATACCTCTGTTAGTTTATGTAATAGTTCTGACAGGTTTCGTTCGATACCGTCTCTTATGTCACGTGTTTTCCCAAAAAAAAGCTACTGCACCGATGAGCTTTGGTCGCGCATCCATAATTGGGAATGCTGAAACAGCTATGGATCGCCGAACATTATCAATCCCTTGTATCCACAATGTCCCGTGTGCCGGACGATTCTCGTTGAGCGCTACGATCAGAGGTAGCGTTTCCGGCATCAGTGGCGTTCCAGCCTCATCTGTCGGCAAGAAGAGTCTGGCCCATGTGCTTGCAGGCATTGAGCCAGTCTCATCGAACTTGCGTCCAAGAACTTCCTCCGCTGCGTGATTATAGTACAGCATGGTTCCGTCGCGATCGATGACGAATACGGGTGTCGTGAGGGTTGCTCCGAATTTCTGAGCAAGAATGAGAGGTGTATCATTCTCTGCCATAGGTACCTCCTGTTGTTAACATTCTCCAGGATGTATCTTGGTTCCTCGAGTTATTACCGTTGCTCGAGTAATCCCTTCCAGTTGACGACGAGAGAGAGATGCGGAAACTTCTGCATTTCGAGTGATCGACAAATGACAAATGTCTTTCCGTCCGGAGAGAGATCATAGGAAGACGTAAAGGCGGGCATCGGAAACAAAGGCTTGATGCTGACCACTTCGCCCTTTTCCCCTGCAAACTGGAGGCTCACGACAACCATTTGGTTCTTGTCATTTACATAAAACAGTTCATTCGACTCACGACCCCACACAGGGCCGACACCACCTCCTGACGAAATCCTCCAGGGATCCGACTCGGGAGCAGAAACTCGTTTCAGATAGACTTCCACGCCTCCGCTTTCGTCGGACATATACGCAACCCATTTGCTGTTCGGTGAAATCCGGCCGAAGCCTTCATCAAACTTTGTCTTTTGAAAAGGAATCGGCTTTGCTTCTTTCTCGTTCCCTCGAACAATCCACAGATCTGCATTGGTTAGTCCTCTGTTCGGTGATGTCTGCACGAGGATCGCTTTTCCGTCGCGAGAGATGTCGTAGACCAGAGTGAATCCTGACAATGAAAGAAATAGGGTTCCATCACCGCCATGCCCAATCGATTGAACATACGCATCATGGCCAGACAAGAAATACACATTACTGCCATCTGCAGACCAGACCGGAAAGAAATCTCCTTCAGCCCGGGTTGTTAAGCGTCGACGCCCTCCCGTTTGCAGATCATAAATCCATATGTTGCTCCTTCGTGAACGGATGTCGTACAGGTACAACGCCAGCTGTTTCCCATCTCTGGAGAACCGGGGCATATTCTGTTCGTTTCTGTCGTCCAGGATCCGAACGACTCCCCCTGTCCGGTCGAGGAATAGTGGACGTGCTCCTGCAAGCGCTTCACCCGTCTGGTACAACAACGTTCCCGTATTGGATACAGTGAACACCGCCATGTTGTATGAAAGATCGCTGAGTACACCGTCTTGTAGTTTGAGAGGGTCACCGGAGAGAGATAGAGCGTCTGGATCGAATCGTTGGGCGAGGAGATTGGAACCACGGGCAAAGAGGAGATATCCGTCGGCATAGGCAGGGTTAAAGGATGACTGCACCAGAATCTTCTTCTCCCCTCCATCGAGTGAAGCAACAAAGATCGCATCACCTTCCGCTTCACCGGTTTCCGAGGCAGTACGAACAAGAAACAAGAAATGCTTTCCGTCTGGTAAGAAAAAGGGCCAGCGATGTGAGCCTTCTTCTCTTGTTGAATCTAATACAGTGACCGGTTCCGGCTTCCCCTTCCCGTCTGCCGAAACACGAAAGAGACCGGACTGGTAATCGGCCGCGTACACTATCGTTCCGTTCACATTCCAAGTAGCTCCGCGAGCGTTTGGAACAGCCGTGATTGTTGTTGGCGACCCGCCGACAAGATCTACTCTCTTCATTTTCCCCGCATCAAAGAAGCCGAGTGTTTTTCCGTCGGGTGACCAAAATGGCTCGAAACCATTTTCAGTCCCTGTCAAAGCACGGGGCTCCTTTTCGCTCATTGATCGAGCGTAAATCTTGCTGGTGCCATCAGGAGTTACGCCGGTAAAGGCAATTGTTTCCCCGTTGGGTGAAATGACAGGTGGACCAAGAAGGGCTCCGAAAGAATGAATGTAGATGCTCTCCGGCACTTCAATCGATGAAACGATCGGGATGTGCGATGAAATTGGCGATGACGACCGATTGACAAGAAAGAAGACGAGAGCGGCCAGAGCCACGCCTGCCAAGCCCCAGGCTATTTTTTCCTGCAACCGTATCGTGCGGACCGGGGATGGAGATTGTGCTTGTGCAATTCCGGATTGGACAGGTGCTGCCGCTTGTGAAACAGAATAAGCGCGGCTCATTTTCTGCCGCCCGGATTCACGACGAAATCGCTTCAGATCAATCGACACCTGCTTGACGGACTGTGTCCGTTCATTCGCATCTTTTTCCAGGCACTCAAGAATGATCGAATCCAGCAAGGGGTCCACGTCCGGTTTCACGGAAGACATGGGAGGTGCTTCGACATTAACGATCTCATACATGACGGCGGTTTCATGGACTCCTTTGAATGGAAGTTGCCCGGTAATCAGTTCAAACAGGAGAATTCCAAGAGAGAAAATATCAGATCGATGATCCGCTTCGAGTCCCTGGACTTGTTCGGGTGACATATAGAACGCGGTCCCGACCGTACTGCCTTCTTTGGTAAGCCGCGAGACACCCCGCAACTTTGCAAGTCCAAAGTCCATAATCTGCGCAATGCCGTCCTTGCGAACCATGATATTCTCTGGCTTGATATCCCGGTGGACGATTCCCTTGTCATGAGCTGCAGCCAGACCGTCCGCGATCTGAATCCCAATCTCGATCGCCTGTTTGAATGTCATTGTCCCCTTTCGCTCACCCAGTGTCTGACCGTCTACATATTCCATAACGATGAAGAGTTGTTTCTCATGTTCCTGGATATCGTGGATCGTGCAGATGTTTGGATGATTGATGGACGAGGCCGCCTTGGCTTCCTGGACAAATCGCGCTTTATCTTGCTCCGAGGCATTCATGTGTGGTGGAAGAAACTTGAGCGCAACCATCCTGTCAAGCTTTGTGTCCTGGGCTTTGTAGACAACGCCCATCCCGCCCCGCCCAACCTCTTCAAGAATTCGATATTGAGATATCGTCTTACCAACCATGGTATAATCCTCCAATCATAGTCAGGAGGTCGTTCGGGCGGGCTTCGCCCAACTTATCCAGTATCTTGTAGTGTGAAATCGTCTGACCTATCATACAAATCCTTTCGTGCAGCTCCCGCCAACAGAAGGCGGCCTGCCCGTCTCTGAGAATTCACTGAGGCAGGCGGGGATCCTCAAAATGGCAATCACTCGTTCAGAAGCACTCGTGAGCCATTTTGGGACTTCGCCCAGTTTCTCCAATATCTTATAGTGTGATATTGTTCGACCGATCATGTCTGTCCAAATGCTTTTTGTGTAGTCATTTCTTCTCTGTGACTTCAGCGGTCCAGTTTACCGTAATCGTCGAAGGACTTTGGTTCACTTCTTCCATCGGAATGTTGATCAAGAATTGTTGACCGTTCTTTGCGACCACATACCTGTTCGGGGCATCGAAATTGTCAACGTCCGTCCTGAAAAGGGCATGCGCGGTCCCGTATTCAAATGTTGTTAGGCCTTTTATCGGCACTGCCATCAGTGTCTTGTCCGGACTGATATAGTAGAGCTCTTTGCCGTCTCGTCGCCAGTGAGGCTGGCCGCCACCGTTCGTGGAGACCTGCCACTTTCCAACGAGGGTATTCTGTTCTGAATAGCTGAAGCTTCGAACATAGACTTCGTACCTGCCCGATTCGTTCGAGGCGTAGGCAATCCACCTGCCATCAGGCGAAAATTTTCCAAGCCATTCATCGTACTCTGACTCCGCTACCGGAACGGGCTTCATACTCCCGTCGACCGGAAGCACCCATAAATCAAACTTCGTGCGCGGATCCTGACGTTCGACCAGGATGAATTTCCCGTCGGGGGACCAGTCGGTTGGAAAAAGTGGGAGAGTTGAAGTGTGTGCAGCGATCTCTGATCCGGCACCGGTGGAGAGCTTTCGGTAGACATTCGGTGCACCCTCTTTGGATGAAGAGAAGCCAATCCAGTTTCCATCCGGCGACCAGACAGGATCGTCTTCCACGGTTGTGGCGAAGGTAAATCTTGACGCCTGATTTCGCACAACATCCAACACCCATATATCGGAGTTGCCACCCTGTAAATCCCATAATTGCGTCGCGACTCGTTTTTCGTCGGGAGAAAGCGCGATATCGAAAAAGTTTCCCGGTGTACCGAGAACGCCAATCGCTTTTCCGCTTCTATCAAACCATGTCAGCTGCCTATTCACATCTCTTCCGCCTCCCGTCGCGAGAACTCCATTTTGGGAAACGGAGTACGCTGCTTTACCAACAAGGGGAACGTAACCAACATCCTGCGCAACAGCTATTGGATCGCCGCTGACCGTTCCCTCGTCGATATCAAATTTTTGGGCGAGAAGAGATTGTTCTTTCACAAAGAGGAGAACACCAGGAGGTGAATACATGACATTTGCAACAGAATTCACCACTGCCTTTCGCGTACCGGTTGCAACCGACGACAGGTAGACCGGGTTTTCCTGGTCCCTGACCTTCCGGCCAACGTAAAGAAAATGATCCCCGTCGGGGAGGAAAAATGGCCATACGTGTTCGAACTCGTTATCGATGGTATCGAGCGTCGTGAGTTGTTTGGGTGTTCCTCCCGCGGAAGGAACCTGATAGAGCGGTCCGCCTGCATTAGGGGTGAAAACGATCAGACCCGCTGCATTCCAAGTCCCCCCTCTTCCGTTTGCTGCATCGCAGATTGAAACAGGGTTGCTGCCATTGAGATCGACTTTCTTCAGCTTACCACCTGAAAAAAAACCAATATAACGTCCATCCGGAGACCAAAAGGGATAGTCCGCCTGTTCGGTTCCGCTCAAGGAATGAGGAGTGATGTTATCAAGCGTGCGCAGCCAGAGGAGGGGTTTTCCCTGACTGGATCCCGAAAACGCGATGGTTCTTCCATCAGGCGAAACTGCGATGGTGTTGATAGCAAGGTTTGGAGGCAGCGTCAGTGGAAAACGAATTGTTTGTCCTTTTGAACCGCTCGAAAAGAACTGTAAATACACAAGCACAACCACAGTCACAGAGAGGAAGCCAGCGAGCAAAAGAAGCAATGTGGGACGTTTGTACACTGCTGATGCTGGAACGGGGTCGGAAGAGCGTCGCTCGGAAATGGGACGCACCTGGCTGATCCTGCTTGCGCGCTGTTTGCCCGATTCACGTTTGAAACGTTTTAGTTCTTTGGAGATCTCTTTCGCGGATTGATACCTCTCGTCCGGCTCTTTGGCAAGGCACTCCAACACGATCGCGTCCAGTGCAGGATCAATATCAGTGTTCACGTTCGAGATCGGAACGGCGTCCACATTGACGATTTCATACATGAGAGCTGTTTCATGGACTCCCTTGAAGGGAGGTTGTCCCGAGAACAATTCATAGAGAAGGACGCCGAGTGAAAAAATATCGGACCGGTGATCCGCCTCGATGCCCTGTACTTGTTCAGGAGACATATAGCCTGCGGTACCGACGGTGCTCCCTTCTTTCGTGAGTCGGGAGACCCCATGCAACTTCGCCAAACCAAAGTCCATAATCTGGGCGATGCCGTCTTTGCGGACCATGATGTTTTCCGGCTTGATATCCCGGTGGACGATGCCTTTCTCGTGTGCAGCGGCGAGACCTTCGGCGACCTGGATGGCAATATCGATTGCGGATTTGAGATTTGTGATTTGGGATTTGGTTCTTTCCCGTAGGGTCTGTCCTTCAACATACTCCATCACGATGAACATCTGTCCTTCATGTTCCTGTATGTCGTGAATGGTACAGATGTTCGGATGATTGATGGCTGACGCCGATTGCGCCTCCTGGATAAAGCGCGCCTTGTCCTGCTCAGAGGCAGAAAGGTGTTGTGGCAGAAACTTCAGCGCGACCGTGCGCTTGAGCTTGGTGTCCTCGGCCTTATAAACAACACCCATACCACCTTCTCCCAGTTTCTCTAGTATCTTGTAGTGGGAAATAGCAGAACCAATCATCTATGCTCCTTGAGTCTTCTTACTTTCGGATCGCGATGTCACGTTTTAGTTCTTCAATCCAATTCAGCACAACATTGAACGACGTGGCATTGCCACTGAAGCCTGCATTGCGAACCATCATGAAACGCTTCCCATCAGGAGTAATGTCATAATTATTGAGGGGAGCGTTGGGAAAAAACATCTGAGAAACATCAAAAATCTCTCTTGGCTTGCCAGGTTTGAATGTTGGATCGGTTTGCGGTGACACAGCCATCATCTTCCCAACATTGTTAATAAAGAAAATCTCCTTTCCATCCGGAGACCAAACGGGAGAAAATCCCCCGTCGACAGAGACCTGCCATTTCCCTTTCAGGTCGGGATAACTCTTCACGATTACCTCAAACCTTCCCGATTCGTTCGAAGAAAACACCATGTACCGTCCGTCCGGCGAAATGAGGCCACCATATTCATAGGGGGACGCCGCCACAACACTCCTTTCCTCTCTCTTCGTCAAATCAAAGATATAGATATCTCCTTCCGAAGAACCGCCCAGGGTACTAAAGAAAAGTTGATTCCCGGATGGTGAGATGGAATTCGGAAAGCGAGGTTTCCCCCCGGATATCAAAAAGGTTCCAGAAGAACTGCCGTCGGCAGGCTTTTCCATAAGTCCTTCTTTGCCGCTAACCGCAGAAGCGCAGAATATTCTCTTGCCATCCTTGCTCCAGACAGGCGCGAAAATGCTTTTCTCAAATGAGAGTCTATTAAATGTGGTCGACCGCAGATCATACACCCAGATATCGTTGTCACTCCCGGTCACCAGACCAATGGTGACTGCCACCTTCGACCCATCAGGAGAGATGCGGGGTGTGTTGTATGCACGTGGAGGTAAAGGAAGTGGCGTCACCTTTCCATCGCGGTCTACCCACACCAGTTCAAGATCCTGATTGAGTGAGCCCGGGAGATAGACAAGTTGTCCATCATTCGATATCGAAAAATCCAGGACACCGCTGCCCGGATCACCACTTACATCAGTAACGAATGAGGCAAGAGGTTGTGTCGTCCGAAAGTCTTTCAGGCTGAACGGTGCGGCAAGTAATGTTCCGTTGCGACCAACAATAAGATAGCCGGGCTCCACGTAGCGCGCCATTTCACCCTTCACATCAAGTACATGTCGCTCACCAGTTTCCACCGACTGCAGTATGAGGGGCACGTCCAAGTAGGAGTTCGGGTTACTCTGATCACCCACAGTGTAGAGAACCCACTTTCCACTAGGGAGAACCTGGGGCCAGCGGTGGGTGCGTTCATTACGAGTCGAATCTAATGCCGAGAATACTCGCACCTCTCCACCTGACACAGACACAGACATTAATCCGGATGCATATGTTGGAGAAAAAACGATTCTGTCATTATAACCCCACGAGGCGCCACGAAATCCGGGTGCGTCGCAAATTGTTTCGACTGCGCCCCCCGATAGCGGCAGCTTTTTGATCTTGCCGTCCGCCATAAAACCGATCCATTGCCCATCGGGAGAAAAGAACGGCGCGTTGCCATTCTCGGTCCCCTTGAGAGGAGTTGACTGGAAGCTGTTCAACGGGCGGAGGTAGAGTTGGGATGAACCTGCCTTGCTTAACGGATACACAAGGAGACGACCATCCGGAGAAATCGCGACGCTTGAAATGTCCGAGCGGACGATTTGTTGACCCTCATCCGTAATCGCAGAAAGGTTGAGACGTCGGACGTTTTTTTCGCCGTCGGTTCCCTGCTGGGAGTAGAGAACCCAACCGACAGCAGCGATCGTCACAATGCCAGCAACAGTCCAAGGAATCAGCACACCAGACTTGGACTTGATGGGTGGTGATTGATCAGATTGAAGAACATGTGTTGTGCCCGCGCTTTGCATGGGTTGTCGGAGCGGCTGAACGGAAGAGATTCTGCTCACTCGCTGTCGACCTGATTCGCGTTTGAATCGCTTCAAATCTCTCGATACTTCCTTGGCAGATTGACAACGCTCATCAGGTTCCTTCTGCAGGCATTCAAGAACAATCCTGTCCAACTCGGGTTCAATTTCAGGGATAAGGGAGGATGGCGGTGCCGCATCGACATTGACCACTTCGTACATGATGGCCGTTTCATGGACGCCCTTGAACGGGAGCTTCCCCGTAAACAACTCGTAGAGTAGCGCACCGAGGGAAAAAATGTCGGATCGATGATCGGCGTCGAGGCCCTGCACCTGTTCAGGCGACATGTAGCCGGCAGTGCCAACCGTGCTTCCTTCTTTGGTGAGGCGGGAAACCCCGCGCAGTTTGGCCAAACCGAAATCCATGATCTGAACTATACCGTCCTTGCGCACCATGATGTTCTCGGGCTTGATATCCCGATGCACAATTCCTTTCTCATGTGCGGAGGCCAAGCCCTCAGCGACCTGAATACCGATCTCGATGGCAGATTTCAAATTAATTGCATTCGATTGGGTTTTCTGCCGCAGAGTCTGTCCCTCAATGAATTCCATCGCAATGAACATCTGCTTATCGTGCTCATCGATTGCATAGATAGTGCAGATGTTGGGATGATTGATGGCGGAGGCTGCCTGCGCTTCCTGAATAAATCTTGCTTTGTCATCTTCCGATGCTGAAAGGTGGGGCGGGAGAAATTTGAGTGCGACGGTGCGTTTGAGCTTGGTGTCTTCAGCTTTGTAGACAACGCCCATGCCACCTTCACCCAACTTCTCAATTATCTTGTAGTGAGAAATTGTCTGACCGATCATACAACACCTCCGACTTCGCTTC
>DASWHW010000020.1:0-8515 GCA_036397975.1 Bacteroidota bacterium
ACAACCTGTCCGAATCCAAGATCGGCAGGATACAGCGTCGGCTCAACAACGTAGACGAGATGCAACGACGCGTCAAACTCCTTAGCCATCAGGACCGCATAGCGGAGTGCGTTCTTCGAGTGAATCGAAAAATCAAAAGGAAGTAGAATGTGATTCACGGAAACACGGTTCCGTCTTCGTGAAGGCGCAGGTTGCCGGATTTTGCGTGTTTGTTTTTTCGCCATAGTGATTCCTCCTTGCGGATCAATCGTTATAGACGTACGTGAGCCACTTGTTCGGATCGTTTCCATTTTTCACGATATCGAAATACATCTCTTGCAGCTTCATGGTAATCGGTCCGGGCTTGCCGTTTCCCACTTTCACCTTGTCCACCGAACGAATGGGAGTAACCTCCGCTGCGGTTCCAGTAAAGAAGAGTTCGTCCGCAACATAAACCATCTCCTTGGGGACAGGAGTGATCAACACCTCGTATCCCGCATCCCTCGCCAGTTTTATCACCGTCGCCCTTGTTACACCAGGCAGGAGTGATGATGAAAACGCCGGTGTGTAGATAATATCGTCTTTCACGGCAAACAGATTCTCGCCCGTTCCTTCGCTGAGATTTCCGTTCACATCCAACGCAATCGCTTCCTGAAATCCTTGCTGCACCGCCTCCATTTTCATGAGTTGAGAGAGAAGGTAATTCCCTCCCGCCTTTGCCATTGCCGGGAGCGTGTTCGGTGCCGGGCGATTCCACGTCGAAATACACACATCGATGCCGCTCTTCAACGCCTCATCACCAAGATACGCTCCCCATTCCCACACTGCAACGGTGACATCCACCGGGCATTTGATCGGGTTCACGCCAACTTCACCGTACCCGCGGTAGACAATGGGGCGAATGTAGCAGACCTTCATCTTGTTCGCACGTATCGTTTGCATGATTGCATCGAGAATCTCCTGCTCAGAGAATGGAATCGGTGTACGGTAAATTTTTGTAGAATCAAACAAACGCCTTACATGCTTGTCAAGCCGAAAGATCGCCGGCCCTTTTTTCGTATCGTAACAACGAATTCCTTCAAACCAGCTTGAACCATAGTGGATAACGTGGGAAAGAATATGAATTTTCGCGTCGTCCCAGTTGACGAGTGAACCATTCATCCAGATCTTGTCTACTTTCTTAACGGGCATAATTCACCTTTTCTACTTAGTATGTTCTAGAGTACGTAATCGTAAATCCTGTAGGTTTTTGTTCGTTCTCCCTGCATCAACTCCGCGCCGCGATTCATCATGATATTATCTTCCAGTACCCAACTTGCTTCGCCGTGGGGGTAGCCGTGCTTGATTGACTGGATGGCGGTTTCATAGAAAAGCGCACCGCCGATACCGGTGTTCAGATATTCCGGCAGTACTCCCAGAATAACAATTCGCGTGAAATCAATTTTCTTTTTCTGAAAGAGGATGCGAACAAGACCGGGAATCAGGTACCCGTTCTTGTTATTCTTCAACACAATATTGTAATCAGGAAGAGAAAGGGCAAACCCCACCGGCTTTCCCTTCGACTCCACGATAATAACGAGATTCGGATCAACCACCGGCTTCAGATCTTTCGCCATGTAGTTGAACTCCTCGGTGGTCAACGGCACTTCACCCCAATTCCTTGACCAGCCACGAGAATAGAGCTCGTGGATCTTCTTTACTTCGTTATCGAAGTCTTTCATGTTAATGGTGCGGAACACAAGTTCGTTGCGTTTCTTTACTATCTCCCCCACCCGCGGGAGTTTTCCCTGCATCACTTTGTCCTTGTGGACATAATATGCATAGAGGTCTTTCGCTTTGACAAATCCATATCCCTCCACAAGTTCCCGGTAGTAGGCCGGGTTGTATGCCATGAGGATGGCAGGCGACTTATCAAAACCATCCACGAGGAGACCGTACTCATCATTCACCGAGGGGCTGGCCGGCCCACGCATCGCCGTAACACCTTTCGCACGCAGCCATTCGGCTGCCGCATTGAACAACGCACTTGCAACGTTCTGATCATCAATCGATTCGAAGAATCCAAAAAAGCCGATATTCTCGTTGTGCTCCTTGTTGTGATTGTCATTGACAATAGCACCGATGCGTCCCACAAACTCTCCATTCCGCTCGGCGAGGAAAAGCTCCATGACAGCGTGTTTGTAGAATGGATTCTTTCTTCTGTCGATGAGTTTTCGTCGGTCCATCATCAACGGTGGAACCCACACTGGATTGTCCCCATAGATCTTCCACTGAAAACGGAGAAAACGTCGTTCATCTTCTTTCGTTCGCACCGGACGAATCGTTACTGGAGCCATGATGTTTACGTGAGTGTCTTTATATGGAAGAGAACGTCCCCCGCAATTCCATCGTAAGTGCGAAAGGGACTGTGGAACGAGCGATTGATAACTACTACCCCGGGACGCGGGGAGGAGAGAAAGAACAGTCAGTCAGAAGGACATCACTGAATGAGACCGAGTTTCTTTCCAATTGTCTCGAATGTTTCCAGGATTTTGTTCAGGTGTTCATCTTCGTGTGTTGCCATGTAGCTGGTTCTCATCATCTGATATCCCTGAGGAACCCCGGGACTGACGAATGCATTGACGAAGACTCCCGCATCGTAGAGCATGCGCCAGAAAGCGAACGTTTTTTCGTCATCACCGATGATTACGGGAACGATGCCGGTATCGCTCTCGATAATACGGAATCCCATTGCCTGGAGCCCCTTCTTCATCTTGTTCGCATTTGCTTTCAGCCGGTCGATTCGTTCCGGTTCCTTTTGAAGAATTTCGAGCGCAGCGAGAGCCGAAGCGACAGAAGCCGGCGTCGGGCTGGCACTAAAGATAAGAGCAGGTGCATGATGCTTGAGATAATTGATTACCGAGCGATCGCCAACTACAAATCCCCCCAGTGAGGCGAACGTTTTGCTGAATGTCCCCATCGTCAAGTCGACCACCTGTTCCAACCCGAAATGGCTTGCCGTGCCGCGTCCTCCTTTCCCGATCACACCGGTTGCATGGGCATCATCCACCAGAACTCGCGCATTGTATTTTTTCGCGAGGCGTGTAATACTTGGCAAATCAGCAATTGTTCCTGTGGTGCTGAAGACACCATCGGTAACAATGAGCTTGGACGTCTCCACCGGAATTTTTGAAAGCACTCGCTCAAGATCGTTCATATCGTTGTGCTTGAACCGGACAAACTCGCCAAACGCGCCCTTCGCCATGAGATTTCCCGCGACGATACAAGCGTGGTTATCCCGATCAGAAACGACGTATTCCCCTTTTTGCACAAGAGTGGGAATAATCCCCTGTGCAGTCTGATAGCCAGTACTATAGAGGAGGCATGCCTCCCGATGAAGGAATGCAGCGAGCCGCTCTTCGAGCTTGACGTGCAGATCGAGCGTTCCGGTCAGATAGCGCGAACCGGAACATCCCGTTCCGTACTTCTCCACTGCCTTGATGGCAGCAGCCTTTACCCGCGGGTCCGCAGTGAGGCCGAGATAATTGTTTGAACCGGCCATGATGACCTTGCGGCCTTCAATCGAAACAACCGGGCCCTCATTCTCTTCGATCTCCCGGAAGTAGGGATAATATCCCATTGCTTTTATTTCATCGGCCCGGGTAAATGCTCTGCACTTCTCAAATAGATCAACCTTCTTTTTCTCAGCAGTAGTTGTTGCTCCCTTGTCTTTGTGGAGAGTTTGACTGCGTTCACTCATGATGTTCCTCGGCGCGTTACGCCAGAATGACATGGGAAAATTGCTAATTAAAAGCGTTTTCAATATACTCTAACGTGTTTACAAAGTCAATCAGGTTTTCCCCTCACAGTTCCTCATTTCAGTGAAAGCACTCGTTACCGGCGGCACCGGTTTTATCGGAAGCCACCTTGTCGAACTTCTGATGGACCACGGGTACACTGTGCGATGCCTTATCCGCAAGACGTCCGATACCAAATGGCTGAAGGGTCTTAACGTAGAGTTTACGGAAGGCGGATTGTTCGATCATAATTCTCTTCGTGCTGCCGTGAGGGGAGTCGATTTGATCTTTCACTCTGCCGGAGTGACGAAGGCGAAAAAGAAAGAAGAGTATTTCAGTGGAAACGCGGACGGAACCAAAAATCTTCTCAAGGCGGTTCGTGATGCCAATCCACAACTCAAGCGGTTCATCCATATCAGCAGTCAAACAGCAGTCGGACCGAGCCAGACGAAAACTCCCATCACCGAAGATGTGATCGCACAACCCATAACAACATACGGCGAAAGCAAATGGAAAGCGGAGAAAGAATGTCATGCGATGATGGAAGATCTCCCGATCACTATCGTGCGCCCCCCTGCCGTCTATGGCCCGCGCGACAAGGATGTATTCGAGTACTTCAACACCATGAACAAAGGGCTCCAGGCAAGCGTGGGTCTGCATGACAAGTTCGTAAGTTTGATTCATGTGACAGACCTCGTTCGCGGATTTCTTCTGGCGGGCGAGAGTGAAGTTGCCACGGGAAAGACCTACTTCATTGCCAGCAGCAAAGTCTACAACTGGAAAGAAATCGGCGAGGTTACACGCCGGGTCCTGAACCGGAAGACAATCTCACTCCGCATTCCCGAGTTTGGCGTGTACGCACTCGCCGCAGTCGCAGAATTCATGGCTCTCTTCAGCAGTTCCCCAGCGCTTATCAACTTCGAAAAGGCCCGCGACATGGTGCAGGACTTCTGGACGTGCGACTCCTCCAAAGCAGAGCAGGATTTCGGGTTCAACCAGCAGATCTCGCTGGAAGAGGGGATCCGCTCGACGATAGAGTGGTATCGCACACACGGCTGGCTTTCGTAAACCTCACCCTTCTCACTTCTTTTTCCAGTTCCCGGCCTCCCGGTTCCTAAAACCCACTCGGCCTTCCCTTTTAAAAAAAACTTCCCCTCCCCCATTGCATCTTATTAATCGATTATGCATATTTATGCAAATCTTTGCATATGTATTCATTATGAATATAGCGATCATAGGCGCGTCCGGGTATTCCGGCGCCGAGTTGATAAGGCTCCTCGCCAAACGAAGCGACGCGGAGATCCAGACTCTTGTTTCCGGCACAACTGCCGGCAAGCGACTGGATGAAGTCTATCCCGAGTTCACCGGACGGACGAATCTACGCTTTACGGCGTTGGACGATGCGTCGTTTAAGGACATCGACGTGGCGTTCGCCGCATTGCCATCCGGCGAGTCAATGAAGATTGTTCCGAAGTTGCATGACGAAGTCCCCCGCGTCATCGATCTCAGCGGTGACTTTCGCCTCCCGTCCACTGAGCAGTATACAGCCTATTACAAACATGAGCATGTCTCCCCATCCCTCCTGCCCAAGGCAGTGTACGGACTGCCGGAGATTCATCATGACACGATTGCCAAAACTTCTCTTGTCGCCAATCCCGGATGCTATCCTACGAGCGCGATCCTTGCTCTCCTTCCTGCACTCAAGCATGGCATTGTTGAACCAACAGGGATTTCCATCACCTCACTTTCGGGAACGTCCGGTGCAGGAAGATCATCGTCGCTGGAAATGAGTTTCACCGAAGTCCATGACAACATACGAGCATATAAGCTCGGAGCGCATCAACACATCCCGGAAATTCAACATGTACTCTCAAAGGCGACAGGAAAATCCGTGACTGTCTCGTTTGTGCCGCACCTCGTGCCGATGAACCGGGGGATTTACACCACGATCCATTCATCGCTCATGCAATCCATCTCTCAGGAAGAGGTCTTCGGGTTATACAAGAGTTACTATCGTGAAGCACGCTTTGTCCGTGTAAAGGAACAGGTTGCGCAAGTACGGGATGTTCTTCGAACGAACTACTGTGACATTTCCATGCACGTGGACAAGCGAACCAACCAGCTAATTCTTCTCTCCACCATCGATAACCTTGTCAAGGGTGCCGCCGGACAGGCAGTGCAGAACATGAACATCATGTTCGGCCTTCCCGAAGACTGCGGGCTCTCTTAATTCTTTCATTGGAGTATTGAATGAACAATCATCCCTATGAACGTGTATCCGGAGGCGTCACCGCTCCTGCGGGCTTTCGTGCATCGGGTATTCATTGCGGAGTCAAGAAATCGCGCAAAGATCTTGCGATAATTGCCTCGGATGTTCCCGCTGTAACGGCTGCCGTGTTTACGCAGAACAAAGTTCCCGCCGCACCGGTGATTGTCGATAAATTGCAGGTCAAAGCGTCGTCCGTTGCACAGGCCATCGTCGTGAACAGCGGCAATGCAAATGCGTGCACCGGTGAGCGAGGACTGAACGACGCGTGGACGATGGTCGCTGAAACTGCCAATGCGCTCTCCATCGATGCTTCGTTGGTTCTTGTTTCCTCCACCGGCGTCATTGGTCAGTACCTTCCCATGGAACCCATTCAGACCGGCATACGCATAGCCGCCAACGCCTTGCATCATGCCGGGGGAAGAGATGCAGCGGAGGCAATCATGACGACGGATACCTTCGTTAAGGAGCTTGCGGTGAAGACGCACATCGGTGGAACGCAGGTCGTGCTCGGAGGAATGGCAAAAGGTTCCGGCATGATCGCACCAAACATGGCCACAATGCTCGGCTTCGTTACAACGGACGCGGCAGTCGAGCCGGCACTCTTAAAGCAAATGCTGACGCTCGCCTCGGATCGATCCTTTAATAGAATTTCAGTCGATGGCGATACGAGCACCAACGATATGGTTGTCCTCATGGCGAACGGAGCCGCCGGCAGTCCTACTTTAACACATGCCGTGCACGAAGATGCACAGCGGTTTTACAATGCACTTGAATGGCTCCTGACGGAGCTTGCTAAGATGATTGTCCTCGATGGCGAAGGGGCGACGAAGCTTGTTGCCATCCAGGTCAACGGTGCGGAAGCAGAAGAGGAGGCCGTAAAAGCGGGGCGGGCTGTTGCGAATTCCAGTCTCGTGAAAACCGCCCTGCATGGCGAAGACGCCAACTGGGGCAGGATCCTCGCCGCGATCGGGTATTCGGGAATTGATTTCGATCCGGAGGCGGTGGAGATTTTCTTCGATGAGGTTCCTATTCTGCAGAAGAAATACTCAATTGACTTCTCAGAGGTCGAAGCGAAACGGGTGCTCAGCAAGAAAGAGCTGACGATCACCATTGAACTCCACAAGGGAAAAGCGTCAGCGTGTTTCTGGACGTGCGATCTCTCGAAGGAATACGTGGACATCAATGCACATTACAGGACGTAGCATGAACAACATTCCACTCAAAACTGAAACACTCGTCGAGGCCCTTCCCTACATACAGAGGTATGAAGGAAAAACATTCGTAATCAAGTATGGCGGCGCCGCGATGGTCAACCCGGAACTACGGGAAACCTTCGCTCAGGATATCACCGTCTTGACGAAGATTGGAATCAACATCGTGATCGTTCACGGCGGCGGACGAGAGATTACGGCCACTGCGGACCGGCTCGGCCTTACCTCCACATTTGTGGATGGTCAGCGTGTCACCGACGAAGCGATGATGGATGTTGTGCAAATGGTTCTCGCAGGAAAGACGAACAAAGATATCGCCGCCGCGATTAACCGCCACGATGGCAACGCCGTCGGGTTATGCGGACTTGACGCCGATATGCTGACTGTGACTCCGGCAAAGGATGGCACATTGGGTTTTGTTGGAGAAGTGAAAGAGGTGAAGCCAGCCCTCATGATCCTTCTTCTTGCCAACAGGTACATCCCCGTGATCGCCCCGATAGGGATCGGGCACGACAGACAATTCTTCAACGTCAATGCCGATCTCGCTGCCTCGGCAATCGCATCGGCACTGAAAGCGGAAAAGCTGATCTACCTGAGCGACGTAGAGGGCATCATGGTCGGTGGAGAGCTGATCCACTCAATGCATGAGGCGCGCGCAGAGGAACTCATTCACGACGGCATCATTGTCAACGGCATGATCCCGAAAATTCAATCCGCCTGCTCGGCACTGGATGGCGGCGTTGCGAAAGTCCACATGATCGACGGACGCGTGAAGCATGCGCTGCTGCTGGAAATGTTTACCAAAGATGGTATCGGGACGGAAGTGACCCCCTCTCCTGTTTATTCACTCATGGAGGATCTACAATGATCAAGGATTTCGTTTCTCTTGCGCCCTTCTCTACAGACGATATCCAGGAGATTTTTGCCCTGACCCAGTGGTTGAAAGAAACCCGTCCCCTCGACTATAAACCGCTCGCCGGAAAAACTGCGGCGTTGATATTCGAAAAACCATCCTTGCGGACGCACATGTCGTTTGAAGTCGGCATCCTGCAACTCGGCGGTCAATCTATTTTTCTTTCCGATGAAAGGATCGGATTGGCATCGCGCGAATCAGCCCGGGACGTTGCGGAAGTTCTGTCGCAATATAACGATCTGATCATTGCACGAACGTACTCTCACGAAACCGTAGAGAAGCTTGCACAATACGCATCAGTTCCCGTTATTAATGCATTGACCGACCGTCTTCATCCATGCCAGATCCTGGCGGACGCATACACGTT
>DASWHW010000021.1:0-5837 GCA_036397975.1 Bacteroidota bacterium
TCAAATGGATAATCAATCACCCCGAATGAGCCGGTTGCCATCTCAACTACGATCGACACCCGGCCGCCGCTCTTGAGAATACGGCTTGCTTCTCGCGTAATCGTCTTAAATTTCAGAAGTGTTTCGGCCCTTGCCGCGGCAGTCGAGGCGGCCCCGCCATCGGTTTGCGAGAAAAACTCCGAAGGGGGATCGAGAAAAACGTAGTCTACGCTTGCAGAATCCTCCGGAATACCAGTCTGAAGAATATTAGCGCGGGTGATCCGATCATCCGCCGGTTCAATGTCGTACATCTTCACTTTCCGGTCAGAAAGAAATTCTGTCCCTTCGACGACATCTCCGGTTGTACCGCTGCCTGCCATTGGGTCGACAATCTTTGCACCCGGTTTTGCATAGTAGAACAGGGCGTTTGCAACGATTTGGCCTGGGAGACGTCCCTTGAAGCCCGGTTTCCCGAATCGAGGGTCGGGGATGTCGAATGACCAGATGGTTTTTTCCTTGAGTTCAAATCCGTATTGCGTTCGCTCATCGGAGCGACGGGCAAGCTCGTCGTCCCTGATTTTCTTTTGCAGATCGGAAATCGTCCACTTGTTCTGAATCGCCGTTTTCTCATATGCTTCGCGCTGCTTGCTATCATTGACTTTAGTTGCGAGCTCGAAATAAAAAATCTCCGGCAGCGGTTTCTTCTCAACGTTCGGATAATACGTGTAGAACATCTGGCACTGCTTCAACATCTGAAAGGGGAATTTGAATCCGGGCACTTCCGTCATTTTCTTTAGGATTTGCTCTGAGTAAATTCCTTCCTCGAGCGCGGTTGGAACTACTTTTTCGACAAGGAACTTGCCAAGGTCCCAATAGTTATCCGCGGAAAACGAATTAAGCTTCTCAACCAGCATGTCAAGTGAGGATGAGGATTTTTTGCGGGCGGTCGTGGTGGATGCGCGTGCCATGTTCCCTCCATGATGTTAATGGTAGGATAATGCAATTCAAGAAGGAATGCAACCAAAGGCGTTGATGACGCGGTGATATTTTGGCGAAAAAGTTTGCTCTTCTACGAACCGGCAAACAACGCTGCTGCCCGGTGTATATCTTCCGCGGTATCGATTTCCATGCAACTCCTGTCCTGAACATCGACCGCATAGATCATACTTCCCTTTGCTATGGACTCCTGAAAGGCCGCCTCGTAGAAGTGATTGGCTTCTTTTCTGACGATCATTTTCTCTTTCAGGATTCCAAAGAGAGTTGAGACATACTCCGCACTGAACTTCTCGATACCAATTGATTCTCCTGCCGCTTTCTTGGGGTCCATCACCTTGCTAATCTCCAGGATACGACCGGTCTTATCAGTCAGGACTTTGATCTCTTCTTCACCAAGGGGAATGCCTGATTTCATTGCGAGACAGTTGTGGTGTCCTGATTCAACGAGAAGTGTAATGATGCTCTGATCGAAGATGATATCGCTATCGAGCAGAAGCATATCGTCATTCAGCACGTAGTCTTGTGCTAGCCAGAGGGAGTAGATATTATTGGTGGAATCGTACAACGGATTGGTTAAAAACTGTACGTGAAGATTTGGAAATTCCCCCCGGACGAAGGCGTGTATTTGCTCCTCCAGATATCCTGTCACCATTACTATTTCGCGAATATCGTTCTGACGAAGATTCTGTAACGTGCGACCAAGGATGGTCGGATCTCCTACGCGCAGTAGACATTTCGGTGTGGTTTCGGTAAGCGGGCGGAGACGCGAAGCAATACCTGCGGCGAGTATCACCCCTTTCATTTCGGTTCCTGCATACCGAGTTTCAAATCAATCCGTTTTTGCACCAAGAATAATATTAATGCGATGATATTTCCCACAACAGCAATTCCCCAAAGATAGATATCAAGGCGGTTGATAAGGGAGGTGACAATAAGTAAAGTCCATTGTGTGGTAGGGCCGAGGTAGGTCCAGAAGTGAATGATCACCCTGTTTCTTTGTCGAAAGATTTGAGGATCGACTGCTGTGGTGGGTTTCTCTTCTTTCTTTCCCGAAGTGCCGCGCGCCTGCAACGCCGAATAGCGAAGATAGATCCAGATGAGAAGGCGGTCGAACATCTTACGCCTTTCTCTTTTCAGAATCTCATATTCCTGCTGGAATCCCTTCACCCCTTCATCAAGAACGCTTTTTCGTTGAAGGACAATGTCGAGGAACCTATTCCGATAGAAATCCAGGAGCCCGGATTGTACAGCATTACTAATCCCCGCTGCAACGGTGAGTGCCCACATGGCTGCAGGTGAAGAGGAGGTTCCGGCATAGCCGATACCGATACCGAGATAGACTGCAACGCTCACTACATAATCGGCGACACCATCGAGGATGCGACCGATGGCCGAACCGCTGTTTTTCAGGCGGGCAAGCTGACCGTCACTGCAATCGATAATATTGTAGAGGAGGTAAAGGATGCCACCCCAGGCGTACGCTTCGGGAGTTCCATACGTATAGCTGAAGCCGCCGAGGGCGCCAAAAACCATCGAGGCGACAGTTAGCTGGTTCGGGGTAATCTCCGTGTGAGCAATGAGCTTGACGAAGAAGAAAGCGAGGGGTCTATAAAAGAACAGATCGAAAAACTCCTCAACGGCGGGGAGCTTTAACGTTCTGGTGTACTCAGCGATCAATCCCAATCACGGGCCTCCCGCTGGGTTCAGCGACTGCCATGAAAGACAGGATTGCCTCAACAAGTTTCTTATTTTGTTCCTGCGTACCGATCGTGATGCGGAGATGAGTGTTGAGAAGTTTCTCATCCATGAACTTGATGATGAGTCCTTTTTCGGTCAGGAATGTTTTGAGGTCGGCTTTGATCTCTGCGGGAATTTTGACCAGTATAAAGTTCGCGTCTGATTTGTAAACGATGAAACCGGGAAGGCGTCCCAGTTCGTCGTAATAGATTTTCTTGTCGGTGGCCATCTTTGCTGAAATCCCACGATAGTAATCCACCGAGTCGAGCGCAGCGATCGCTACCATTTCGGAGAGGCGATGATAGCCGAGGTAGACATTGTTATACTGAACGATCTCCGTCGCCTCTGGTCCACACACGGCGTAGCCAATACGCATTCCGGCAAGCGCGTAGTATTTGGAAAATGTCCTGATGACCACAAGTTTCGGGTGTATCGCGATAAGATCACGTACATGCTTCTTCTCGTCATAGTATACATACGCCTCATCGAGGACGACAACTGCATCTTCCAACTCTGGAAGTACCAGCTTCAGTTCGTCGAGCGAGATCGAATTTCCCGTGGGATTATTGGGAGAAGCAAAGAACACGACCTTCGGCTTCTTCTCCTGATAAACCTTGAGGAATTGTGTGACGTTGAACTCAAAGCCATCCTTTCCTTCGACCAAGGGATACTCGGAACTCAGTCCGCCGACCTCATCCGCAATATTCTTGTAATACCACCACGAGTACGAGGGGATGAGAAGGCGCTCTCCCTTTCCGAGATAGCAGCGAATTACCTGCTTCAGCAAATGCTCTGCACCATAACCGATGAGTATCTGATCTTCCGTGACGGCAAAGTCCTTTGCAAGGCGTTCGGAGAGAATACTCTTTGAACCGCGAGTGAACACTCGGGTATAAGTGCTTAGCAATGGGATGCTTGCGTTCCGGAGCGCGTCGAAGCATGCTGGAGATGGACCGTAATTATTTTCATTCCTGTCCAGATAAATCTTTTCGGTTGCCATAAGACCTGAGATCGTTGTGAGAGGGTTCGGAAATGAACTATCGATATAGAGGAATTCGCTTGTCGTTCATTCAAGGTACTGCCTTGCTTTGAGAGTTTCAAGCCTTTTATCGGAGTTTTTCCGTGAGAGTTTGAACTGACTAGTCGGTTGTAAGTACGCTATTTTGCCCGCCGAATCCATCTGGTTCTTGCGCGGGAGTCTGCGCATCGTTTCTCCAGTTGTCTCCATTCAATACAAATTTGTATCGATAGCGTCCCGGTGCGGGCAAGTGGACGAGACCGACCCATTGACCGGTCTTGATCTCATGGAGCTGATCTACTTCTGAATCCCATCCGTTGAAGTCACCCGCGACCGCAACAGAATCGGCGTTCTCGAGGCATATAAAGACAGCGCCGCGCTGCCCATCTCGATTTGCTGAGAAGGGATGAGAGGATGGTATGCCAGCTACCAACTGACCGAGTGCACCGCTGACCGCCTTTGAGGCTTCCAGGGCTCCGCCTCCTTGCTGTTCCCGTGGGATGTCCGTTATTGGCTCTGCCGTCTTCATCAAAAGTTCCTTGATTGCCCTGTGTGAGAGGAGCGGGTTTGCCTGCAGCATTTGGGCAACGACGGAACTGACGATGGGGGCAGCGAAGGAAGTCCCGTCAACTTCTTTGTAGTACGGCGCACAGTAGTGCATCTCATTGATTCTTTCTCGGGCAAACCCTTTGTAATCCCCATGTTCAATACCAGCGGGGATTTCATAACGAGCATTCCTTTCGCGTTCAATTACTTTGGAAACGGATTTTGGCGTCGAGCGAAGTATGGCAAAGAGAGCCCTTGATTCGCGGTATTGGTCCGTTCGAGGAAGAATCGAACCGGCGACCCATATGGCGGGCGCTATGAGCTCAGGCTTTTCATCTCCATCAACGGTTTTCCCGTACGTCGAGTGATACATTCCCCGCAAGGTTGCGTCAAGTTCATTCTGATCATCCATGCCCCCCACAGTGATTACCGAATGGGCGCTGGCGGGTGGGACGATAGGACGGGAGGGATCATTTCCACCTGCTGCGATGACAACAATGCCAGATGAAATTGCGTCTTCCGCAGCCTGGTTCACGGGGCTTTCGCTGGAGGGCGTGGGTTCATCATCTCCGACGGAGATGCTCAAGATCCCAATATTGAATTCTCGCTGGTGGTCGATCACCCAACGGATTCCCTTTGCGAGATTCTCTGTGCTGACGCGACGTGTTGTGGAATCCATGACCTTGACGAGAACTACCTCAGCATCTGACGCAATTCCGCGATACAGACCTTTGGAAAGATAGCCGTTCCCCGCCGCGGCAACGGACGTCATTGTTCCGTGCCAGCTCTCGACGTGAGGAGATTGAAAATATTTTTCTGTTTGCGGTGGCTCGGTGACATCCACCAGGGCGCGAATTCGATTCACCGGTTTCGTGAGATCGGGATGAGGATAAAAACCCGAATCGAGGAAGGCAATCGTGATTCCCTTTCCCGTGAAGCGCGGATCTGCATTCAGGCGGAGTGGTGTGGGAAGAAGCGCAAATTCATTATGGACGCGGTCGCGGAAGAGGCTTCCTTTTGAGCGACTGGCAAAGTGTTCTTCCAGTGTGTCAAACTCGTTCAGGTAGAGGCAGCGCTCGCACATTCCTAGTGCGAGGTTCCATGAGGGAACGCGACGTTGAATTCTCGTCGCAACGTTCTTCTCCCTCTTTCCTCGGAGCGATCGAAGAAGTAAGCTCGCGACGGAGCCGCAGACCGGACAACGGTAATACTTCATGACATTGGAGCGGGAAGATTCGTTTTTTCGGAAAGTCTAAGTACACAACATCGCGGTCAATTGCAACGATGTCTAGGAAAAAACGCCGGTGGTGACTCCTTAAAAATGTCAGGTTTACGCCTCGATAGAAATGTCATTATTGCTGAGCTTATCGTCCTCACAAGCCAAGAGGACAGAGAGCATGAAAGGAGTACTGAATATGCGTACCGAGGAACGCTATCGGTTGAGACTTTTGACTGAAGTGCATGTGTTGCCTCAGTGTGGGGTATACTCGACCCAGATTGGGCTCGACCAAGCTACGTTCCCATCTTTGTAGACAACTCTGAGATAGTAGTAGTTGCGCCC
>DASWHW010000022.1:0-13772 GCA_036397975.1 Bacteroidota bacterium
GTCCGAACAACCGCAACCGGAAATGCTCTCGGAATTGGGGTTCAAACCAAACACTTCAATACACAAATCTACAACAACGTTGTGAAGAACGTTGCAAAGATTGGTGGAACTGCTGCGTCCACAGTTTCGGGCATCACCGCGTTTGGAACGGCCGGCGATACGACAAATTCAAATATTTATAATAACATGATCTATAACATGGACAATTCGTCCACGTCTACCACCTCGCTTATTCGCGGTCTCTACCTGTCGACCGGTTTGCGCGATACAGTTGCATATAACTCCGTCTCAATTGCGGGAACAGATGCAGCCAGCATAGTTACTGCAGCACTCGTTGTAGGCTTCCCGAACGCCACGGCGGAACAAACCTGGCACAACAACATAGGAATCAATGCGAGGACCGCAACGGGGACAGGAAGAGCACTGGCGTTCTACTCGAACACAACGAGCGGCCAATACCTGACGAACTATAACGACCTCTACGTTATGTCTCAGGCTGGAAGTCACGTCGCTGCAGTGACAACCACAAATTACACAACCTTGGGTGACTGGCAGGGGACGGGTCGCGACGCCAATAGTATTTCCGAAATGGCGAATTTCATCGCACCGGACCTTCACATTGACGAAAACATTACAACTGGTCTTAGTGGGGCTGCAACACCACTTCCCGGATTTACTGTCGACTTCGATGGGAACAACCGCAGTGCAGCGATTCCCGACATAGGAGCTGATGAGTTCAACCAGGCGCCTGCGGGATTTGTGATCTTCGAGGAATTTGAAACCACGACTTTCCCACCCTCAGGTTGGTCAAGTTACATATTCGCGGGCGACAGCGGATGGATTCACACAACGACATTCCCATTGAATGGGACGTATGCCGCGCGCAATAGGTATCAGCCGGCAGGAACGCTTGGGAGCAAATTCCTCGTCACCAAACGTGTGGACCTTATGCCGGGTTCAAACTATGAACTCTCGTTCTGGATGAGAAGACAGTTCTCCACCGCGTTCCCG
Organism: Bacteroidota bacterium; assembly: GCA_036397975.1. Taxonomy (GTDB): domain Bacteria; phylum Bacteroidota; class Ignavibacteria; order UBA10030; family UBA6906; genus SZUA-287. Next base: position 1,012 of record DASWHW010000022.1, read on the forward strand.
CCGGACACAGTATACATTCGAACATCGACAACGGATAGTTTGCCGGCAAGCTTCGGTGCAGCGATATACAAGTGCTACACCGGTGCGATCGCCGACACGGCAACGGATCCAAACATCTATGGACTTGTCTACCGGAAATTCCGGACAACCGTTACCGATCCGAACGTGAAGTACATTGCCTTTGATCACCAGGATAACGACGGGCAGACAATCTTTATGGATGATGTCGCTCTCCAGTCTCTCTTGGGTCATGACATCGGTGTTTCGAGTGTCGCGAGCGCATCGCCAGGTTCTGGTCAATCCGATTCGCCAGAGAATGGTTCACGGAATCCTGCCTTGAACAGGGAGGAGAAAATCGCTGCCGAACAAGGAAGAGCAATAACAATTGCTTCTCCGGTGACCGGGCCAATTGTTCTCGGTTCAACAACGCAGGGCTCGGTTACACTTGAGGCACGCGTGGCCAACTTCGGCGGATTTGTTGAAAACTCCTATCAAGTTGGCTGGTCGATTGACGGAGTCCCACAATCGGATGTAACCAATATCGATCCGTTGGAAATCGGCGACAGCGACACCCTCGCTCTTGTCTGGTCAACGCCGACATCTGGCATACATACTGCTCGAGCCTGGAGTATTCTCACAGGTGACGTGGATGCGAGCAACGATACCTCCGGGGTTTATACCTTCGAGGTTCTCGGGGCGAACGTTCTTTTTGCGGAGGGCTTCAATGATCCAACGTTCCCGCCAGCCGGCTGGACAACGATTAATAGAGATGGTGGTGGAACAACCGGACCGTGGTTTGCGGGCAATGTTACGGTGTTCCCGCCGTTTGAAGGTTCGGGCTATGCCGCAGATAATTTCAATACTGCAAACGGTTTCTACATCGACGACTATCTGATTACGCCGAACGTTGCTGGACCGGCTCCAGGACCGAATGATGTGGATAGTCTGACATTCTGGATGAGATCACCGGATCCAAATAATTTCCCGGATTCTTTGATGATACTTGTGTCAACAACGGGAATTGACACATCCAACTTTACCGTCAATCTTGGATACTACAATGCTCCTACATCGTGGACGAGGTTTGCCTTTGCTCTTCCTACCGGAGCTAACAGATACGTTGCGTTCAGGTATCTTATCTACGATGGCGGCCCGAGCGGAACTAATTCGAACTATGTAGGGGTTGATGACGTGCGGATCACTAGATACACGCAAGCAGGTCCCGAACCACTGATGAACCTGGTTCATACACCCGGCAATCTCAATGCAGCAATTTTCAATGATGGCTCGATCGGTGCAGATAATGTTGGTTTCGCCGGACCTGGAATTACGTGGTTAGGTCAGAATGGGACATTTGTGGGCGGCCCAATCTTCGGAACGACTGCACGAGGAAGCGTTAATGGACTCATTGGCAGTTTTTCTATTGCAGGTCAACTGGTGAATGTCACCAGCAATTTCGCCGGTGGATTCACGTCAGATGCAAACTTCAATCAAATTGCGACTGCACTCCTTGATGACTCTGGTGCACCGGTTCCATACGCCGTAAGGATACTTCAGAAATCTTACTCCAATACAGGAGAAGAGTTTGTCTTTGTCCGTTACGGATACATCAATACGACCGGCTCAGCAATCAATGGCTTCCACGCCGGCATATTCAACGATTGGGACATCAATGCCACCACTTTCACAACAAACTCCGGCGGCTACGATCTCACTCGCGATCTGGTGTATCAGTTTGACAACGGAACACCGCCGACGCCATACTACTATGGCTTCGCAACTCTCGACGGTCTCTCTGGTGCACGGGTTACAACAGCAACGCCACCAGCACCGACCGCAACCGGTTCGTTTACATGGATCACGACGTTCGATCCGACGATTCTGCCCAATGGTGACTTCCGGACCTGGCAGGGTACCGGGCCGATGGATATCGCTCCCGGTGATACCGCCTGGACAACTTTTGCCATCGTTGCTGGCAATGACCTCGCGGGTATTCAGGCCAATACTGATGCGGCAAAAGCAAAGGCCATCGCTCTAGGGTGGATCATCCCAACGGGGGTGGAAGATCCGACAGCGGGCTTGCCCGAGAGTTTTGACCTAGCACAGAACTACCCGAATCCATTCAACCCGACAACGGTTATTCGTTATGCGTTGCCGGAACCTTCCAGCGTGACGCTCAAGATCTACAACGTCCTCGGACAGCAGATCGCTGAGCTCGTCAACGATGTGAAGGATGCTGGATTCTTCCAGACTGAATGGAACGGTCGCAATCAGTACGGTCAGCTTGTCTCGTCCGGTGTGTACTTCTACCGGATGGAGGCACGCGGAACCAATGGCGGCAATGTCTTCGTCAGCGAAAAGAAGATGTTGATGCTCAAATAACATCAAGATAAACGAGCATCAATCCCGCTTCGGCGGGGTTGATGCTCAAATAGAATCCGTATGATTGCGCGTTAATCCCGCCATAGAGGGACTGATGCTGAAGTAAAAAAATGAAACGCATCAGCCAGCTTCGGCGAGGTAAATGCTGAAGTAATCTCCCCATACAGAAGGGCTGGACTCCCGCGCCGGCCTCCTTCTGGTCTGGAAAAGTCAAAGCCCTGTTCGTACCATCGGAACAGGGCTTAGTTATTCAGTCTTACGGTCGAGAGAATGTTCCGCCGCATGAGGGAACGGCCACGACGTGGCCACCTTTTTTAGCGATTCCCTTGACATTATGATCGCCCTTTGTTAAGTTCATTTGTGCTGCAAAGCCAGGATTGGTCGCTCTTGGCACTTTCGTGAGTCCGAATATTACCAAGCATTATCTCTGAATTCAAAGCCCCTCTGAATCGTACATTCAGGATTTGCCCGATCACTTTCATTTCTATAATGACATCATCCAATTGAATCCACCGATCGCTCGATGGGCCATCGCAATTTTGAATTGAATTTGTTCACCTCACCAACCATATCACTCACCAACCGAAAGGAAAATCCATGTACTCCTTTTCACGATTTTCCTGGCTGACTCATTGGCTTATGATCCCTATGGTGATCGTTTGTCAATATGTGACAGCACAGGATAGCGCTCCACGAGGGGAACCACTTACCGACATCCCCGGGCCGGAGCAATTCAGCCGAGCACCGTTTCATGGTGGCAATCCGCAATCCTTGAATACCGGAGCCGGCTGGGAATTCATCACTGACTACCCCGGAGGACAAACGGGTTTGTACGGCGGATCTGTTTATGTGATGGTCAATGATACGCCATGTGTGATGGTATTCGGCGGGTATAATAACATTACATTGACGGGACAAAACGATGTCTGGTGCTGGAATACGATTTCGAACACGTGGAGTCAAAAACCCAGTATGCCCGGCCTCCGATTCTATCACCACGTAGCTGCAGTTCAAGGCAAGGTCTATATCATTAGTGGAACGGGATCTGCGGGAACGGCAGCGCCAGTCGACTCAGTTCATGAATATGATCCAGTCACAGAGACCTACGCACTCAAATCTCCGATCCCTGTGCCAAGGAATTGGGGAGGAGTTGGAGTATATCAAGATCAGTTCATATACATAGTTGGTGGATCGACAAGCGGAACCGCAACGTATGTGAACGACGTCCTCTTCTACGATCCAATTGGAGACGTGTGGGCTCAAATTACCAACCTAGGAACACCGTTCACACCGCGTAGAAGTCATTCAGTAAGTGTCGTGAATGGTCCTGATTCAAGCTTCATTGTTGTTGCAGGCGGTTTTGGCACTTCTCCTTCCTTTAAGCCCGATGCGTATGAGGCAAAAATTGATCTAACTGACCCACTCAATCTCAATTGGGTGCAACTCCCCAACATACCTGCTGAGGGTGTTCCCGGTAACGTATACAATGGCCAAAGCAGAGCCGCCGGGGCAACCGTTGGAGTAGAACACTTGGTTATTGGTGGCGAAATGAGTTTCACACCAGCGGACACCACATTCAGGTACAGTAAACAGATTCATGCGTGGAATACGGTCACAAAGTCGTGGTCTCGTTGGGACGACAAGCAATGGGGAAGTTCCAATATGGTTTTTGATGCCGCTTCGCCTCCCGGTGAATTATGGCATATTGCGACATACGGAACAGCGACGGGAGGTTCAACTGGTGCAGCTGGTACGCCTGTATCAGAACACTATGCCATCCCCCCCCCGCCATTTGGTTTTTATGATAATTTTGATTCCTATGCCGCCGGTCAGCAACTCGCGTGTCAGAATCCAACGGACTGGACTACATGGAGCCTCGCACCTTGCAACGCCACTGAAGATCCGATGGTATCATCGACTCGCGCCTACAGTGGCTCAAATTCCACGGTAATTGTCCAGAACAACGACCTTGTCAAAACATTCGGATCGCTCACGAGTGGCATGTATAGGATCTCGTTTATGGTTTATGTCCCGGCAACAAAAGCCGGGTATTTTAACACACTTGCAGGTTTCACACCCAACCCATTCTCCTGGGGAATGGAAGTCTATTTTGATGCCGGTGGAGGTGGAAGGCTCCTGAGTGTACCCGCAACGACAAACTTCACTTTCGCGCATGATATATGGCAACGGGTGGAAGTGATTGTCGATCTTGACAGCGACATGGCAGAGTTCTGGTTCAGCGGGGCACTCGTCAACAGATGGCAGTGGACACGAGGCGGCTCTATTCCACTGCGCCTGGATGCCAATGACTTCTTCGGTGCAACTGCCAATGATGAGATGTACTTTGACAATTATCGCCTGGAACAGATCACTGCACCTGGGTTCTCTGATAATTTCGATGCGTATACGGCTGGTCAACAGCTCGCTTGTCAGAATCCGATCGACTGGACAACCTGGACACTGGCTCCCTGTAATTCCACAGAAGATGCAGTTGTGTCGTCCAACTTCGCCTATAGCGGGACAAACTCAACGGTTGTTGTCCAGAACAACGATCTGGTGAAACGGTTTGGTGGCCTGACCAAAGGCAGACATGCAATCGAGTTTCAGGTCTACATCCCTGCAACCAAAGCTGGATACTTCAATACCCTCGCAGGATTCACGCCAAATCCATTCTCGTGGGGTATGGAGGTATACTTTGACGCAGGCGGAGCGGGGAGGCTTCTGAGCGTTCCTGCCACGACCAACTTTACATGGACGCCAGACACTTGGCAACCCGTAAAAGTTGTCGTTGACCTCGATGCGGATATGGCAGAATTTCATTTCAACGGCACAATGGTAAATTCATGGCAGTGGACACGTGGAGGAAGCATCCCACGCCGTTTGGATGCCAATGACTTCTTCGGCGCGACTGCCAACGATGAGATGTATTTTGATGATTACGTCATGAAGGCAGACAGTGTAACTGTGGATGTGGAGGATGATGGCCCACAGGATGTTCCTGTCTCCTTCGCCCTGGACCAGAACTACCCGAATCCGTTCAACCCGACAACGGTTATTCGTTATGCGTTGCCGGGACCTTCCAGCGTGACGCTCAAGATCTACAACGTCCTCGGACAGCAGATCGCTGAGCTTGTCAACGATGTGAAGTCTGCTGGATTCTTCCAGACTGAATGGAATGGTCGCAACCAATACGGTCAACTGGTCTCCTCCGGTGTGTACTTCTACCGGATGGAGGCGCATGCGACCAATGGCGGTAACGTCTTCGTCAGCGATAAAAAGATGTTGATGCTCAAATAACATCAACGTAAACGAGCGTCAACCCCGCTTCGGGCGGGGTTAATGCTGAAGCAATCTCCCCACACAGAAGAAGGCTGGACTCCCCCGCCGGCCTCCTTCTGGTCTCTGAAAGTCAAAGCCCTGTTTGCACCATCGGAACAGGGCTTTGATTTTGTTATGACGTTTGATACAATCTCCTGATCGAGTTATATTGTTCGGATGACAATCAGACTCTCCCAATTTTCTCTCTACGCCCTCCTGCCCACCCTCGTCTGTTTTGACGCTCATGCTCAAGAATTGAGCGCCGTATATCTGCAGGAATCCTTCGACTCGATGTTTCTACCTCCGGGCTGGTCGATACAAACAATTGCTGGACCCCTGGCAACATGGACGTTTGTCGGCACTGGCACGAATCCTCCGGTTCCCCCCTTTTCCGGCACCGGACAAGCAAAGTTCAACTCATACGACGCAGCACCGGGTGAGCAAGCGCGCCTTGTCAGTCGAAGAGTCAACCTCGCCTCCGCAATCGATCCTTTTCTCTCGTTCACGATGTATCACGATGAAGAGTTTTCCTCTTCGCTTGATTCTGTGATTGTTGAAATAACAGGGGGGGATAGCATCGCCGGACCCTGGACGCAGCTGGCGAACCTGGAACGGCCCCGTTCAAACTCTATGTGGAAGAAAGAGGCGTTGTCACTCCTCACTTTTGTTGGACAAAGTGGTGTGTTTATTGGACTGCGGGGTGTCAGTCGTTTTGGGAACAACATCTATGTCGATGAATTTCTCGTGGCCGACTCTTCGTTTCACGATATCGGTCCCATTGCTGCATTGACTGACGCGCAGCCCGAACACATCTCCTCCACTTCCACATCCAGATTTTCAGAAACATCTTGCAACAATTTTTTACAGGGAGTATTTATCAGTCAGGACAACTCAACCATCGCGCTCAACACGGTCACGAAGAACTTTGGCACCTTCGACGAAACAGTATATCAGGTCGGGTGGACCATTGACGGAATTCCCCAGCCTCCAGTAGCGAACTCACAGCCGCTTCTACGAGGAGGAACAGATACGCTCTCCCTCGTATGGTCATCGGCGGCGGTAGGACCGCACCTTGCCCGGATCTGGACGGTACTCTCAACGGATCTCTACGGAGCAAACGACACCATCACCCTCCAATTTGAAGTGATGGACTCAACGGCGGTTCTTACGGAAACATTTAATTCTCTCACATTTCCTCCGCCGGGCTGGACTGCAATTAATCGGGACCAAGGAACTTTGAGTCCCTGGTTTGCCGGAACTGCATCGTCTGCTTTTCCTCCCTTTGAGGGAAGCGGATATGCTGCGGACAACTTTCAACGGGCGAATGGCCAATATATTGATGATTATCTCATATCGCCTTCCGTGGCAGGAGTAAATCAACCTGGACTTCATGATTCACTTGTGTTCTTTGTCCGATCAGTGTTTTACGCTCCGCCTCAAGTTAATGTACCCGATTCGATCATGGTCATGCTTTCAACAACAGGCCCCGACACGTCGTCATTCTCAGTTATCATCGATTACTTTGAAGTGCCCAAGTCCGTGTGGCTCCGCAAATCCTACCGAATTGATCAACTTGTTCCATCGAACTCGGTCGTCAACATAGCATTTCGTTATCTCCACTATAACGGCGGACCAACCGGCACCTCATCTGATTTTGTGGGAATCGACGCCGTGCAAGTACGGAGAGGAATACCAACTTCTGTGTCATCCGAACATGACAGACTCTATACCTTTGGCCTTGAACAGAACTACCCGAATCCGTTCAATCCGAGCACAGTCATCCCGTTTACACTTCCATCGCGGCAGTCTGCAACACTCACCGTCTTCGACGTACTTGGTCGCCAGGTCGATGTGATTGTAGATGGTGCTCTTGAAGAAGGTATTCATTTGGCCAGATGGGCACCTAGTCCCTCCATTCCTAGTGGAATCTACTTTTTCAGACTAGTGGCGAGTGTGTCCTCACTGACACAAAAAATGATTCTTCTACGCTAGCAAGAATCATCTATTCCATACCATTCTATTCGGGCCGCCCTTCAATCCACGTTACCGAAACATGGAAGCCCCGACTCATCAAAGGGTCGGGGCTTTTCTCGTTGAGGAGTTCTTAGAAACTTTTGAGAATTTTGCGGAGAATACCAAGTCCTTCATCAAGCTCTGTCCGCGTAATGTTCAAGGCCGGCCTGAATCGTATGGACTGAGTGCCGCTGGGAAGGATCAGGAGTCCATCCTCAACACATTTCCCCAGAATCTTCTTCCTCATGTCAACGGAGCTTACGTCAAAAGCGACAAAGAGTCCTTTGCCACGGCCATTGCTGACAATGGAGGGGAACTCATTTGCAAGTTCGGTCAATCGCCCAACCAGGTACTCCCCTTGCATTCTTGCGTTCTCGACCAAATTTTCTTCTTTAATAATCTCCAGGTATCGCTGGGAGCGAACCATATCAACGAGGTTCCCACCCCATGTTGAGTTGATGCGGCTCGACACCTTGAACACATTCTGAGGTACTTCGTCGATTCGTTTGCTGGAAAGGAAACCACACACCTGGGTTTTCTTCCCGAAGGTGATCATATCCGGCTGTACGTAGTGCTGAAAAGCCCACATCTTGCCGGTCATCCCGACCCCAGTCTGCACCTCATCAAATATTAACATGGCATCATTCTCGTCTGCCAATTGTCGCAACGCTTTGAAAAACTCGGGTCGGAATTGGTTATCTCCCCCCTCTCCCTGAATCGGCTCAAGAATAATCGCAGCGATGTCGTCTTTGTTCTCAGCGAATGCAGCCTTGATTTGGCGGATGCTCTCTTCCTCGCGTTTGACCACATCATCGAGGTTTTTCTGATCCAGCGGGAATCGGAGAAATGGATTCAGGACCCGAGGCCATTTGAATTTTGGGAAAAGGTCCGTCTTCGCAGGGTCAGTATTCGTCAGAGACAGTGTGTAACCTGACCTGCCATGGAATGCTTGTTTGAAGTGAAGGATCTGCGTCCCCCGTTCCTCCTTGTAGCCTTTTGCGAAGTTCTTTCTGATCTTCCAGTCAAACGAAGCCTTCAGCGCATTTTCTACGGCAAGCGCACCCCCCTCAACAAAAAAGGCATACGGAAGATGCGGGGGCATCGCCACCCGCTCGAAGGTGTTGAGAAACTCCGCCTGCTCTAACGTATAGATGTCAGAATTCGACGGCTTGTTCACCGCAAGACGGCCAAGGCGTTCCAAAAACTCCGGCGTGGTCAGTTTTGGATGATTGAGACCGATCGGGGATGAAGCCACGAACGTGAAGAAATCGAGATAGCGCTTTCCGGTTCGCAGGTCGACGATAGATGACCCTTTGCTTCGCGTAAAATCAATGACAACATCAAACCCGTCAATAAGCATGTGCTTTTTGAGGGATGGAAAAACCGCATCGGGTGATAGCGGACGGGACGCTATTGAATTCAGTTGGCTGCTAGTCTGCATGGAATTAATCCTTGTCAATAAATGATGGAAAGTGAAGAACCGATCATTCATTGCAGTCAGAAGAACTCTTGATGTTCAAAGAGAGAGATTATATGGATGCGAACCGAGACCATCTAGTAGTTGTCGATTTGTGCTCGTTGCAATCCGCCACTGTAATCAATGTACACAGTCTTCCATTCCGTAAAGAAGTCGTAGACCGTCCATCCCCCCTCACGATGGCCGTTCCCCGTTTGTTTCACTCCTCCGAACGGGAGATGTGCTTCAGCTCCGATGGTGGGAGCATTAATGTAGGTAATACCCGCTTTGATGTCCCTGATCGCCTGAAAGGCACTGTTGACATTCCTGGTGTAGACTGAGGAGGAGAGCCCATAGATCGTGTCATTCAGAATTCGGACCCCGTCTTCAAGGGAGGAAGTCTTAATAACGGAAAGAACAGGTCCAAAAATTTCCTCCTTTGCAATCCGGTGCGACGGTTGTACATCAGTGAATACTGTTGGTGAGTAGAACCAACCTTTTTCAAGTCCTCCACCCCTTGGTATCGTACCACCGACAGCAATCTTTGCCCCCTCTTTCAATCCGATATCCACATAACTCTGAACGGTTTTCTGCTGGCCCTCGTTGACGCACGGCCCAACCTGAACGCCTTCGATCAGTCCATCCCCGACTTTGAGTGAAGTGACCTTATTGACCAGCATCCCCAGGAACTTGTCGTAAATCTTCTCGTGAAGAATCAACCTGCTGGTGGCTGTGCAACGTTGCCCGGTTGTTCCAAACGCACCCCACAACACTCCTTCCAAAGCGAGATCCAAATCTCCATCGTCCATTACCAGCTGAGCGTTCTTTCCTCCAAGCTCAAGAGAAACGCGTTTCAGCGTTGCGCTCGCAACTTCAGAGATTTTCTTGCCAACCACCGTTGAACCGGTAAAGCTGACAAGATCGACGTCCGGATGACTGACGATTGCCATGCCCACGTCTCCACCTCCTCCATGAACGATATTCACTACTCCTTCCGGGACGCCTGCTTCCATCAATATTTCCACCAATGAAGTTGCGGTCGCCGGCGTATCTGTCGCTGGCTTGAAGACGACAGTGTTCCCCGAAAGAAGCGCGGGAAAAATCTTCCAAGTCGGAATGGCCATCGGAAAATTCCACGGTGTCACGATGCCTGCCACTCCGATCGGCACGCGGATGGCCATATTGAATTTATTCGGGAGTTCCGATGGCACGGTATGCCCAAACAAGCGACGGCCTTCCGTTCCCGCATAATACGCCGTATCGATTCCTTCCTGAACATCGCCTCGCGTCTCAGCCATGACCTTTCCCATCTCACGCGTCATTTGTTTCGAGAGTTCTTCCTTCCGGGCCACCATCAGGTCCCCAACTTTGCGGAGAATATCTCCTCGCTTCGGCGCAGGCACAAGATGCCATTTTTCAAAAGCTACCCGCGCAGCCTTGACGGCTTCGTCGACATCTTCTTTTCCGGATTTCGGAAAGACACCAACTACTTCATCCCAATTTGCAGGATTCCGGTTCTCGAACGTCTGTCCTGATTTTGCGTCGACCCATTTTCCATCGATAAAATTCTGAAACTTCTTGCTCATGTCTTTCCTATCGTTTATAGACTAAACATTGTGTAATACTCCAGCCCGCTTGAGAATATATTCCTCGTGTTGAGTGCTCTTCTCAAGACTGAACAACTGATTCAACTCGTCACGCGATAACACCTTTGCAATCTCCTTATTGTGGGAGAGCACCTCCAGAAATCCGGTTCCGTCCTTCCACACATCCATTGCAACCGATTGAACAACCCTATATGCATCCTCCCGTTTCATCCCTTTCTTGGTAAGGGCGAGCAAAACGGACTGTGAAAAAACCAGTCCATGCGTGCGATCGAGATTCTTCTTCATATTTTCGGGATAAACAAGAAGATTCTCCAGAACGTTCGACATCAACCCAATCATATAATCAGCCAGGATGCAGCTGTCAGGAATGATGATTCTCTCAACCGAGGAATGCGTAATGTCTCGTTCATGCCAGAGCGCCACGTTCTCCATACCTGCAAGGGCATTCCCTCGCAGTACTCTGGAGAGTCCAGCAATACGCTCACAGGTTATAGGATTTCTCTTGTGCGGCATGGCAGATGATCCCTTTTGTCCCTTCGAGAAATGCTCCTCCACCTCAAGAACTTCCGTCTTCTGCAGGTGCCGGATCTCTGTAGCAAACTTTTCGAGGGAACTTCCGATCAATGCCAGGACCGATAAGAATTCCGCATGTCGATCTCGTTGCAGAATCTGCGTGGACACGGGAGCAGGTTGAAGACCTAAACGCTGGCAAACGTATTCCTCAACTTTTGGACTGAGGTGCTCGAATGTGCCAACGGCGCCAGATATCTGCCCCACTGCCACTCGCTCGATGGCTGACCGCAACCGGCTGATGTTTCGCCGGGTCTCGTCATACCACAGAGCCAGCTTCAGCCCAAACGTAGTCGGTTCAGCATGGATTCCGTGTGTCCGGCCAACCATGATGGTTCCCTTAAATTCCTTTGCGCGCCTGGCAAGGATGGAGGCAAAGCTCTCCAACCCTTGAAGAACCAGTTCTCCCGACTGCTTCATTTGCACAGCAAGACAGGTGTCGAGCACATCAGAAGATGTCATTCCAAAGTGAATAAATCGAGACTCAGCGCCGACGTATTCTCCAACATTGGTCAAGAAAGCAATGACGTCATGCTTCACCTCAGCCTCAATCGCTTCTATCCGGGAAACATCGAAGCGCGCCTTCTCCCGAATAATTGTGACCGCACCCCTTGGAATGACCCCGAGTTCTGCCTGCGCCTCGCACGCAAGAATCTCAATGTTCAGCCAGATGGAAAACTTATTTTCGTCTTGCCAAATTTTGCCCATGGCCGGGCGGGTATATCGTGAAATCACGTAGTAAACTCAGATAAGGTATCAGCAACAAAGAGACCCAGCGGGAATCTCACGGAATAAAATCAGAACAAGGGTTTGCTGCTTGAAAAGGAGAACACGAAAAAGCAAGGCTAATATATGAAAAAAGGCGTGGAAATGTAAACCATTGAGGGGTTTTGAGATGTAGGAACATAACTCTTTCGAATAGACTGAAATCTCCTTGCGTAAGACAACCTTGAAGAATCTTCACCCATCAAAGCCAATGCGAACCAGTTCCTGTTCAGTTTTTTCGTTGCATTGATGGTGCACTAATGTGCACTGAACAATATTGTGGTGAGAGGGGGAATAAATCAATGGACGTCAATCACGTTTCCCGGACGACGATACTATCGCCGACCGGGAATGCAAAATTTCAAAAAGCTGACGAATCATCGAATGCACATCGGCAGCAACTGACTCCGGAGCGACACGATCGATTAACACTGTCGGAAGAAATGCGACAGCTACTCAAAGACAAAAAGATCGCTGAATCGAAACAGACCGAAGAAGCAAAGGCTGGTAAATGGGAGGATGTACACAAGAAGACCTCGAAGAGGAGAGCGCGGCAAAGAAAACGCTGAGTTGATTTCGAAGTGACAGATACGCGATCCGGCCACACTCTCCTGAACAAGTTGAATCCTCGCTGGCTGAAACGAATGCCG
>DASWHW010000023.1:0-5264 GCA_036397975.1 Bacteroidota bacterium
GGAGATTTGCGATGCGCATAATGTGCTTTTGATTGCTGATGAAGTTATGTCCGGATGGGGACGTACCGGGAAATGGTTCGCGGTTGACCATTGGAACCTGAAACCTGACATTCTCACAACAGCAAAAGGCATCACGACGGCTTATGTGCCGCTTGGCCTCTGTGCCACATCCAAACGGATTGCTGACTTCTTCGACGATCACTACTTCTCTCACGGCCACACCTATGAAGCGCACCCGCTCACGCTTGCACCGGCCATCGCTGCAATCGATGAAATGCAAAAGCATAAACTCGTCGAGCGTTCCGCTGAACTCGGCGTTTATCTCGGCCAGAAGCTCAGTGCTCTGAAGGAAAAGCATGTTTCTATCGGCGAGGTCCGGGGGCTCGGTCTCTTCTGGGGGGTAGAACTGGTGAAGAACAGAAAGACGAAGGAACTCTTTAATACAATGGCGGACAAGATCTCAGGGAAGCCGTTGATTGTTGACAAGGTTGCGGCCGAGATGATGAAGAATGGAGTGTTCCTCCAGGCGTGGATCAGTCATTTTGTTTTTGCTCCGCCGTTCATCATTACTAAGGAGCAGATCGATGAAGCTGTGCGAACCTTCGGCGCGGCGCTCTCCATCGCCGATGCGGAAGTTGTCAGTTAAACGCTGTACTTTCATATCCGACTGATCATGAATAACATTGCACCAAAGTTAACCCCCGAGGAGTACGAAAACAACTTCGCGGAACTGCACCCACCTTTTTCAACAAACTCTGCCGTTGCAGAAGCGAACCGCTGCCTGTACTGTTTTGATTCCCCTTGCATGAAGGCGTGTCCCACCCACATTGATATTTCCACATTCATCAAAAAGATAGCGACCGGCAATGTGAAGGGTTCGGCGAAAACCATACTGGAGTCAAACTGGATTGCACTCACCTGTGCGAAAGCCTGTCCAGTCGCTGTGCTCTGTGAGGGTGCCTGCGTTTACAACCAACGTGAAGAAAAACCCATCGAGATTGGCCGGCTCCAGAGATATGCTATCGATTGGTACTTTGATCATGGAATGCCGCCTCTGTTTTCTCCGGCTCCATCAACAGGAAAGTCCATCGGCGTTATCGGAGGAGGCCCGGCCGGACTTTCGTGCGCAGCCGAGTTATGCCTGCTTGGACACAAGGTCACTGTCTACGACGCAAAGGAAATTCCGGGGGGACTGGACACCTGGGGCATTGCCCCCTACAAGACAACTCAGGCGGACAGCATCAAGGAAGTGAAGCTTGTCCAGAGCCTTGGTGCAACAATTCGAACAAAAACGAAGGTAGGTTCCGACATCACCGTTGAGGAATTGATCAAAGCGCATGACGCGGTTTTCCTCGGTGTCGGCCTGAATCGTCCTTCGCGTTTGAATATCGAAGGCGAGGATTTGACCGGTGTCCATGATGCCCTTGAATTCATCGCACAAGTGACGACGAGGAAATGGCCATCTGTCAATGTCGGGAAGCGTGTCGCTGTTATCGGTGCCGGTAATACTGCCATCGACGCGGTCACGGAATCGAAACGGCTCGGGGCTGAACAAGTGATGATCATTTATCGACGAAGCAAAAATGAAATGCCAGCCTATGATTTCGAATTCGAACTGGCAAAGAGCGATGGTGTACAATTTCACTTTCTCACCTCTCCTCTCCGCATTATTGGTAACGGAAAAGTGGAAGCACTGGAATGCGTTAAGATGACACTCGGGAAAACGGATGCTGAAGGAAGGCGATCTCCAGTTCCCATCCCCGGAAGTGAGTTTCAGATTCCTGTGGATATGGTCATTAAATCAGTCGGCCAGAATGTTGAGGAGAGCTTCCTCGCCAAAATTGCCGATGTGAAGATCGAGAATGGTCAGGTGATCGTCCATCCCGAAACTTTCCAGACCACGAACCCACAATTCTTTGCAGGCGGCGACTGTATAAACGGCGGCAAAGAAGTGGTGAACGCCGCTGCGGACGGAAAACAGGCGGCACATGGAATCCATGAATGGTTGAGACAAAAAAACAAATAGCAAACCACAAACAAGTCCAAAAGTTCAAACCTCAAATAGCCCACAAGCTCGAAAAGCCAGGTATCAAAGTGAGTTCGGAAGTGCCAACTACTGTAGCGAAAACGACCAAACAGTATGATCTTGAAGAGAGAACCCTCACGTTTTCGAAGTCGGTGATTCGTTTTGTGAACGAATTGCCTAGAACAGTCGCAAACGAAGAACTTTCCAAGCAGTTGATACGCTCCGCCGGTTCTATTGGCGCGAACTATATCGAAGCAAATGAATCGCTTGGAAAGAAGGACTTCACTATGAGAGCGCGTATTGCCCGCAAGGAAGCAAAAGAAACACGATATTGGCTGGAACTCGTAGAATGCAAGAAAGAAAACGAAGCAACTCGCAAAGCTCTCCTTCAGGAGTCAACAGAATTGCTCAAGATTCTTAGTGCTATCATTAATAAATCAAAATAGAAAAAAACAAATATCAAAAACCAAACAAAGATCAAATTTCAAATTATCAAGTTCCAAGCAAACTTCAAGAACCAAATTCACAACTCGAAAGACTTGTCCTTTGGTTTCTGGGATTTGACTTTTGTTTGACATTTGGACTTTGTTATTTGAGTCTTATTTGATATCTGTGATTGTTTGCTTGAGAGTTGTTTGACATTTGCTTTTTGTGATTTCAAATTTTGTTTGTCATTTGGGATTTATTCAATGGTTGACTTGAGCATAAACTGCGGTGGCATCAAATCCCCCAATCCTTTTTGGCTCGCTTCGGCCCCACCGACGAATTCAGCATACCAGGTGTGCAAAGCATTTGAAGCGGGCTGGGGTGGAGCCGTCTGGAAAACAATCGGTGAACCTGTCATGAATGTCGTGAACCGTTATGGCTCCGTGGATTACAACGGCCAGAAAATTCTCGGACTGAATAACATTGAGCTGATCAGCGATCGGCCGATTGAAGTCAACCTCAAGGAGATTGCCGAGACAAAGAAGCTATGGCCCGACCGTGCTGTCATCGCCTCTCTTATGGTGGAATCAAAACGGGAAGTCTGGCATGACATGGTGAAGCGTGCCATCGATACCGGTTGTGACGGCATTGAGTTGAATTATGGTTGTCCCCATGGTATGAGCGAGCGAGGAATGGGGTCTGCAGTTGGACAGGTGCCTGAATACTGCGCCATGATTACCGAATGGGTCACTGAGGTGTCCACGATACCAGTTCTCGTTAAGCTCACTCCAAACATTACCGACGTCCGCTATCCCGGGCGCGCAGCAAAAAAAGCCGGTGCCCACGGTATCTCATTGATCAACACTATCAATACTATTATGGGCGTCAACCTTGACACTCTTGAACTCAACCCGAGTATCGATGGGCAGGGCGGCCATGGCGGCTACGCCGGCCCGGCCGTCAAACCGATTGCGCTCAACATGGTGTCTCAAATCGCTGCCGATAAGGAGATTGGACTTCCTATCTCCGGTATTGGAGGAATCTCAACGTGGCGTGATGCTCTTGAGTTCATTCTGTTGGGGGCGACCAGTGTGCAGGTGTGCACGGCGGTAATGCATTACGGCTTCAGGATTATCGAGGATCTTACTGAAGGTATGATCAACTGGATGGAGGAAAAAGGGTTCTCCTCCTTGGATCAGGTTCGCGGGAAATCTCTTTTGAGCATCAGCGATTTCGGGAACCTCAACCTGCTCTATAAGACTGTTGCCTGCATCGATGAAAGCAAGTGCATTCACTGCAATCTCTGCCATATCGCTTGCGAAGACAGTGCCCACCAGTGCATTGATCTTGTTGCTGTAAACGGATACACGCAGCCGCGAGTCCGGGAAGACGACTGCGTCGGCTGCAGGCTCTGCTTCATTGTCTGCCCGGTGGAGTCGTGTATCTCAATGGTGCGAAAGGACGACGGTACAGAAGCAATCACCTGGAACGAACTGATGAAGCAGCTTCCTCAACCGCTGACGTGGCAAGCATTGCGGGCATTTCAAGCGAAACACGGAATCGAAATCCACTAGAATGAAATCGTGCTGACTGGTCTTTTTCACCATCAATGGAGGTAACATGAAAAGCAGCAAATTCTGGATCGCGGTGTTGGTTGCAGGCGTAGTCATAAACGTGTTTGATTACGTCCTGCACGGGATCATTCTCCGCGATATGTATACATCTGACCCTACGACTTTCCGCCAAATGGAGAACCCGACATGGTTCGTCATAGGAGATTTTGTTGCGGTGTTAGTCCTGGCTTGGTTCTATGACAAGGTGTATGGAAGTTTTTCGGGAGGAATGAAGGGTGGGATGGTGTTCGGTATATACGCTGGCATTCTCGTAGGCTTTCCCGGGTTTATCTTTACTCACTTGGTCTTCAACGGCTTCACTTATGGAATGGCCTGGACATGGATCATTACCGGAATCATTTGGGGTGGAATTGCAGGCGCGATTCTCGGAGCCCTCTACAAGAAAGGCGAAGTGAAGGCCGCCGCGTGATTTAGTCCAATACAAAGGGGATGCGTTTTCTGCGTGTCCCCTTTTTTTCGCAGTACAATAATCTGGAGCTTAGGATGTCTTTCCTTCTCAAGAACGGACGCATTATCACCGCCGAGCATGACTACGTTGCGGACGTCTTCATCGAAAAAGATAAAATCTCTACCATCGGCCAGAGTTTGAAAGTCCAAGCAGACACGACTATTGACGCAACGGGGAAGTACGTCATCCCGGGCGGCATTGACGTCCACACACATTTGGACATGCCGTTTGGTGGCACAGTCTCGAGCGACGACTTTGAAACCGGTACACGCGCCGCAGCCTTTGGCGGAACAACATGCCTGATCGACTTTGCGATCCAGACCAAAGGCCAGAAAATGCGTGATGCGCTGGACATCTGGTGGAAGAAAGGTGAACTTGCCACCATCGACTACAGTCTGCACATGATCGTGACCGATCTTCCCGAAGCACATCTTGAAGATCTGAACGAAATGGTGCGTGAGGGGTTGACCAGCTTCAAGCTCTTCATGGCCTATCCCGGCGTGCTGATGGTGGATGATGCAACGATCTTCCGTGCGATGAAACAAACCGGAGAAAACGGCGCGTTGGTCTGCATGCATGCCGAGAACGGCGGCGTCATCGATTTGTTTGTTCAGAAAGCAATTGCCGAAGGAAAGAAAGCTCCGATCTATCACGCACTCACCCGTCCAACAACCGCTGAAGCGGAGGCGGTCAACCGTGCAATTGCACTTGCTCAAATGGCGGGAGCGCC
>DASWHW010000024.1:0-17864 GCA_036397975.1 Bacteroidota bacterium
ATCAGTGTAAGACTGAGGATGAAGTTGTCAAGGTTGTCTCCGATGCGGATGTCGTGATGGTGCAATGGGCGCCAGTGGGGAGAAAGCAATTGGGGCTATGAAACGATGCAAAGGGATCGTTCGGTATGGAATCGGGCTTGACAATATCGATCTATCCTTTGCAAAGCAAAAAGGAATTGCTGTAAAAAATGTTCCTGACTATTGCTTGCACGAGGTGGCTGACCACACGATGGCGCTTTTGTTATCCCTGCAGCGACAGGTGGTTCAGGTGGATAAACTCGTTCGGCAGGGCGTTTGGAAGATCACTCCGCCGTTGGTCCTTCCGCCGCTCAGGCACAGTGTGCTGGGTCTTATTGGATTCGGAAGGATCGCGCAGTTAGTGGCAAAACGTGCAAAGGCGTTCGATATTACCGTCGTAGCGAGTGATCCGTTTATTCCAACGGACATTTTCGATACGGCAGGAGTCACGAAATCGAAAGTCGATGAACTCTTGAGAACCTCTGACATCGTCAGCTTGCACTGTCCGTTGACAGGTGAGACCAAGCACGTCATTAACCGTAAGACCTTACACGTGATGAAGCAGCATGCATTGCTCGTGAATACAAGCCGCGGTGGGTTGATCGATACGGATGCACTGACTGAAGCCCTAAAGAACGATACCATTGCCGGTGCAGCGTTGGACGTGTTTGAGGAAGAGCCGCTTCCACAGCAGAATGAGTTGTACAATCTTTCAAACGTGGTCATCACAAGTCACAACGCCTGGTATAGCAGCGCCAGTGTTCGTGAACTTCAACGCCGCGCAGCAATTGCAGCAACAGAACTGCTCGACGCAAAGTAACAATCAAACAGCAAATGAAAAAAAGGCGATAGTTGAATGAAGAATTTGTGGAATAGTACTAAAGCAAAGAAAATGGGCGAGTTGGAATTGCTCATCTACAGATCAAATATTCTGGGGGAAGATTCCTCCGTGACAAATTGGGCAGGAGGAAACACTTCCGCGAAGATACTTGAGAAGGATTTCCGGGGCAGGGCTACTCGTGTTCTCCGCGTGAAGGGGAGCGGCACGGACTTACGAACGATAGCACGCGCAGGATTTCCCGGCGTCGATCTTGGGCAGGTACTTGACTTACGTTCGCGCTCGTCCATGACGGATGAGGAGATGGTTGAATACCTTGCGCACTGCCTCGTTGACCTCAACGCGAAGAGGCCATCCATTGACGCGTTAATCCATGCCTTTATCGATCACACTCACATTGACCACATGCATCCCGACGCAATTATCGCTTTGTGCACTGCGAAAGACGGGAAACGCTTGATGAAAGAGATTTACGGACATGCGGCAGGATGGCTTCCCTGGCTGCGTCCGGGATTTGCGCTTGCAAAGCAATGCGGGGAACTCATCAATAACAACACGAAACTGCGGGCTGTCCTCCTGGGGAAGCATGGTCTCATCACGTGGGGCAGTACCGCGAAGGAATCATACAGCAATACAATTGATGTCATCGCTGATGCACAGGATTTCTTGAAACGTCGGCTTAAAGGAAAGACGGTGTTCGGCGGGGCGAAGACATCTTCCTTGCCGTCCGCACCTCGAAAGCAATTCGTGCAGGAATTCCTTCCCCTTGTGCGAGGTGCCGTCAGCAGATATAAGCGTACCATCGTGACGTTCGATGACGCTCCCGACGTTCTCGAATTTGTGAACAGTAACAATCTCCAATCGCTGGCAAACAAAGGGGCCGCCTGCCCGGATCATCTGGTCAGCACGAAGCTCTTCCCAATGGTCGTCGACAGCAGCGATCCAACGAAGTTCAACGTCGTTTTTCGGAAATCGCTTGAGGCATACGTGAATCGCTACAAAACCTACTTCAGCACAAACAAGAATTCGCCCGACAAAATGTATGATCCGTTTCCCCGGGTCATTCTGATTCCAGGAGTTGGAATGATTTCTACCGGGAAAGACAAATCCTCAGCGAACATTGCACGAGATATTTATCATCGAACTATCGCAGTCATCAAAGGGGCATCCACTGTGAGTTCATACGTATCGATGACCCCGGCAGAAGCATATAGCGTTGAGTATTGGCCGCTGGAAATCTATAAGCTTTCACTTGCACCCCCGGAGAAATCGCTTTCGCGACGAATAGCATTCGTCACAGGAGGAGCAAGCGGTATCGGAAGAGAAATTGTACGACGGTTTGCGGCCGAAGGTGCACACGTAGTTGTTGCGGACATTAACGGTGGTGGAGCAAACACTGTCGCGGCCGAGCTCGTAAAGGCCTATGGTGCCGGGCGTGCAATGCCCTGTACGATAGATGTTACGCGCGAGGGGGATATTCAACGTGCCTTTGCACTGACCGTTGCGATGTTTGGCGGAGTGGACATTGTGGTGTCGAATGCCGGCATCTCCTCAGCGAACCCGATCGAGGATACCACTGTTGAGCAATGGGAACGGCAAATGAACATTTTGGGAAAGGGATATTTTCTGGTTGCGCGAGAAGCGTTTCGCGTGATGAAGAAACAAGGTATAGGTGGGTCCATCATATTCATTGCTTCGAAGAATGCCCTTGCAAGTGGCAAGAACGCTGCCGCGTACAGTTCTGCAAAGGCGGCCGAAATGCATCTTGCACGCTGTCTTGCTGATGAGGGTGGACCGGAAAAGATTCGCGTCAACACAGTGTGTCCTGACGCTGTCCTCCAGGGTTCTTCCATCTGGAACGGGGACTGGCGGAAAGAGCGCGCCCGTGCCTATGGTATCAGACCGAATCAACTTGAAGAATTCTATCGAAAACGCACTCTCCTTGGGGAGAGCATTCTACCTGAGGACATTGCTGAAGCCGCGTTGTTCTTCGCGACAGACAAATCACTAAAGACAACAGGTGGTGTGCTTACCGTTGATGGCGGTGTAGCAGCGGCATTCGTTCGATAATCTCGCGTCGCGCAATGAGTTTACTTGGAATTGATATCGGGACAACAGGCTGTAAGGTTGTTGCCTTCAACAACGAAGGGAAGATGATCTTCGCGTCATCGGCCGAGTATCCGTTACTGTTCCCTCGCACGGGTTGGATTGAACTTGATCCTGAATTGGTATGGCGAAAGGTTGTGCGTTGTATTCGAGAGGTTGCCACTAAGACCAGGCGTGATCCTGTGTCCGCGCTTGCGGTGTCTGCTCAAGGTGAAGCATTCATTCCTGTCGACGCAAGGGGAAATGCTCTTTATAGTAGTATTGTGACCTTTGATTCGAGAGCAGAGACGAATCTGGAATTTTGGCGATCAAGTGTCGGAGCATTGAAAATCTTCCGGACGACAGGCATTCCCTTGAGTGCAATGGCAACACTTCTGAAGATTCAATGGTTGATGGAGAACAAGCCGGGCATTGCGCGGAAAGTGAAAAAGTTTCTTTGTTTTCAGGATTACTTTGCATTGAAGATTGGATTGCAGCCAGCGATTGACTATTCGCTGGCAGCACGCACCATGGCGTTCGACATCAATACCTGCTCATGGTCAAACTTGATGTTGAGACGAGCGAACATTGAGCAAGATCAAATGGCAAAGCCGGTGCCTTCGGGGGTAGTTGTCGGCGACATCTCCCCGTTGGCAGCTCGAACCCTGGGACTGCCGAAAGGAGCGCTCGTGGTTGCAGGCGGACATGACCAGCCGTGTGGAGCGTTCGGCGCTGGCGTTGTGCGTACCGATGAGGCAATGTATGCCACCGGAACCGTGGAATGTATAGTCCCTGTGTTCTCAAAGCCACACGCAACTCCCGTTATGATGCGAAACAACCTGTGCAATTATCCACACGTCGTCCGTGGAAAGTTTGTTTCCCTCGCATTCAATTTTACAGGAGGCTCATTGTTGCGTTGGTATCGTGATACCTTTGGCGGGAATTACAACAAGCTTATCCGCGGCATCCCGAGTGTTCCAACAGGGGTCATGGTGCTTCCACATTTTACGATGACGGGCACGCCGTATTTCGACACCCGCTCAAAAGGTGTCATCGCCGGCTTGCAGCTTTCTACTAAAAAAGGTGAGATCACAAGGGCTTTGCTGGAGGGGGTAACTTTCGAGATGAAGCTGAACGTCGAATTGCTTGAGCAGGCAGGCATACGGATAAAATCGTTCCGAGCGATCGGCGGTGGCTCAAAGTCTTCACAATGGATGCAGATCAAAGCGGAGATCATGAATCGGCCTGTGCACGCAATGGAAGTGACCGAGGCGGCCTGTCTTGGTGCAGCGATGCTTGCGGGTATTGGCGCGAAAGTATTTGATTCACCTTCTGATGCAGTCAGGGCTTGCGTGCGATTGAGGAGGACATACCGTCCCCGCAAACGCGTCGCTGAGTTGTATGCACAGAAGTTCGAGCTGTACCGTAGACTATATCCGGCCATGCGCGACATACTTCATCATCTTTGATCTCGGTGCTCATCATGGAAACAGGTTTTATTATTGAGAAATCATTCATTGCTAAAGAAAACGAACGTGCGCACCCGGATTTGGAGCGTGACTATGACGTGTTAGGGGAGCAACTCGAACGACGCGGGATTGCGATTGAGGAGATTACCAAAAAAGTTCAAGAATTTGCCGTTGCCGTACCGTCATGGGGTGTTGGCACGGGCGGAACTCGGTTCGCGCGATTTCCGGGTGAAGGCGAGCCACGCAATGTGTTCGACAAGTTAGTTGATTGTGCAACGATACACCAGCTTACAAGAGCAACACCCCGTGTAGCATTGCACATTCCATGGGACAAACCGGAGAACCCCTTAACACTACGTCAGTTTGCGAATTCATTGCAAATCGGATTCGACGCGATGAACTCCAACACCTTTCAGGATCAACCGGGTCAAAAGCTCAGCTACAAGTTTGGCAGTCTCACCCACACCGACCGGAATGTGAGAAAGCAAGCAATTGCACACAATATCGAATGTATCGAGATTGGAAAACAAATAGGCTCGAGGGCACTTTCCGTATGGGTTGGAGATGGAGGGAATTTTCCAGGACAAATTGACCTTCGCTCCAATCTTGAACGGTATCTCGAAAGCGTCAAAGAGATTTATGCTGCCCTCCCGGGTGATTGGCAGCTCTTCATCGAGTATAAGTTGTACGAACCGGCATTCTATTCAACTGTGATCAACGATTGGGGTACTGCACACCACGTTGTCGAACAGCTCGGGCCGAAAGCATCGGTTTTGGTTGATCTTGGCCATCACGCACCGAATGTAAATATCGAGATGATTGTTTCCAAATTGTTGCAGTTCGGTCGGCTCGGTGGTTTCCACTTCAATGACAGCAAATACGGGGACGATGATCTTGATGCGGGAAGTATCAAGCCGTTTCAGCTGTTCTTGATCTTTTGTGAACTGCTTCAAGATTCATTGCGAGCAACGAGACAAACGCCACCACCATCATACATGATCGATCAAAGTCATAACGTGACTGATCCGATTGAGTCTTTGATGAACACGGTTGAGGAATTACGGCGGGCGTATGCACAAGCATTGCTTGTTGATAGACAGGGACTTCTTTCCGATCAAGAGAAAAACGATGCTATCATGGCCATGAGGAAACTAAAGAAAGCGTTCGTTACAGAGGTTTCTCCAATCTTGGGCACTGCGCGCCACAGAAGTGGAGGTGCTATTGATCCAATACGCGTGTATCGTGAGAGTCAATACAGGAAAAGAAAAGGTGTTGAGCGACCAGCGGTGAACACAACAAATTCGGGTATCGTCTAATCATGAAAGTCCATCTCGCATACGGTAAAAAAGGTCTCGACATCGACATTCCAGATCGAAATCTGGTAAAGGTGATGACGATGCCTGCGGCCGAAGCATTGGCAGATCCGGACAACGCAATACTGCAAGCGCTTCAGAACCCGATCGAATCACCACCCTTTTCGGATCTCGCTCGGCGAGCCAAAAGTGCGTGCGTGGTGATCTGCGATGTGACACGTCCCGCTCCCAACAAAATCATCCTTCCCCATATCTTCCACGCGTTAGAAGAAAACGGAATCGATCGAGTGAATGTAACAGTTCTCGTGGCCACCGGCCTTCATCGGCCAAGCAAACCGGAAGAGCTCGAAGAAATGGTGGGCGTTGATATCCAGAAACGGTATCGGGTTGTCGACCACCACGCGAGAATCATTGAAGAACAAAGATACCTCGGCGAAACCTCAAGCAACACTCCAGTGTACATCGACAAGGAGTATTGTAACGCGGACCTGAAAATTACGACCGGATTTATCGAGCCTCATCTCATGGCCGGTTTTTCGGGCGGCCGAAAGATGGTTGCACCGGGATGTGCAGGAGAATTGACAATCAAATCCCTCCACAGTCCATTCTTTCTTGAAAACCAGATGTGCAAGGAAGGATCGATCGAGAACAACCCGCTCCATCTTGAACTGTTGGAGATCGCAGAGATGGCAGGCCATGATTTTATCGTGAATGTGGCGATGAATGAATCCGGGAAAATAACGGGAGTGTTTGCCGGACATCCAACTCGGGCCCACGAGACAGGAATTAACCACGTCCGTCATTCGGTCCGCTCGACCGTAAAGGAGCCTGTTGACATTGTCATCACGACCAGTGCGGGTTATCCATTGGACCTCACGTTCTACCAAGCTGTGAAGGGCATGACTGCTGCTCTGCCGATTGTGAAGAAGGGAGGAATGCTGATTATCGCAGCAGAATGTGCGGAAGGCCTTGGCAGCAGTGAGTTTCGTGACATGGCGACGAAATTCGAGTCTGCCGATGCGTTTCTTCAAACGATACTTTCCAACCCCGTAGTGCTTGATCAGTGGCAGTTGGAGGAATGTGCAAAAGTGGCGCGCAAAGCGGATGTCGTTCTTGTCTCATCGGGTATTCCGGCTGAGTATCGAGACAAGTTATTTGTTCGATCAAGTGATAGCGTTGAAAATGCCCTGGGGCAGGGCTTTGCAAAATATGGTGACATTGCAACTGTCGCTGTCATCCCGAAAGGCCCGTACACCCTTGTCGAAGTTGAGCTTGTAGAGACCTAGACGTTATGAAAGTTGAGGTAGTTTCGTGCTGTGAAATGTCAATTCAATTTGGTACTATTTATTGTTAGCACTAATGAAACATTGATTTATTAGTAAAACGGAGAACTCCCTCCATGGAATACATTGTCCCTGCAGTTCAGCGGGCCGTCCAGGTTCTTGAGATTCTGGCTACGACTGCCGAAGGTTTATCGCTCGCCGATCTTTCGAAGCGCATTGGTGTTCCCAAAAGCACGCTCTTCAGAATCCTTGCGACCTTGAAGCACAATTCTCTCGTCAATCACGATGAGCAACGAAGGAAGTTTACTCTGGGGATCAAACTCCTGGATTGGGGAAATGTTGCGCTCAGCAGGATCGACTTGAAGACAGTTGCACACCCGCATCTCGTGAGGATGGCGCGTGGAAGTAAACAAAGCTACTACCTTGCCATTCTTGATCATTATGAAGTCATCATTATCGACCGCGTCGACACACCGGAGATCTGGACGATGGTGGCGCGATTAGGGCAACGTTCACCGGTTCACGCGACAGCGTCGGGACAGATTCTCATTTCAGATCTGCGTCCCGATGTGTTGGAGAAGATCATCAAGCGAAGTGGCCTGAAGAAATATACGCCCCACACGATTACGAGCTTCAAGAAACTGAAACTACGTCTCCAGGAGGTGAAGGAGTGCGGTTATTCCATTGCTGATGCCGAGTACAAGCCTGATCTCTGTGCCCTTGCCGTTCCGATCTTCGACCACCACAGCAGAGTCGCTGCTGCCCTGATGATGGCGCTCCCGCATGCACTGACGGCCAAGAACAGAAAAATGCTCGACGGCATGATCGAGATGTTGAAACAGGAAGCGGACAAAATCTCTTGCGAGATTGGATATCAGGAACCCGAAAGTGAAATCGTGTGAATAGATGGAAAGCACTACGAATGCCATAGAAGTAGGAATCGTCAGCGACGAGATCAGCAGTGATTTTGTTGAGGCAATGCATTTTGCATCCTTGTGGGATGTTTCCATCGTTGAGATTCGCTTACTGAAATCAGGACGCGTTCCCAACGTTGGAAAAGAGGACATTGAAGAAGTCCGGCAATATATTCGTCGGGGAGATATACGGATCACAGCATTATCCCCCGGAATATTCAAACACCCACTGTCCAAACTCAATGAACTCGAAGAAGAGTTGAACTCTGCGCTTCCTCGAACCATCGAGATGGCAAAATCACTGAACGCTTCGCTCATCATTGTTTTCGGGTTCAAGCGCGAACAGGATGAGCCTGAAAGCCACTATAACGTTGCGGTGAATTTCCTCCGCCGTGCAGCATCCATCGCAGAACGTGCGGGCGTGAAGCTAGCGGTTGAGAACGAACCAGGATTCTGGTGCGATACAGGAACAAACACTCGGAAGATCATTGACGATGTTGGTTCGCCTTTTCTTGGTGCAAATTGGGATCCAGCGAATGCATATGGAACTGCTGAAACTCCCTATCCGGATGGTTATCTGGCAATCAAGGACAGAATATTCAATGTGCACGTTAAGGACACGAGGCAGGGGTCTCTCGTGCAGTGTGTCCCCGTCGGCGACGGAGTATTGGATTGGGACGGACAAATTCGTGCAATAGTACACGATAAGATTGTTTCCCACGTGACGATCGAAACACACTGTCTCCCGTTGATCCAAAATTCTCAGAGGAATGTGGGGGTCCTCAGACGAATGATACGGAACGTCGGCGCCAAGACCTGATGATGTGATATCTCTTCTAAACCACTCGATTTGTTATGGCATTTCTTTTCGGACACGAATACAGCAAGAAGGAGATCCTCTCCCGCGTCGGTGACCTTTCGCAGGTCGCTGGTATCCGGATGATGCAGTTGAAGGATGGGAGTGAAGCCGGAGTGCGGATTGCTGATCTGCGCACCGGATCAGGGTTGCGTTTCCAGGTTTCTCTTGATCGCGGCATGGATATCTCTATTGCAGACTACAAAGGACTTCCGCTTGCATGGCGGTCTGCGAGTGGGGATGTTCATCCGAGTTATTTTGATCCGCGCGGCACGGGTTGGGGTCGATCATTCCCGGGTGGCTTAATGACAGGATGTGGCATGAGTTTCCTCGGCGCACCCTGTGTTGATGCCGGCGAAGAACTCGGACTTCACGGACGACTCTCCAATCTTCCGGCTTCCGGCGTTGGAACCGAAACACACTGGGAAAACGACACGTGTGTAATGCAGTTGCATGGTCTTGTCCGAGAATCGGGATTGTTCAAAGAGAATCTCCTTCTCCATCGCACAATTGAAACGCGGCTTGGCGAATCTTTGATTACGATAAGCGATCATGTCAGAAACGAAGGGTATCAGACTTCACCACTGATGATGCTATATCATATCAATGCAGGGTGGCCTTTGGTGGATGAAGGCTCTCGTCTTCTGCTCAACTCTAAGAGTATGAAACCGCGAGACGCCGAAGCAGAAAAAGGAGTGCACGATGCGTCGACTTTTTCATCGCCGGCTTCGGGGTATCGGGAGCAGGTATTTTTCCACGACTTACTTGCCGATGCCGACGGATTTGTGACTGCCCTGTTGATGGGTTCAAAAGCAAGAATTGGATTGTGTGTACGGTTCAGGCAGAAAGAACTCTCTCGCTATATCGAGTGGAAAATGATGGGGGAAGGAACATACGTTGTTGGGATGGAACCGGCAAATTGTGGGGTTGGCGGGAGGGCGAAAGAACGGGCCGCAGGTACGCTGCAATTTCTTGAGCCGGGCGAGGAGAGACGTTTCCTTGTTCAAATCGGAGTTGTTGACGGCGAGAAAGAGCTCTCAAACTTCATTGAGAAGAATGCACTAACATGAAAGAGCAAAAGACATCCATTGGATTAGTAGGCGTAGCAAACCATGGAACGACGATCCTCAATGCGATCCTCGCCTCAGGGAATCTTCACCTTGAAACATGTTACGATACTGAACCCAGTGCCGCCGAGCAGGTACGCACCCGGACCGGATGCAGAGTTGCCGGAAGTTATGAGGAGCTCGCAGCAGACACGAAGATTCAAGCCGTTGTTCTCGTCACTCCGAATCACGTGCATGCTGACCAATTCAGGAAGGCTATTTCATTCGGCAAGCATATTTTCGTAGAGAAACCGATTTCGAATACGATTCCCGAAGCAAAAGAGATGATTACTCTTGCGAAGAAATCGGGGCATGTGCTGATGGTCGGGCATAATACCAGACGCAGACGTGTCTTCAGGCGTGCGAAGCAACTTTTGGACGAAGGAAGTATCGGAGCGATCGTTTCGGTCGAAGCGAATGTCTCACGCTCCGTGGGTTTGCTGCCGGGTCTTCCACCCTGGAAAGCCGATCCGACGAAATGCCCATTGCTTCCAATGACGCAGTTGGGGATCCATTTTGTGGATACGATTTCCTTTTTGCTGGAGCCGGTGAAGAGCGTGTCGTGCATTGCAACAAATATCGCAATGCCGGGGGATGTGTACGACTCCACCGCAGCGGTTCTCCAGCTTGAATCTGGCGTCCCGTTTGCTCTCACCTCCTGTTACGTTTCGCCTGATGCCTATTTCATAAAAATCTACGGGACAAAAGGATCGATGCTCTGCCACGCAACTCATTTGTTGGTTGAGTGGCTCGGTTCGACGAATGTGCTGGAGGAAGACTTTGCGCAGGAAGGTTCAGCGAGCTACGAGCTTCAAATGCGTGAGTTTGGAGAATGCATAAGTGGAGGCAGACAACCAGAAACGGGGGGGCAGGAAGGTCTATTGGCCCTCGCAGCGATTGAAGCGATGTCTTTGTCTGTCACCTCCGGAAGAAGCATTACCATTCAAGAAGTACTCAAATAGGAAAACCCATGAAAGCTTCACGTCGAGAATTCCTGCAACACGGTGCTTTGGCCGCGAGTGGACTCTATCTTGGTGCGCGAAATGCGAAGGCTGAGTTCTTACTCTCTGAAGATTTGCCTTCCCCGAAGGCAGGTCTTCTGTTTGATGACTCCGACGTTCCGCGTATTCTTGAGACAATCAAGCATCCCCGATTCGCCGACTACTGGAAATCCATGCAGGATGCAGATCTCAAAAGCGATTTGGCATTTCTGAAAGATGAGTTGCGACTCAATAACCATGTCAAGGACATGCTTCGCGCGCGGCAAATTCTTGAACGTTCCTCATTTGTCCACAGACTCACGCATGACAAGCAACACCTTGAGGTTGCACGAGCGGCGATCGACCGGATCCTCGAGTACAAACGCTGGGACTATTTCCTTGAGGCAGGAGAGCACACAATTGCTTTGCAGCGAGCGTCGGAAGCCACCATCGCTATGTCCTTTGCGAGGGAATGGCTCGATGATGCTCTAAGTGCTGACACGAAGCTGGAGATGGAAAAACAGATTGGAGAAAAAGGAGCAGCGGCGTGCTACCGGACCCTCTTCGGGATGATGCACCCGGATCGCGTTCGTGGTTGGGGATTTGATCCCGAAGACGACTATCAGTATCGCTTTGATCTCAGCCGGTGGCCGATCATTCTCAATTCGACAAACCTCAAGGTTATCCCGATTGCTGGCTTAGGCATTGGCGGATGTTTGTTATACGACAAGCATCCACAGGCAAAGCGATGGGTGGATATGGCATTACAGAGCGCGAAGGCCTTTTCCACAATGTTTGGGGCCGATGGGAGTTATGAAGAGGGCGTCGGCTATTGGGGATACACCGCCCAACACCTCACGCTGTTCATTGAGGTGCTCAGCCGAAGACTTGGGAACGATCAGCGCACCCTCCTCAATTTTCCGGGAACAGTGCGGTATGCCTTGCGCATGTCCATGCCCGCCATCGGTTATCCCTCTGATTGCGTGAACTTCGGCGATGCATGGTACATGGGAGATGTGTCTGCTGCCCCATGGACAGCGCGTGTGTTTAAAGATCCCGTTGCACAATACGTAGCGCTTTCAGTTGGAGAAATCCGTAGCCACTATCCGATTGTTTGGTACGATCCCTCTGTGCAGTCAGAGATACCCGGACCGGAGCTCTACGATGTGCGGTTCGATAACGATTGGGTGACATCTCGAACGGGGTGGGGAGTGATGGATTCTGTCGTTGCGATGAGGAGTGGAGGACCTGCAAACCATGAACATGCAGATCGCAACAGTGTCATCTTTAAGGCGTATGGCGAGCGTCTGTTCCATGATCCGCTGCATGCTGCGTACTCGCACACGGAACCGCACTGGCTGCTCAGATTGACCGAATCCCACACTGCCGTTCTTATTAATGGAAAGGGGCATCAATATCACGATGGACATGAGGGAACGAATTCATCGTGGGCTGAAGCTCAAGTGAAGCAGTATATCAATGGAAAGAACCATGTCATCGTCACGAGCGATGCGACGGAGGCATACCATCTCGTCAATCCGAATGCTGAAGCAGTCTACCGGACACTCATCTTTCTGAAACCTGATGTGCTGTTGCTTTTCGACCGTGTTCGTATGAAAGATACACTGGCAACGGTGCAAGCGCGATTTCAGGCGTACAACGAGGACAATAACGCGAAGCTTCAAATCGACGGCGGCGGATTTACCATTACCCGTCCGCAGGCAAGCCTCAAGGCAAAGGTTAAGAGCATCACTGAGGTCACCATCAACACGGACAAGCTCAAAGTGCCCGAAGCAAACGGCATTCATCCATATGTCGAGGTGAACTCAAAGGCTGCCCAAGAACATTTCCTGCTTACAGCGTGTACCGCTCAACAAAGCACGAAGCCGCATGGCGAGCTCTCTATTAAAAGAGATGAAAATGACTGGAATGTAACCGGGACACATAATGGTCAATCGATCAATGTGCGTATTAAAACAAACAAAGATATTCCCGACATCGTTGTCGGATAGTAACAATTGGAATCGATCAATGAAACGATCTGATAAACACTTCGAAGAGGCGTTAAGGCTCATCCCCTGGGGCACGCAGACTAATGCGAAGCGTCCGTTTCCCGAATTCAACGACACGATGCCGAAATACATCGAGAGAGGGAAGGGTTGTCGCATCTGGGATATCGATGGGAACGAATATATTGATTTCCGACTTGCGCTCGGCCCGATCACCCTCGGCTATTGTTACGATGAAGTGGATGATGCCGTGCGAAGGCAAATAGAAAAAGGCGTTTTGTTCAGCATGGCGAGTCCGATTGAGTTGGAGCTTGCATGTCTTATCCATCAGACAATTCCCAACGCAGAAATGGTGCGTTTCATGAAAACCGGAGAAGATGCCAACCTCTGCAACATTCGAATTGCCCGGGCATGCACCGGCCGCGACATGATTCTCACAAGCGGCTATCACGGTTACCCCGATTGGTTTGCGACGGACGAAAGTCCGAAGAATGGCGTCCCCGCATTTGTGAAGGATTACGTGAAGATCATTCCCTGGGGGAACTGTGACGCCGCGGAAACGTTGATCCGTCAATATCACGAACGTCTCGCCGCGGTGATTTCAATTCCGTACGACATGAACGAAGATATTAGCGGCGATTACATCCGCTTGCTCCGAAAGCTCACTCAGGAATATGGCATCCTGCTCGTGCTGGACGAGGTCTGGACAGGCTTCAGGCTCGCGTTGGGTGGCGCGCAGGAGTTGTTCAATGTCGAAGCCGACCTTGTCGGATATGCCAAAGCTCTTGCCAATGGATATCCGCTCTCCGCCTTTGTCGGAAAGCGCCAGTACATGGAGAAGTTGAACGAGTTCAGGATGACGACAACGTACGCAGGAGAAACGCTCTCTATTGCAGCTGCAATCGCCACCCTGAATATCATGAAACGGGAGAAAGTGCACTCGCACATCAACGCAATGGGTAAGCGTCTCATGAGTGGGTTCAACGATATTGCAAAGAGCCTCGGTGTTGAAGGGTACGCCGCCGGCCTCCCTCCAGCGGCATTTCTGAAAATCAACACTCCCGACCAAAGCTATAACGCACTTCTGGAGTATCTCTGGTTCCGTGAACTGTTTCGAGAAGGCGTCTTCATAATCCTTCGCTGGTTCATTTCCTATTCACACGAAGAAAAAGACATAGACGAAGCACTGGAGAAAGCAAAGCGTGCGTTGAAACGAGCGCTTGATGCTGCGACAAAAGAGCGCGGGAAGACCACTCCATTCTATTGGTAGCAAATATTAAACAGCAATGACAAATTTATGAGTGAACGAACATACCTTGATTGCTACGCGTACGTGGGGATGCGGGGGCCAAAAGATGTTGAGGCCCGGTATGAGACCGAAGTCCTTATAGACGAGATGGAATGGTCTGGAATTCATGGCGCCCTCATCGCTCATGCAACAGCGAAAGAGTATGACGCGATGTATGGCAACCGAATGTTGTTGCGCGAGCTCAAGAAAAGTTCACGCTTGTATGGCGTCTGGGCGGTTATGCCGCACCATACCGGAGAGATTGCAAAGCCACGTGACCTGATCAAAGAAATGCAGGACAACGATATTCGCGCAGCGAAGATGTATCCGCGATTGCACCGGTTTCCATTTAATATTGATTTCTGCGGGGATTTGCTTGCATCCCTGGAGGAGACCGGCACTCTTCTCATGGTAGAAGGGGGTAATCTCTATAATAATGACGTAGTGGAGCCGACAAACCAGGTTCTTGTGAACGAGCTCGATGCAGTACTCGCCCGTTTTCCACACCTGAACGTTCTGCTCCAGGCATCGCGGTGGGATGCAACACGCTACATCTCCTGGTTGATGTCCAAACATAAAAACCTTTACATCGAGCTTTCTACGCATCAAGGGAATCGTGCAATGGAAGTATTTACGGAGTGGTTCGGGGCGGATCGCGTACTGTTCGGTACGGGTGCGCTCGAAAAATCACCCGGAGCCGCAAAGGCCTTCGTGGATTATTGTACGTTGAGTGATGATGACAAGCAGAAAATTGCCGCTCACAATATTGCGCGACTGACAAACATGGAGAAGCTGCCTCCGCCGTATAAAGCATCAAATCGTGGCGATGCGATCCTGAAGCTCGCGAAAGCCGGCAAACCGCTAAAGAAAACTTTGGTCATTGACAGTCACGCACATATGACACATGACGGGGCCGGAGGCAGCGGCTTTGTTCACATGTTATATGGCGATGCGAAGAGCATACACGAGCGGGCAAGACTTATGGGCATTGACAAGATATGCGTCAGCGGGTTTCTGGCCGTGTGGACCGACTACGAAGAAGGTAACAAGATTGTGTGGGATGCGATGAAGCGATATCCGGGATTCTACCATGGATACGCCGCGTTACAACCACAATATGTGAAAGACTGGAAAAAAGAACTGCGTAAGGTGTACGGCACATACAAAATGGAAGGCATCAAGCCCTACCATCCTCGCACGTTGCTCGCGTATAACGACAAACTGTGGGAACCATGGTACGAATACGGTAACCGAATGAATGCATACGCGCTCATCCACCCGTCGCCGAATCTCGTCGCGGAAATGAATGACATTGCGCCGCGATATCCGAATATCGCGTTTATCCTTGCGCATACAGGAGCATCATTCCGTGATGCAAGACTGGGCATTGAGATTGCTTTGAAGAACCCGAATGTCTACCTGGAGATTACACTCACTTCAGTAACCTATAGGGTCATTGAATTCATGGTGAAACACGTGGGAGCTGATCGTGTCTTGTTCGGAACGGACCAGCCGATGCGCGATCCTATTCCACAATTCGGGTGGATGGCATATGCGCATTGCTCATTTGAGGAAAAGAAGAAGATGTTCGGTTTGAATATGCAGAAGATTATCAAGCGAGTAAGACGGTAGAGCTAGATGCGTTTCATTACATGTTGTCCGATAATGTTCGCTACTGCGATGACTGTCAACGCACAACAACCCCTGCTCGACCGAGGAACAGAAGAAGCAGTGATTGAGAACGGCGTGATAAGGCTATCTCTCGTGAAGGATGGGCAAGGTTACAGAGAATCATTCTACGCAAAAGGCGTTGATGGCTGGCTGCTTGTGCTGACAAATGGCAGTACGAGCCGTCCCGATCCCACATTGAAAGCAACGGGAACGGAAACTTCGATAACAACTATCGAAAAGATTGAACAACGCGATGAGAGGTCGAGTATCTTGCTGAAGTCACAATCCGGATTGCATAATTGGACGAAGACAATAACGATGAAAAAAGGCCAGCCCTTTGTCCATATCACGCTCCTCGATTCAATTCGGGGAATCTCACGCGTCGAATACTTTCTTTCAACATATTCCTTTGTGCCGGATGGTAAGAAGTACTCGGAATACAAGCCTCTTGATTTCGTCTTCACTCCGCAACTCCGTCCAGAGCCGGATGAAGTGATCGCCGACCACACGTTTCGCTCCCCTGCGCTGATGATGCAGGAAGGGAAAATCTTTGCCTCCCTCCTCCCCGACGTTCGTTCCATCGATGGACGGAACCGCATCATGAAATCTGCTGCCGACATGCAAGTGGAAACAGACTCCACACCGTTCGTCTCATTCGGGTTGATGAACTGGATTCGAAAGAAAGGCCACGTGTATTATGCACATACTGATTCTCTTGCCGTCAACGTGAGCGATACATCACTGTCATTCAGTTACTATCTCTACATGTCTGCCACTTCTTTGCCGCACCATGGATTTCAAGATGTCGTGAGATTTGAATGGGACCATTTTGGACACAAAAACTTTTTGAAATCCGTTGGGCCTCAGTCACAGCCGTTCTCTTCCTACATCCACAGAGCCTGGTACGAGTATCTGCCGCAGATCTCTCTTTCAACAACGTATCAGGAAAAACCAGTCACCTTGCTGCGTCAAGCACGGCTTGCGTGGAGTAACGCACTTCCAAAATCTGCTGACGATGATTCATGGTTCAGCGTCTGGTTCAACTCGCTTCGCACGGCGTATGGAATGTACTTGTACGGACAGGAAGTCAAAGATGCCGATTTACTTCACCAAGCAACGGGAGTACTCAATCTCGCACTGCTTGCACCGCAGAACAACGGCATCGCTCCATCAATATTCTATGTCGATAGCAGTGGTGGCCATTGGGTCGCGGACCACGCCTGGGGTGGAATTGACAGCGGCAAGTATCTTCCGATGTTCCACAATGCGTGGACGAACTATTGGCTGCTGCAATGGTCGGACGTTCTTCCTTCGCGGAAAGAGGAAATACTCCAATACACAACCCGCTACGCAGAGTTTCTTCTTGCAAACCAGGAGCCGAGCGGTGTCATTCCCTCCTGGTTTGATCCGATAGCGCTTGTGCCTGCAGAGACATTCCTTGAAGAGAATGCGGAAACTGCCGGCGCAGCGCTTTTCCTCGCTGAGTTATATTCTCGAACGGAGAAGCAGCGCTACCTCCTCGCGGCAGAGAAAGCCATGGACTACATCGTCAGGTCCATCCTGCCCGAGAACAAGTGGTTTGACTTTGAAACGTTTTTCTCCTGTTCCCGGAAACCCGTCGGTTTTTTTGATTCATACACGCAGCAGCATCCTCAAAATACGCTGTCGATGTTCATGGCGGCGGAAGCATGCTACACACTCTTTCGTCTGACGAATGAGTCGCGCTACAAACAAACCGGTACCGCCATCATGGATTATCTTTGTCTCTATCAGCAAGTGTGGAGCCCGCAATGGCTCTCGAGAGAATTATTCGGCGGCTTTGGTGTGCAGAATACTGACGGCGAATGGAGTGACTCTCGTCAGGGATACTTTGCGGTAACACTGATGCACTACTACGAGCTCACCAAACAGCGCGAATATTTTGAGCGCAGCGTTGCCTCCTTACGGGCAATGTTCTCTTTGTTTGAATCAGATGATTCACCGAGAACAGCGGAGAACTATGCGCATGGTGCATACGATCAACTTGCGGGAGTG
>DASWHW010000025.1:0-9950 GCA_036397975.1 Bacteroidota bacterium
AAGCCAGCGGTCGTCGACACAATTCTCGAAGGAGTAGCCCGCGAGACTCACTTGGGAAGAAAAACCGCAACGTGCCACATTGATGTTCTCGCCGGAGAGGAGACGATTGCAACATTCACAGGGACCGTGTACAGAAAAGGATGAGTATGAGGAAAACGCTTTTCATTGGACCTTCATGAACATCCGAGAGTGGTGCCAGACATCAACACCAACTGCATGGAAGAAAGTGTGAAGTTCTAGAGGGACTTTCTTGGAATGCAGTTGGCAATGGCGTAGGAATCGAAAGGGCGGCCCTGTATGCCGCCCTCCATTGGGGAACAATTAATCGGGAGTACCGTCTCGATCGTTGTCTCGGAAAGCATTCCGGAATGATGCTTTGATGAGGCCATCAATCACATCAGCATTTTGAGGATCCGTCGGATCGATTTTCACGCGATTGTTTGTATGAGGAATCGGAGCGACAATGTTATCGCTTGATGTGACAAAGACGCCACAAGGAAGAGACTTTCATCCCGCAGGGGGTTCAAACATAATCGCAACGACGAATGCCAGAACGGAGATGAGAATACCGTAAAGAAAGACGTTGTAGCAAATGCGAAGGTACTTGTATTTCGTCCCGAGGACTTTGCCAAGATAATACAGGTCCTTAATCATCGCCCCGTACAAGTAGTCCTTGTCCCGCATCATTTCGTTCATCCCCCACTCAAAATCCTCGAGAGTTGCTTTGTGAAAATTGCCGAAGAAAAGAAGATTCACCCTCTTTGCCCGGATGTCCTCACGCGTGAATGTCCCGGTATTGACCTTCGGTCTGGTGACAAGGATGGCATAGATGATTGTCACGACGCAGACGCCAAGCAGCATCACGGTCGGAATCAAGAACATCGGAAACTCTCCCAGTCTGCGCACGAGGAGTGAGACCACAAGACTGATGATAATGGAACTGGTGCTGAGCAGCAGGTTCGCCTTTTGATCCGCCATCGCGCTCAGTTCCAGATGGTTCTTCGGAACTGTACGGAACATCGTTTCAATGCCCCGTTCCGGTCGAAGCTCTTTTTCCTTTTTCTTTTCTTCCCTCGTCTGCTCCTTCGCCTTTTTCTCCGAAATCATCTTTCGATCATCAAGTTCTTCCCGCAGTTGGTCGTGCAGGGCAGCAAGATGCTTCACTCTTCTTTTTTGAAATCGACCTTTCGCATATTCGGTATGGAATTGGTGCTTGGCAAGAAACTCGATATTGATATTCAGCCATTCTGCATTCGTATACAACTTGTTCATTCGCTTCTCGAATTCAAGCCGCATCAGATCACTCTTGAGAAAGAATCCCTTCCTCCCGATATGCGCAATATCAGCGTCACAGACGACTTCCTCAATATGATTCTGCGGCTGCTGAGGAATTTTCGTGGCGCGAATGCCACCGAGCACTTTTTCAATGCGGTCTTCCGGATACTCCTCCTTCTGAAGAAACCCTCTCGCCACCTCCACGCTTCGCTCTTCGTGCCCTTCCACGACGTCGATATACCCAACATCGTGGAACCATGCGGCAAGCAAAGCGATCTCCGCTTCTGTCTTGCTGAGTTCTTCTGCATCCGCAATCTCTTCGCACGCTTTGACAACTTCTTCGGTATGTGCAAAATTATGATAGAGTGCCCATGAAGGAGCGCGTGTGTTAAACAAATCGCTCACGAAAATAGATGCTTTGGGGACGACTGAATTATTTGAAGACATGTTCAATTGGTAAAGTGAATTGTGGAGAATGCACCAAACATAGTGAATTTACATGAATCTGTCCACCATTCATATCACAACAAATGGTCTGAGCAATAAAGGGACGGACTTGTGTCACACCGTGGCAATCACAGCATCTTGTGCAACCAATATGCGCTTTGACCTGTCGAACGTGCATCCTACCGCAGCTTCTTTGGCAACTCCGCATTCGAATACCTATATTTCCCCCGAATGCACGAAAAGAAAGATTACGATGTGTAGCGGACTGAACATCAAATGGCGATACGTTCTTGGCGGATGGGGAGTCTATGCCCTGTACATGAGTGTTACTTCGTACGTGGTCAATGCGCGATTGGGGCGCCCGATCACATGGTCTTCTGCAGTGGCTGGCGATTTCTCCTACAGCGCTGTGTGGGTCCTCCTGACGCCCGTTGTTCTATTGTTAGTCCATCGGTATAAGTTCGAGAAAGGCCATCAATACAGGGTGTTTCTTCTCCACCTGGGCGCGAGCGTCCTCATTGCCCTGCTTCACAAGAGCGTTCACGGCATTCTCTTTTCATTGTACCGGCTGGTGGCGGAGGGAAACCCGTTTTCGTGGGAACTGCAGTATCGAGCAACGCTTGCCTACTTCGACTACGGGATCCAGGTCTATTGGATTCTTCTTCTCCTCAATTATCTCCTTGAGTATTACGATCGCTTTCGTGAAAGGGAACTCAGGGCTTCCCAGTTGGAGGCGCAGCTTGTCCAATCTCAATTGAACGCGCTAAAGATGCAACTGCAACCGCATTTTTTGTTTAACACGCTGAATGCTATTTCCGTGCTCATTAAGAAGAATCCTGACGTTGCGAGGACCATGGTTGGTAAATTGAGCGACCTGTTGCGATTCACCCTCGAAAACGTCACGAGCCAGGAAACCTCTCTTCGCATCGAGATGGACTATCTCGAGCGGTACCTCAGCATTGAAAAGACTCGCTTTGAAGATCGACTCACGGTGAAGACATCCATTCCTGCCGAACTTCTTGATGCGCAGGTACCGACGATGATCCTGCAACCACTGGTTGAGAATGCTATTAAGCATGGTGTTGCACATCAGAGGGGACATGCCTCCATCGAAGTGCATGCGAATCGCAATAACGGAACCCTTAGCTTGCAAGTCATCGACAATGGCAAAGGTCTTCCGACAGCAGAACTCCTCCGGGAAGG
The DNA here is from genome assembly GCA_036397975.1 of Bacteroidota bacterium. GTDB lineage: Bacteria > Bacteroidota > Ignavibacteria > UBA10030 > UBA6906 > SZUA-287. The sequence continues at coordinate 2,926 of DASWHW010000025.1, forward strand.
AGTTGGATTGACCAATACCCGTGCACGATTGAACCGGTTGTATGGGTCAGCTTCATCGCTTGAACTTTCCGAATCATCCACCGGTGGAGTTGTTGCAAAGGTAACGATCCCATGGCACGAGCAATGAAAAGGAAGAACGCGAAGGGACATCGCGAACTAAGCGTCCTTATCGTGGACGATGAACTGCTTGCGCGCGAAGGCCTTCGCGAACTGTTGGTGGCGGAGCCTAACATTCATATTATCGGTGAATGTATTGACGGCGTTGAGGCAATGGAGGCTCTCCGCGCAAAGAAACCGGACATCGTGTTTCTCGATATCCAGATGCCTGAGGTAAGTGGTTTCGATGTGGTCCGGGAGGTGGGGCCGGAACTGATGCCGCTGGTCATCTTTGTTACCGCCTACGATGAGTTTGCGATCCGCGCATTCGACGTTAGCGCGCTTGACTATCTCCTGAAGCCGATCGACCCACAGCGGTTTACGATCGCGCTCGATCGTGCTCGTTCAGTTTGTGAAGCGAAGACTACACTCGCGGTCAGCAAAAACCTTGTTCGTCTTCTCGAGGACATGAAAATAGGGTCAGGATACCTGGAACGACTCCCCGTGAAGTCGTCGGGAAAAATAACTTTGCTCAACACACGCGAGATAGACTGGATCGACGCGGAGGGGGACTATGTATGCGTGAACATGCTGGGGAAAAAACATTTGATACGCGGAAGAATCAGCGAGATGGAGCAACGGCTTGACCCCAAACAGTTCGCCCGCATCCATCGCTCTATCATCGTCAATATCGATCGCATTAAGGAACTGGAGCCGCTCTTCTATGGTGAGTACTCCGTCAAACTCCACAACGGAACGAAGCTTACCCTGAGCCGCACATATCGAGAAAAGCTGTTTGCCCTCCTGAACCCAGCCTAACGTAATTTCCGCCGCATCCTGCTGCATTTCGTCTCTTCATTTTCGCCTTTTGTCTCAACGAGCTTTCGTTCTTCCCACGTCTACAGTATGTTGTGTGCAAGCAATTATCTTCCATCCAGCGAGATCACTATGAAGCAAAAATTACGGCTCTTCATTGAAGTATCGCTCTTTGTCACTCTCATTGTGCCCTTGTCGGTGCAGTCCCAGATATTTACCAAGATTACGCAGGGCCCAATCGTTGCCGATGGTGGTGCATCCCGGAGCGTCAATTGGGTCGACTACGACAGCGATGGGTATCTGGACCTATTCGTGAGCAACGGGTTAGAGGGGGGACAAAACAACTTCCTTTACCGGAACAACCACGACGGGACTTTCGCAAAAATAATGTCTGACCCTTTGGTCACCGGTCACTCTCCATCTGATGGAGCGAGTTGGAGTGATTTTGATAACGACGGCGATCTCGACGCTTTCGTGGTGGCATGGTATGATTCGAATAATGCATTGTATATAAACGATGGGAATGGCAGCTTCACACAGGTTTTCACCGGCCAGCCCGTGAACGATCATGGATATTCAGAAAACTCCAGTTGGGGCGATTACGATAACGATGGGAATCTCGACCTATACGTGACAAACAGCGGCTCCCCTTCCCTCGGCGCGAAAGCAAACTTCCTTTATCGAAACAATGGCGATGGGACTTTCACGAAAATCACGACGGGCGAGGCGGCCACCGACCTCATGTATTCTCGTGGAATTTCCTGGGTGGATTATGACAACGATAACGACCTGGATTTGTTCATTACCAATGAGCGGAGTCAAAACAACACTTTGTACAAAAATCTGTTGACGGAAACAGGGCAACCCAATCTTTCACGATCCATCATCGATCCAATTACCAATAGCGGGGGAAGCTCGTTTGGCGCAAGCTGGGGGGATGTGGATAACGACGGTGACCTCGATGTTTTCGTCACAAATGGATGGCCAACTGCACAGCTTAATTTCTTCTATCTCAACAACGGTGACGGTTCATTTGCACGCGTCCTCGATGACACCATCGCAAAGGACATCGGCAATCATTTTGGAAGCGCGTGGGGGGATTTTGATAATGACGGCGATCTTGATTTATATGTGACCACTTCGTACGGGCCGGCGGCATCAAAGAACCTCCTCTACCAGAATCAATTGATGGAAACAGGAGTGCTATCGTTCCAGCGAGTCGCTGCGGCAAGCCCCGTCAATGATCTCGGCTATTCTTACGCTTGTGCATGGGGAGACTACGATCGGGATGGCGACCTTGACCTTGTAGTTGCGAAGACGTTCAATGAAAATGAAAACAACGCCCTCTATCGAAACGACAACAATAATGGGAATCATTGGTTAGAGGTTCGCTGCGTCGGCAGCACTTCGAATCGCAGTGGGATTGGAGCAAGAATAAAAGCCATTACTGCCATTGGCGGACAATTCGTCCGGCAGTTTCGTGCGGTGGAGGGGCAGAGCGGGAACTGCTCGCAAAACCTCTACCAGCACTTTGGTCTCGGAAACGCAATGGTCATCGATTCATTGAGAATCGAGTGGCCAAGCGGCACAACGGATATTTATACGAAGGTTGCGGTTGACCGCATTGTCACCGCCCTTGAAGGGGCTGGGCTCACAGGCGTTGAAAATAATCGCGGGAGCGTTCCCCGCGAATTTGAGTTGTTCCAAAATTATCCAAACCCATTCAATCCAACTACAAAGATCCGCTTTTCTCTTTCAACTCCCGGTTTCACCTCGTTGAGAGTGTATGATATTCTCGGACAGATGGTGAGCACCGTGGTCAGCGATTGGTTCCCTGCCGGTGACTATTCAATCGACTATTCACCGAACACTCTCGCTTCGGGAACGTACTATTATCAACTCTCATTTCGGAATTCGCTCAACCAAAATTCTTCAATTCAAGAAAGCAGAAAAATGCTTCTGCTGAGATGAACCGCTCATTTGCTCGTTCCATTGTATGGAGGCTTCACCATGAAGGCTTTTTACTTCGTTCCCGCCATCGCGCTAATTTGCTTTGCGCAAGCATCCGCAAACGTACTGAATGTTCCAAGTGCAAATCCCACTATTCAATCTGCAATCCTTGCCGCGCAACAAGGTGATACCGTTCTGGTCGCACCAGGGGTCTATGCAGAGAACATCAATTTTCGGGGACGGAATATTGTTGTCGCAAGCAATTTTCTTCTCTCCGGCGACCGCTCCGATATTTATTCAACAATAATCAACGGTGGATCTCCAGTGAGTGCAGACACTGCGAGTTGTGTTGTCATCAACTCCGGGGAAGACTCGACGGCGATGCTGGTCGGGTTCACGCTTACGGCTGGTGCGGGCACAAAATGGCTTGACGAGCATGGGGCGGGAACCTACGTGGAAGGAGGAGGAGTTCTGATTCAATACTCTTCGCCGACGATCCGGAATAACTACATCACGGGAAACAGCGCTATCCGAAGACCTTCGGGCACAACAAGCGCCGGCGGCGGTGCTATTCGGATCGGAGATGGGCGACCGTACATCCTCAACAATGTCATTGTCAATAACAGTGGTATGTACGGGGGAGGGATCGTGTTGAACTACACCGGCGCTACAATCCGGAATAACATCATCGCTGGCAACCGAGTCTACCCGGCGGTCTCCGGCGCTCCAACATTTGGCGGCGGCGGTCTCTGGATTTCTGAAAACTTCGGAACCTCACAGAAGATCATCGAAAATAATACCATCGTGGGGAACACAGTCTCCGGGAATGGCAGCTCATACGCAGGGCGGGGAGGTGGGGCGCTCGTTGCATCGACTCATGCCATCTTTCGCAACAATATTATTTGGAACAATACGCAGACAACCGGAACGCAGCTTGGACTCATCCTCGGCGGCACAGCACAAGCGACATTCAATGACATACAAGGGGGCTTTGCCGGAGCTGGCAATATTGATGCAGATCCGCGCTTCGTCGACACACTGAGCTATCTTCTTCAGTCAAGTTCACCATGTATTGACGCTGGAGACTCGGCATCGACATACAACGATCCAGAGGATTCCGGTTCACCCGGAAATGCCTTCTTCCCTGCTCAGGGAACTGTCCGAAATGACATTGGCACCTATGGAGGTCAGGGCAGCAGTCTCCTACCCGAGATCGTTACTTCCGTGAGACATGGACGATGGAATGGCAAGCCGGAAGGGTTTCTTCTCTACGACAACTACCCGAATCCCTTTAACCCGCAGACGATTATTCGATTCTCCCTAAACGCGAAGGGATTCGTCACGCTAAAAATATTTGATTTGCTCGGCAGGGAGATGAAAACTTTGGTAGAACAGAACCTGGAAGCTGGAGACTACAACAGGTTGTTTAATGGGACTCAGCTGGCAAGCGGGTCATATTTTTACAGGCTCAGCATTGCAGGAGAGCAACGCCAGTTGACGTCAGTGACGAAGAAAATGATTTTTCTCCGGTAGAATGCTACGGCTGTAGTCGTCGAATGGACCACTGTCCCGACGGAAGAAGCTCGTAGAGGATCCGGTCGTGCAGGCGGCCGGATCTCCCCTGCCAAAACTCAATACATTGCGGCCGTACAACGTATCCGCCCCAGTCTTTCGGAGGGGGTACTGGCTTCCCTTCATATTCCCTTGCAAGCTGCGCGGCCTTTGTCTCAAGCTCTTCTCTGCTTTCAACCTCTTCACTCTGCATCGAAGTTACAGCGCTGATTTGGCTGATACGTGGTCGAGAATGAAAATACTCTTCCGATTCTTCCGGCGACACCTTAACGATAGTTCCTTCAATACGAACCTGGCGTTCAAGGTTGACCCAATGGAACGTCAATGCCGCATGAGGGTTTTCCTGTAGTTCCCTCCCTTTGCGACTTCCATAATTTGTAAAGAATACGAAGCCTCTTGTCCCATAGTCTTTCAACAGAACAACACGCGCAGATGGCTTTCCTTCCTTCGTTGCAGTGGAGAGTAGCATGGCATGAGGCATAGAAACCCCCGCGGTCGTTGCTTCTTTGTACCATGTATCAAACTGAATCAAAGGGTTGGCAGCTATATCCCGTTCAAGCAGAGGGAGATCTTTTGATGATTCTTCAGGTGATTGAAGCATTCACAGGACTCAAAAAAATGGAGGAGCATCAATTGCCCCTCCAATATACTGTGGAGTAGGAGAAGAATCAAACAACGAGACCGATCCTTGAAACCTAACCTGCCTACTTGTTTGAGTGTGCGTAGTCGGGAATAATCACCACATCAATGCGACGGTTCTTTGCGCGTCCCTCGACTGTTTCGTTGCTGGCTATGGGCTGGCTTTCACCATATCCTTGTGAAGATACGATCAGGCCTGCACTCATATTTGCTCGCAGATACTCCTCCACTGCGCGCGCACGCTGTTCCGACAACTGTTGGTTCGTTGCATCACTCCCCTGAGAGTCGGTATGTCCCTCGATCACGACCTGGCAACCCGGGAAACTTTTGATTGCTTGCTGGACCTTCGTCAGAAGGGAGAAGTACTGTGGCTCGATGACGCTCTTACCGACACCAAAAGTCAACCCATAGAGACGGATGATAATATTGTTTTCGTCACGGAGCACATTCCCTTCTGCATCGGTGAACAGGGTGGTGACTTGTGATATGCGTGCATCTTCTTCGCGCTTCCGGTTGAGGCTCTCTTGCAGATCTTTCTCCGCTTGCGTCAGAGTGCCTAGCCGGCCAGTCATTGATTCCACCTGCTTTTTCAAAGTGCCATTTTCCTCAGTCAGGCTTGCGATGGTCTTTGCCTGGTCTGAGCTTTTGTTTTCGCGCATCTTAATCTCCTGGACGATGCGTCCGGCTTCGTCATCAAGACCACTATCGAAACGTGCCAGGAGATCAAGGCTTCCGGAGATTTGCTGCATTGCCTTTTCAGATGCAAGCCGGAGATCCTCAAATCCTTTGTCCTCTTTGTCCATAGTGGTGAATGTTTTATGAAGGTAGATTGCGTGCGCAGCTTCATACTTTGCTTCCTGCGCCATCTGCCGGGCCTCATCGGTATCATACCGGTTCTGCTGCAGCAGCGCTTCCGCTTTCTGCGCGAGTTGCTTCGCGTTCGCGAGAGTCTTCGGCGCTGTTTCCTTGACGTCCATGTCCTCTGCCTGCTTTAAGAGCGCTTTTGCCGGATTCAGATAGTTCGCCTTGATGGCCTCGAGTTCGGCGGCACGGTAGAGGCGTTCCGCTTCCCCACCTTCCGACTTTGCGTCGTTTACGTCACCGTCCTCAAGCTGCTCCGCGGCAGATTTGAATTGCTCCTCAGCCTTTTTCCATGTGGCAGGGGAGAACTTTGGTGCGTCCGAACTCAGAGCATCACCACGTGCAGCCATCGTTGATGAAAACGTCACCTCTCCGATCTTGACACCATCCATTGCCTTCACGAGGTATGAACGGGCTCCCTTGAGTTTTGTGCGGATATCTTCCAGGTTACGACCTTTCTTATAATCCGATTCAGCATCAGCATAGAACTCCATCGCCTTATCATATGCCGCTGGGGAGTAGAGATGAGCATTCTTCTCTTTGGTCTGCTGGACCAAATGGTCTGTCTCTCCAAATAAATCCTTCCTGATATCCTGGGCGTATATCGTGCCGAATGCCAGCACACCGGCGACCAGCAGCGAAGCAATGCGAAGAATAAATCGTGATTTCATACTGCGAACCTCCTTGTGTTCTTTGTTATGTGTATGCCAACGCCGGTCTCTCCTGAGACACAATGATTGCGTTGTTGGGGATACTAATTTGCTTCTTGTCGGAGTATCGCTTTTGTTCTTGATGTACCGGAGAATAAAGATCATCCGGTGGTCCGTACATATGTTCCGCAAAACATCCCCGACCGTCGACCAGAAGCTTTTTTCTTGCTGGCTGGTGAGAAGCGAATCATAGAGCTTGAAGCATGGAAAGCCTTATCACCATATTGGACTCGATTACTGCCCAAAAGTAACACTCCGGAAGAAAAAGGATTTCGCGATTTGCATCGCAAGTCTGGTTGTATAAGGGAAAACGGAGATCTGCGGATTTCAGCCAATATACGTCCCTCGCCATCGTTACGCAACTTGAGCTCATGGATTGCA
>DASWHW010000026.1:0-33341 GCA_036397975.1 Bacteroidota bacterium
GTCAATGATCCACGAGTCGTCATTCCTCTTACTGAATACATAACTCCACCATTTGTTGTACTCGAAACCCAAGAATGAGAACGACCGTTGAGCAGTCACGACAGCTCGCGAGAACTTGAGGCTATCAACTTCTGCTTTGAAAACATCCCACACTTCTCGAATCTGAGCGCGCAGTTCCGCATTATTTTCAATTGGTAAATCAGACTCGTATTTCAAGGTTATCGTGAGAGGAGTGGTCCCAGAGTATTGCTTTTCGAAGTCCAGAACCTTGAAGCGTTTGCCAGAGGGCAACTGAATATCTTGATGCAAGTGCCCATATGTTTGTGTGCCATTGCACCCAACACTGCTAAGAGCGCTTAGGACAAGGATGAGGTAGGGGAACATGTTTCTTGTCATGGGTCGCCAGCTAACGGTTGGAGCTAAGCTGCGACAATAAAATGTTTGGGGCGTGTACTACCCGAACCGTGCCGCTCGAGCGCGGCGGGTAGGCCTTAAAACTAACCAATTCATATTTTGTGGGGAGTTTGCGCCCCATTTTATTTCGTCAGCTTGAGCGACTGGTTAGGCCGGTTGAAAAAAAATTTGCTCATCGTTGTTGGCCGATGCCTGACCAATCAAATGAGATGGGAAACCAGAACTTTGAAGCAACCTGCTTTCCATTAGCATCAGCGATGGTTCCAGGCTTAAACTTCCATTTTCTTGCAGCCTCGATAGAAACTGAATCGACAATTGGAATTGACTTGAAAACATGTAAGGCACTGACGACGCCATTTTCATCGACGAGCACACTTAATTCAACAGTGCCGTCGATGTCTACTCGTTTGAGTATGTCTGGATACTTCGGCCAATGTTTCTCAATAGGAATTGGAGAATAAGAGGGCTGCAAGTTTGGTTGTTGCCCTTGACAGGCAGCGGCCATCGCTACTATGAATGCAACAAAGAGTTTTTTCTTCATAGCTTCATTGACAACCGGCCTAACATTGTTATTATGCTGCACGTGTCGTGTTATAACACGACATGCGCAGTATATTACTCAGGCCTTGTAACCTGATTTCGTTTATGTACAAAGGGTTAGTGAAATCCCTTCAGAGGAATATACTCCAAGAGGAAAGAAAGGGCAACCGCGATTGTGGGAAGCTGCCTTACGGATTTGTCGGCCCGTGAGGGTCGTAGACCGGTTCGGGCGCAAGCCAATGTCACTTCACAACTAGCATTTTTATTACAGTCAGAAAATCGTCTGCAACCATCTTACAGAAGTAAACACCTGATGAATTGTTACTCGCGTTCCAATTTACTGAGTACGTCCCAGGCTCGCGCCTACCTGCCACAAGAGTCGTGACTTCCCTTCCGAGAATATCCAGAACCTTTAGGGTGACTATACTTGAACGGTTAACCGAGTATCGAATTGTGGTAGTGGGATTGAAAGGATTGGGATAATTCTGAAAGAGGGTGTACACCTCCGGCAGGTGGATGCCATGCGGTACGTCCGCGGGGTTGCCTCCAGTTGAGGTTTTCATGATTGTTCCACCGTACCCAACAGCCCAGCCTGTATACTGATCGGCAAAATCCACGAAGAAAAATCCCCGCGATGCACCGTGGGCTTGATACGTCCAACTAATGCCCCCGTCGGTGGATTTTATTATCGTCCCCGGTTGTGGGTCGCCGTGGTTGCCGGCAGCATAGCCTACCAGAGAATTGACGAACTTCACAGATTCAAGTCGTGTGTTCGGCCTGCTGGTGAGGATCGTCCAGGTTTCGCCAGCATTCGTTGAACGCAGCACCTGTCCGTTGTCTCCCACCGCCACAAGCGTCTGTGGATCGATGATTTCCAAAGCAAGGATCCATTCTGAAGTGCCGCTTGGCTTTTCAATCCATAGCGCACCACCATTCGTGGTTTTGAATATTTTACCGTAGGCTCCGGTAACCCACCCGGTGTTCTCATCAAGAAATTTTACATATAGTAACCACAGACTTGAGTTGCTTAGTTGTGTTGCCCAGCTATTTCCTCCATCGGTAGTTTTGAGGATTGTTCCTGCACCCGTGTACCCGGCCGCAATCCAACCTGTATTCACGTTGACAAAGTCGACGCACTCAAGCCGCAGATTCGGGCCTGCAGAAAGAGAGAACCATGAAGTCCCGCCGTTTGTGCTCTTAAGAATTGTTCCGTTGTCACCGCAAATCCAGCCGGTCTCGCCGATAAAGTCCATCGACCAGAGTTCTGCTGTCACTCCGGTAGGTTGCTGTATCCACTCGGTTCCGCCATTTACGGTTTTCAAGACTGTGCCGTTGTATCCCATGACCCAACCGATGTTGGAATCATGAAAGTACGTTGAATAGAATGTCTGGTTGACACCTGTAACCTGATTGCTCCAGATTGACCCGCCATTAGATGTTCGGAGGATGCCTGGTGGACGTGAGGAGGTGATGATCCATCCGGTATTGGCGGAGGAGAAGGACATGCTCGCAAGCGAATTAGTTGCTCCCGTTGTTCCTGTGGTCCAAGTACCACCACCATCCACGGTTTTGGCAATTAGTCCATTCGCGTACAGAATATAGCCGACGGATGCATCGACAAATTGAATATCGATGGCATTGTCGAGAAGGGTTGAGTGCGCCCATGTCGATCCACCGTTTGTCGTAAGGAGCCCTGGGAGAATCCATCCGATCTGATCGTTCATAAATCTCACTCGCGTCCACACACGCCCTGGCTCAGACAGTTGCAATTCCCACGTCGTTCCGCCGTTTGAGGACCTATACACCACGCCATGGAGGTTTGCCGGAAATGAAGGGAACTCGTACCCAACAGCCCACCCCTGAAGTGGGTTCTTAAAGTGAATTCCAAAAAGGAATGTCGTATCATTCAATATCGTAGACTGCCAGCTGTTCCCACCATTCGTTGATTTGATAATAACATTCTTCCCGCACGACCAACCGAGTTCTGTGTTGATGAAATGTACATCTCTCAAAGAAACATGAGTCCCGGTCGCTTCCCGTTGCCAAACAGAACCGCCGTCCGTCGTCTTGATTACAGCCCCCGAATCTCCAACCGCCCATCCATTCATCATTGAGGCAAAACTCAGTTTGTACAATGTTCCCCCCACATTGCCAGTATAATGGCGGACGGTCCAGTGTGCTCCGGCATCGATTGTTTTGAGCGTGGTACCAAGTTCTCCTACTATGACCCCTGTAGTTGCATCAAGTGAACTGACATCAAATAGGACATCGCCTTGTGGAAGCGGATTCTGCCAAGACCAACCTGTTGGCTGGCCGAATGTGATTGGGATGAGTAAAAAAAGGAGCGAGAGAACAATCATGGATTTCATAGACCCTCCTTGTTTCTGAATGGTCGGTCAGGTCAATACAAATGCGATGGGTAGGAAGAACGGGGACGCGTACAAACATTGCACGCAGAGAAAAAACGTTACACGCAGAAAGGTACGTGAAAAAAAGGAACCGTGCAAACAAGAAGATTTGAGCCGGTCAGCCCTTTTGGCTGTTCTACTTCAACAAAAGCAGCTTCCTGGTCTGGTCAACTCCCTGCCGTGATCTATCTTTCGCATCTCGTCGAACTTCGCGCGTTTCTCAGTGCAGGGTTACTCAGGTAACGTTTGCTTATTCAATACATAATCAGCTTTAAGGGGAAAAACCCTTCATGGGAATACACTGCAAGGAGAAAGAAAGGGCAACCATAGAAGCGCACTCGCAGAAGAACGCGTGATGCATTACATTTGCTTAAGATTTCGCGTGGAGGCGGACATGAAAACGAATCGAACGCTCCATTTTGTTCGGATCCTGTCATCGCGCATACCACCGAGATAGTTGACCTGCCAGGCGTTGTAACTCCCGCTCTATATCCTTACAATTCCAACCAATTCTTCTTCACTTGGTAATTTCATTGTGATTGTTCTCGGTATAGAAACATCGTGCGATGAAACCTCGGCGGGTGTCGTTGCCGATGGCAAAGTGCTTTCGAACATCATCTCTTCACAGCTTGTTCATGCAAAGTTTGGCGGAGTGGTGCCGGAGCTGGCGTCCCGCGCACACATGCGCATGATCATCGATGTCGTGGATGAGGCGTTGGCGCAGGCAGGCGTTTCGAAAGAGAAGCTGGATGGAATTGCAGTCACGCACGGTCCGGGTCTGGTCGGTTCTCTTCTTGTCGGATTGAGTTTTGCAAAAGCAATGGCATATGGACTCGGGATTCCATACATCGGCGTGAATCACATGGAAGGGCACCTCTATTCAACCTTCCTTGAAGATCCGCAACCCGAATATCCACTGGTGGCGCTTATTGTTTCGGGAGGTCATTCAATGCTTATCCACCTAAAAAAACCCTTTCATCAACAGCTGCTCGGTCAAACACGCGACGATGCAGCAGGAGAGGCGTTTGATAAGGTCGCAAAGATGTTAGGCCTCGGTTATCCCGGCGGTCCGGCTATCGATAAGCTTGCCAAACAGGGGAATCCCAAAGCCATCGAATTCCCAAGGACGTTTCTTGAGGGAGATTCGTTTGATTTCAGTTTCAGCGGCATCAAGACTTCAGTGTTGTATTACCTTCGAAAGAACGACTTCCTACCGTTGGGAACATCAAAGCCCCCGGAGAAAGCTCTGGCAGATATCTGCGCGAGCTTCCAGGCGTCGGTGGTTGAGGTGTTGGTGAAGAAGACGATCGCCGCTGCAGAACAGTGCGGAGTCAGCACGCTCTCTCTTGCGGGAGGCGTCTCTGCCAATTCGCTGTTGCGGGAAGAAATGAAACGCGAGACTGACCGGCGAAACTTTCGTCTTCACTTTCCCCGTCTGGAATACTGCATGGACAATGGCGCAATGATCGCGCTTGTCGGTGAGATGAAGCTGGCTTTGGGTCTCTCATCTCCGTTCGATCTCAAGGCCGTTGCGAACCTTCCCATGGAAGCGGAAGGGTAATGCTGCCTTTCTCATTTCCTTCTTCTTTCTTTGATCTGTAGGGCATGGACATGAAAGCGCTTGTCGGAGGATGGGGCTTTCCTCTGGATCCCTTGTTTCAAACAGATGAGCGAACCCCCGAGATCATGGAAGTGTTTGAATTTGGTGTTGATGGAGTCCAATTCATTCCTTATGATGTCAGCCAATTGATGGCCGCCGCCGCACAATACATCGGGAATGGATCGATACAGCAGGGAGGGTCTTTGATTCAGAAGGCTATACAGGCGGCGCCCAACTCTTCGCGAGCACACTACTGGATGGGAAGAGCCTTGCTGGCGATCATGAAGCCACAGGAAGCCCGCGATCAATTTCAGACGGCGGTGCGTCTTCATCCCAGGTATTGGGATGCAATGCTTGGTGAAGCACAAGCGAGACAATTGGAGGGATTTCCCGATTCCGCGATTACGGTCTTAGAGAAACTCATGGATGAAAACCCATCCTATGCACCCGGGCTGAATGCGCTGGCAAACCTCTACCAGGAATCAAAAGACGACAGCATCAAAACGACACATTATCGAAATCGCTATCTTGAACTTATGAAGACAGGAACGAAATAGGGGGATGAAGAGGATATTGAAAGCGTTGAAGAGATTCTGGTTCATTTCCGTCATTCTGCTCGTAGTTCTCATCGTCGTTGGATTGGTCGGGTATTATATTTTTCTAGGGGCGAACCGGTTTTCCGATGAACCCGAAAAGGTCTTCCTGGTGTGGAGGGGACAGTCATTTCCATCGATTGTGGATTCACTGGAGCAGCAAGGAATTGTTCGCGATCGGCAGCTTTTCGTTTTTGTTGCGAAGATAGCTGGCGGTACGGAACATCTGCAGGTGGGGCGCTATAGATTTCAAAGCGGCCTGTCGAACTATGAAATCCTTCTAAGCATTCGGGATGGAAAAGGAAATGAACCGATGGCTGTCTCCATTCCCGAGGGGTTACAGGCGAAGCAGCAGGCGCGCATCCTCGCCCGGAGAATAGGTATCGATTCGGCCCGCTATGTTTCCCTCGTTCACGATTCATCGTTCATCTCATCGCTCGGTATCGATGCCCCATCACTCGATGGTTATCTCTTGCCGGACACGTATTCGTTCCATTGGCAGACCGACGAGAAAACCGTTATCCGTGAGCTTGTTGAACAATTTCATCGCTTTTACAACGACTCGCTGAAACAGAGGGAAGCTGAACTGGGTTGGACGATGAATCAGGTGCTTTCCCTGGCTGCCATCGTAGAAGGCGAGGCTATTCTCGATGAGGAACGGCCTCGCATCGCGGGTGTATACCACAATCGACTTGCCAAAAGGATGCGGCTGGAGGCAGATCCGACAATCCAGTATATCATCGAGGACGGCCCGCGCCGTTTATTCTACGACGATCTCAAAATCCACAGTCCGTACAATACTTATCGCAACTATGGGTTGCCGCCGGGACCGGTAAATAGTCCGGGGAAAGCCTCGATTCTAGCGTCACTATATCCGGAACAAAATGGCTTTCTCTTTTTTGTTGCAAATGGTCAGGGAGGTCACTGGTTTAGTAAAAGCTATAGCGAGCACCTGCGGAATGTACGAAAATTCAGACGAGACAGAAGGAGAAGGCAATCAGAAGCGCTAACGCAGATTCCAAGCGGTGGATCGCAGCAAAAATAGTGAGAGGACAAAAAATGGGTGGGGCTCAATCCGGTCACTCTCCTCATGTTCCCACCATCTATCCACCATTAGCACCATCGCTCATCCGGATGAGCCCCACTGTAGATTCGAACATCGCATGTTTCAAAAGGGTTCCATGAAAAAGTTGTTTTCAGTCTGGTCCTGTTTGGGCCTGAGTATGGTCATCGCCAGTTGCGCCGGTCAGGCGCCACCCGGGGGCGGACCGCCGGATACGATTCCTCCTTCGGTCATCGGAACGATTCCGGATACCAATGCCGTCCGTGTCCAAACGGATAAGGTCGAATTAGAATTCAGCGAGTATGTCGATCGGAGGAGCGCTGAGGAGTCGATCTTCATTTCTCCGTACATCAGCAAGGTTGAATATGACTGGAGCGGAACCACGCTGACAGTCGAGTTTGGCGAAGAGCTGAAGAACAACACGACATACGTGGTGAATGTTGGGACTGACGTAAAAGATCTACGCGCCAGCAATCGCATGGCAGCAGGTTTCACCCTTGCTTTTTCGACCGGGGATTCCATCGACCGCGGATCGGTAAGCGGCAAAGTATTCGACGAGAAACCAGAAGGACTGATGATCTTTGCGTACTCCTTGAGCTCGCGAGATCCAGATACCCTCGATCCGGGTGTTGTTTCTCCCGACTACATAATGCAGACCGGAAAGGATGGCCTCTTCACTCTTTCCAACATTCGAATTGACACGTACCGACTCTTTGCCATTCAGGACAAATTCAAAAACCTTCTGTACGATAAACAAATTGACCAATATGGTGTCTGGGTTTCCGATGTGGCTCTTTCCCGGGAGGAGATACACGCGTCTGGCGTACAATTCCGCTTAGCAGTGGAAGACACTGCACGACCGTTTGTTTCCCGCGCCCAGGCGTTTGACCGAAACAGCATTCAGGTCCGTTTCAGTGAGCCGATTGACAGCCTGACCGTGCAACCCTCTTCGTTTAAGGTCAGCGATACTCTCGGCACAAACGGGATTAATATTCGATTGGCATACCGGGTGACACAAGCACCTTCAATTGTTCAGATGCGAACGGAACAGCCATTGAAAGCTGGAGAGATCTACAGACTGATTGCTACTGGCATTCGCGACACGGTAGGAAACCTCATCGATTCATCATCTTCCGCAGTTTTCTTTGAGGGTGTGGACACTCCTGATACTTTGTCGCCGCGGCTATCGTTTGCTGGCTTGGAGAGGGATAGCGTCAAGGGGTATCCTGTGGTCGGGCCGATTGTTTTTCTTTTCTCGGAGGCGGTCGATTTGCCGGTGGCGGAGAAAGCAACTGCAATCAAGGATGAATCAGGCTTCATGGTGCACGGATCGTTTCACTGGAACACAGCTGCGACCCTTCTTTGGGCGCCGCAGAAGCCGTTCAAAAGCAAGCAATGGTATACGGTATCTGTAACGATGAACTCGGTGCGTGACCTTGCCGGTAACCAGTCGAAGGATTCGATCGTGAGCCGTTCGTTTCTGACTTTTGATATCAGTGAAACCGGGTCATTGGACGGCAGAGTGATGGAGGGAATGAAAGATTCGAGCGAAAGACGCATATACGTCCAGGCGCGGAATCTTAACGGCGCCATGCGTCAGGTACTTGCAGCTCAGGATGGGAAGTTCAAGTTCGAGGAACTGCCTGAAGGGCGGTATTCGCTCTCTGCATTTAAGGATTCACGGGGTGATGGAAAGTATAACTACGGCCATGTTTTCCCCTTTGCGCCATCGGATGCATTCTTTACATATCCTGATACCGTTCGTGTGAGGGCCCGGTGGGGAGTGGAAGACATCAAGATAGACTTCAAATGACAAAATCTACTTTTGACCACCGGTGAGGCGAGGGGAAAGTTTCTCGATCTTATCCGGAACAATCCACGCATTGCGGTATCCGTGTTCCCCAAGCCGCTTGCTCAACTTGTCCGCTTCGAACCGTGTCCGAAAATTCCCACCTCTGATCTTGTACACCGGCGCATCATACACCACGTAGAACTTCTCTTCAGGAAAAAGGGCTTCTGCCTCCGCCTTCTTCATGTTTGCCTCTTCAAAATCTGTCGAAGAAAACAGTTGGACGCGAAACCCTTGAATAAATTCGGGCTCAGGTTCCTGCTCGACAATCTGTGAGTCCACAGGAGTTGGAGCCACTGAATCCGTTATCGATTTTCTGAAATATTCGTCCAGGTCAGCATCGTATTCTGAGGGTCGGAACTCCGCTTCATACGCGGCCAGCTCATCGCTGTCGACGGTAGTACCACCAGATGATTCATTGCCCGTTGTGCCGCCACCTGAGCAACCTGCAATAATGAGCGCGATTGGTATTATAGAAAAGACAACTCGCATGTCACCTCTTAAGCTGCACAACCCAGGAGTCTTTGTAATCTATTGGAAATTCACGATACATTTTCTGTTTAAACTGTTCTGCCTGTTCATATGTTTCAAAAAAGCCAATACGCACTTGGTAAAGACTGTAGACGGGATGAAAATCATTGAACACAGGGAGATGATAACGATCGCGGGTAGTTAATTGAATCGCAGTTGCATTCTTTGGATCTTTGAAGGCGCCGATTTGAACCATAAAGCGAATAGTGGCAGATGGCGATCGGGCGTCAACAGTGTTCTTTGATTTCGCAGACATGGATCGAACCGTATCGACGGATGTCTCGAATTTCAAAGCGTTTTTGGATGGAGGCGCAACGGTGTCGCGGGGGATAGCGCTTTGTGTGTAGTCGGTGGCTGGTTCTGAACTGCATGCGATGAGACCGATTGTTGCGGCTGCAAAAACGAGGACGATGAGCGCGTGACGGATCACTGGTATCCTTTCACTGCTTCAGCCGGTTGACCATCTGGCGCTGTTGCAACGATTTTGACGCTTGCGCTTGCACCGATCCGGTCCGCGCCGCTTGCAACCATGGCAAGTGCATCCTCGCGTGTTCGAACACCCCCCGAGGCCTTTACGCCCATCGCGCTCCCAACGATCCTTCGCATCAAAGCAATGTCTCCTGCCGTGGCTCCCCCCTTGCTAAACCCGGTGGAGGTTTTTACGAAGTCGGCACCGGCGCGCTTTGCGAGAATGCATGCTTTGATTTTTTCCTCGTCGGTGAGCAATGCAGTCTCCAGAATTACCTTTGTGAGCATGCGATAGCGTCGGGCGGTGCTTACCACGGCAAAGATATCATTCTCGACATAATCGTATTCTCCGGACTTCAGCATGCCGACGTTCATCACCATATCCAATTCTGTCGCGCCATCGCGGATTGCCTGCTCTGCCTCGAAAGCTTTCGAAGCGGTTGACGTTGCACCAAGAGGAAAGCCTATGACGGTACATACTTTAACGCTTGTCTCACGCAAGAGTTTCGCAGCGAGCGGGACATACCCGGGATTAATACAGACACTTGCAAAGTTGAACTTCTTTGCTTCCGCGCAAAGAGTCTCGACCTCCTTTGCCTGAGCATCGGGCTTCAACAATGTGTGGTCGATCATTCTTGCCAGGTCGGGTTCAATGCCTCCCGCCGCATCCACGCCAACGCCAGCCGTAACGCGAGCCGCACCGTTGCGGACGATTGTCTGCACCCCCTCGCGGTTATGAATAACACAGAGGTTGTCGGAGCAAATACCATCCTTGCAACACTCGTGACCATTCTGCTTACCGGAGAGCTTTTCTGCCAGTATTTCGTCTATGATTCTGTCGATCTCTTGCCTGTTCATCTTCAATCTTTGGCTGGACGTAATAACAACTCGACACTGCTCATTGAAAATACCACTTTCCGGGGAGATTGCAAAAGGCCAGAGCAAAATCCACGAATTGATACTCCCAGGCGATTTGGATACATTCCCTCAGCATGACGAAATTCTCTCATAGAACGAACTGGCAACGCTCTCCCAATCGGCTGACGGGATTGCTTGAAGCTGCCCGGGCAGATGGAAGCGCTGTTGTTGATCTCACCCTCTCCAACCCCACGCAATGTGGCATCCTCTATCCCGATGAGTTGATTCTAGCTGCAGTGCGGCAGAGGGCGATCCTTCGATATGAGCCGGATCCTCGCGGTATTCCAACTGCACGGAAAGCTGTCGGAGAGTATTATCGAGAGCGCGGAATTACCGTCGGTGATGATGCGATCCTCCTGACGGCGAGTACCAGTGAGGCATATTGGATTGCGTTTGAGACGCTGTGTGACCAGGGTGATGCGATCGCCGTTCCGGTGCCCACCTATCCGCTCTTTGAATACCTGGCACAACTCAGTGGCGTCAAGACGATTTCTTATTCCCTGCGCAATGACGGACATTGGTCGATCGATCTGGAGTCCCTGGAGGCCGCTTGCAGAGAAGGGGTGAAGGCGTTGGTCTTTGTCCATCCCCATAACCCAACCGGCATGTTTTTGAAGAATGATCAGTTTGCCCTCATCAAAAAATTGGCAAGCAAGTTTGGTATTGCCCTCATCGTAGATGAGGTATTCCGCGATTATCCACTTTGCGAGGACGCAACCCGCGTCGCATCGACTGCTTCGGAACACGAGGTTCTCGTCTTTACTCTCAATGGGATATCAAAATCGATCGGCCTTCCTCAGATGAAACTGGGCTGGATCGTCGTGTCCGGTCCGGATGACCTGCGAAGAGAAGCGATGGGGAGGATGGAAATAGTCGCGGATTCGTTTCTCTCTGTCAATGCAATGGTGCAGCATGGACTTCCGGAACTGATGCAGGCCGGGAAAGGAGTTCGCGAACAAATTGTTGACCGAGTTCAAACAAACCTCGGAGTTCTTCAGGAGAATCTTACAGGAACTCCACTGACCCTGCGCAACCCTGAAGGGGGATGGTACGCATGCATGAAAGTGCCAAACACCAGATCTGAAGAGAAGTGGGTTGAATCGCTCCTGAAAGAACGCCATGTTCTTGTTCATCCGGGATACTTCTTCGACTTCGCGGATGATCGTACACTTATTCTGTCGCTTCTTCCAAAGCCGGAAAACTTCTTGAAGGGCGTGAATGCCATGACTCAACATATTGCGGAATTAGGATGATATTTGTTAAGTGGCGAATAATAGGTATCTTTGTATCAAATATTTTTGAACAAAAAACCTCTGGGTGAATATGCGTCGACTTTTTTTTCTCATCGCTCTGACATCGGTCCTGGGATCAGGTGCCGCAGCACAAGGGAAGGGCTTCGGTCTCGGGTTTATTCTTGGCGAACCGACCGGTCTCAGCTTCAAGCATTGGCTTTCCGGAACAAATGCGATTGACGGTGGGGCCGCTTGGTCTTTCGGGGACAAAGGCTATCTCCATCTTCACGCAGACTATCTATTCCATAAGTATGATCTCATCCGGGTGCAGAAGGGACGACTCCCTTTGTATTTTGGAGTGGGTGGAAGAATTGGGTTTGCGACAAGCACGCGCGTTGGAGTGAGAGGCGTTGTTGGACTGAATTATCAGTTCCATGATGCTCCATTGGATGCGTTCTTGGAGCTAGCTCCTATTCTGGATCTTGTTCCGGCGACACGCTTTACACTGAACGGCGGAATCGGCATGAGGTTTTTCTTTTAGAAAATCCTCCCAAAGGCGAATTCTCATGGTTTTTGCGAAGCAGTCAGTTTCTTTTTATATTTAGCATAACGAATAACAACAATCAGGAGTTTTGTCATGTCAGAATACGTGCAACAATCGCAGGCGCTTCCTGTTGAGCAAACCGAAGAACTGCAGCGCGCGTTTCTTATCAAGGTGTACAGCTGGATGTTTGCAGGTCTTATGATCACCGGCATCACCGCTCTTTTCACGGTGAGTTCTGAGATGTTGCTGGAATTAGTCTTCTCCAACCGTTTTGTCTTCTTCGGACTTATCATTGCTGAGTTGGGGTTGGTGATATGGCTTTCGGCACGCATCGAACGAATGACCGCCGTGGCAGCGACGACCGCATTTCTTGTCTACGCAACTCTCTCGGGACTTACCCTGTCGGTTGTGTTCCTTGCCTATACCGCCGAGTCGTTGGCCTCGACCTTCTTTGTCACGGGCGGTACCTTCGGCGTCATGAGCGCTTATGGCTACCTCACGAAGCGGGATTTGACGAGTTTTGGGAGTTTTTTTATGATGGGGCTCGTAGGAGTCATCCTCGCGTCGGTAGTGAACATTTGGCTCGGAAGTGATACTCTCTATTGGATCGTGACGTACGTCGGTATTCTCATTTTTGTCGGACTCACCGCATACGACACTCAGAAAATCAAAAACATGAGCGTTGTCTCTCTTCAAGGAGGAGAAGTAGAGCAGAAGGGTGCAATCATGGGAGCGCTTCGATTGTATCTGGATTTCATCAATCTTTTCTTGCTCTTATTGCGGGTGATGGGAAGCCGGCGTTAGTCAGTCGCACCACCACACCCTACTCAATTAGGAAAGCCGGCCTGCCTTGGCCGGCTTTGATATTTCGTTCACACTGTTGGTCAACCAAAAGCACTTCGTGGACTTTCTCACACTCATTCTTCTCGTCTTCATCGTCATTCTGGCGGGAGTGGTTCTCTATCTCCTTTTTCGGAAGGCGTCGAACGAACCTTCCAGAAGGATTGACCTCGAACTGCATTCATTGAAAGAGGCTGTTGACCGTACGGAACGACTTGTCAACGAGGAAATAGGAAAGAGCAGGGTGGAGTCGGAGCGGATGCTGCGTTCGATGCGGGAGGAACTGGGGGGCGCTGTCTCTCGCAACACGGATTCACAACTCACCCGCATGTCCGATATTGCCCAATTGCAAAAAAACCAACTTGATACATTCGCGCAGCAACTTTCTCGTCTCACCGACTCGAATGAACAGAAGCTGGACGGACTGCGAACGGTGGTAGAAAACAAATTGAAATTGATGCTGGAAGAGAATAGTCAGAAGCTCGAGCAGATGCGTGCAACGGTCGATGAAAAACTGCACAACACCCTCGAACGTCGACTCGGTGAATCGTTCCGCATCGTGAGTGAGAGGCTGGAACAAGTTCATCAGGGCCTTGGCGATATGCAATCTCTTGCTGCTGGGGTCGGAGACTTGAAGAAAGTGCTGACGAATGTGAAGGCCCGCGGCACCTGGGGTGAATTTCAGCTTGGCGGCATACTCGAGCAAATGTTGAGCCCCGATCAGTATGCCAAGAATGTTGCTACCCGTCCGGGGGCAAGTGAACGCGTTGAGTATGCAGTTCGCATGCCGGGACAAAGCGGAGTCGACAACGAATGCATTTGGCTTCCGATCGATGCGAAGTTCCCGCAGGAAGACTACCATCGTCTTGTCGAAGCGCAGGAGAACGCAAATCCTGTTCTCGTGGAGGAAGCAGCAAAACAACTGGAGTCGAGGATCAAAGCAGGTGCCAAGGCTATCCGGGAAAAGTACATTGCTCCGCCCTATACCACGGATTTTGGAATCATGTTTCTCCCCATCGAAAGTTTGTACGCTGAGATTCTCCGGCGACCCGGCCTGGCGGAGGTCGTGCAACGTGAATACCGGGTCACGATTGCCGGACCAACGACACTTGCGGCTCTTCTCAACAGTCTGCAAATGGGATTCAGGACGCTTGCAATCGAAAAGAGGTCGAGCGAAGTGTGGGCGTTGCTCGGCTCGGTAAAGACTGAGTTCGGGAAGTTCGGCGAGGTTCTCGCACGGACGCAGAAGAAATTGCAGGAAGCTTCAAACACCATCGACGATGCGGCAACGCGCACACGAGTGATAGAGCGAAAACTCCGCGACGTCCACGAGTTACCGGCAGGAGATGGGCAGATGATGATTGGATTCAACGCCGGTTCCGCGGAAGAAAAGGAGCAGAGCACTTAGTCGATGTACACGGGTTTCTCCGGATCCTTCACCTTTTTCATCCCATCGACAAAAAGGATTTTCGGCAGCTGAACGATAAATTTGACTGTCTCTCGTGAGAAAAATCCGTGCTGCGAAACCTTCTTCCTGAATGAAAATCTCTCCTTGGCAAGCCTGCGTGAAGCGGATTGTGTGAGTAAATGAAACCGTCGTTTCAATTGCGTTCTCCTGGAGTGGGAGTTCAACGGGTAAAGAGTGACCATCCAGTTATGATGACTCATTCCTCCAAGCTGAAACTTTATCTCCTCTACACCACGCAAAAAATCGTACGTAGTGCAACCCTGATCGATTGCAAACTGAATGCTTTTCACATGGAGGATCTTCCCGGGTGAATACATATTCGCCTCGCCCGCATCACCCATCCCGAGCAGATAGACTGAAAAGCAATTTCGATACAGAAATGTGTAGTTCCCGGCAACACGCTTACCATCAATACGCAGAAATACCAGCCGAACCCAACCCCGTTTCGCAAGCAACAGGATTGCTTCTTTTTGGAGTTGGACAAAGCCCTCTCTGGAGAACACCCCCGGTTCGCCGGAGTGTTCCCACCGATGTTGATGGAGCCGCACAATGTCATCGAACGCCTCGTGCACTTCGTCGGGATCGGTAAGAACCTCAAATTCAACAGAGAAATTCTTCTCGCAACCGCGTACTCTGCGCATCAAATCACGACGGAAGTTTCCGTCCAGATCTTGAAGATATTCCTCCCAGCTGCCATTGAGGTGGAGTTGGGGACAGTCGTCCGTCACTTTTGCTTCTGCCGTCCATCCCTTCGATCCGAGTCGGTCAATGAGTGCTTGGCGGGTGATGGATGATTCCGGGAGGTCTTCCAGAGTAATTGCATCCCACAAATGACTTGATGATCGCAGCGACGCGGCAAGACAATCATAAGCGTATTCTCGTTCCTCAGGAAGAATCAAAAAGTCTAAATAATCGGAATCCTGACGGCCTATGAAATGAAGCTGTCTCAACGTCCCAAACAGAATAGACGAATTGCTATCAATGAAGAGAGGGGCAACGGCGATGCAGTGCGCGCCACGTTCAACGACGATGATGTGCAGGGAACGACGGCTGTTGGATGAGCCGTACTGCTTCCACCATGTCTTCAGCCACTCGAAAGACTGAAACACACTGGCGGAACACGCGACGTGGAGTTTTACCCACTCATTTTTGAGAAGGTCAAAACCGGCATCGGTTGAGACAATTCGTGTATTGATTGCAAGTTGTGATTGGTGAGAAGAACTGGGCACGAGTCTCTGCATAATGTTGATTGAGTGATTCGTGAGTTCATGATAGGAAGTCGCAGATTGAATTACAATGAGTCCCGATCTTCATACAGAGTTGACTTTGTAGCCAATTCATCTTTCTTTGCACGTGTCTACCGCTGATCGAATCCTCGCAACACTGATAGATTGATAGTACTATGAAGACATCCGCTCCTCTCGAAGAGGTGTACCGCATCCTGTATGGAGATCACCCCGACCCCTTCCGGGTGCTTGGCATGCACCCGCTACAAGTAGGCGGGCGCAGTTCTATGGTGGTTCGTGTATTCTACCCCGGCGCAAAAGAAGTTTCCGTTGTCGAGGGGACGGGAAAGTCACAAAAAGAATATGTGCTCGAGAAAATCCATGTCGAAGGATTCTTCGAGAAGGAAATACCGGATCGGAAAGAGGTTTTCCCGTATCAACTGAAGATATCGACTGAAAACGGTGCCACGCGAAGGACGCACGACCCCTACTCCTTTATGCCGACACTAACCGATTTTGATATTTACCTATTCAATGCAGGCGACCATCATCGGATCTATGAAAAACTGGGCGCACACCGAGGAGTGGTGAACGGCGTCGACGGCGTTCAATTCGCAGTCTGGGCCCCGGAGGCGAGGAGTGTGAGCCTGATAGGTAACTTCAACGGCTGGGATAGAAGAGTAAATTGCATGCGTGTATTGGGATCATCCGGCATTTGGGAGATATTCATCCCCGGTTTGCGCGAAGGTGAGTTGTACAAGTACCAGGTGAAGACCCAACGAGGTATCATCCTTGACAAGACGGACCCGTATGCGTTCGAAAGCGAAGTGCGACCGCAAACTGCATCCAAGGTGAATTTTCTTGCCGGCTTCGCATGGAACGACAGCCTGTGGATGGAAAAAAGAAGCTCGTCCAGTCAATTTGCCAAACCGATGTCGACCTATGAAGTCCACCTCGGGTCGTGGCAACGCAATGCCGACGGTTCTTGGTGTAACTACAAGGATCTCGCCCGGAAGCTGGTGGAGTACGTTACCCGTCTCGGGTTCACACACATTGAGCTTATGCCTGTAATGGAGCACCCGTTTGACGGGTCCTGGGGTTATCAGGTAACCGGCTATTACGCTCCGACGAGCAGGTTCGGATCGCCGCAGGACTTTATGTGGTTCGTCGATTATTGTCACCAACATGAGGTCGGGGTGCTTCTGGACTGGGTTCCAGCTCATTTTCCCAAAGATATCCACGCTCTTGGTCTCTTCGATGGGACCCACGTGTATGAGCACGCCGATCCCCGTAAAGGCGAACATCAGGACTGGGGAACATATATTTTCAACTATGGAAGGCACGAGGTCAAGAATTTTCTTATCGGAAACGCACTGTTCTGGCTGGACGAATATCACATCGATGGATTGCGGATCGATGCTGTTGCTTCCATGTTGTATAATGACTACTCGCGGAAAGAAGGAGAATGGATCCCAAACCAGTTTGGCGGTCGTGAAAATCTCGATGCGGTGGAGTTTCTGAAGAAGACGAATGAAGTCGTTCACCAGTATTATCCTGGTGTGCTCATGATCGCGGAGGAATCGACCTCATGGCCGGGAGTGACAACGGCCGTCAAAGACGGCGGACTTGGTTTCGATATGAAATGGAACATGGGCTGGATGCACGACACGCTCGTGTATTTTGAAAAGGATCCTGTCCATCGGGTGCATCATCATAATAACCTGACATTTGCTTTGTTGTATGCTTTCAGTGAACGGTTTCTTCTTCCCCTCTCTCATGACGAAGTGGTCCATGGGAAACGTGCCCTCTTGAGCAAGATGCCGGGAGACAATTGGAAAAAATTTGCCAATCTCCGGTTGCTGTATGGCCTGATGTTTGGATTCCCCGGGAAAAAACTTCTGTTCATGGGGGGAGAGTTTGGTCAATGGACAGAATGGAATTTTGAGGCGACCCTGGATTGGGCGCTACTCGATTTTGATACGCACCGCGGGCTCCAGCAATGGGTTATCGACCTGAACAGTGTCTATCGCTCGCAGCCGGCTCTCTACGAAGTCGATTTTGCCTATACAGGTTTTGAGTGGATCGACTTTGAGGATGCGGGGCAGAGTATTATTTCGTTCGAGAGGATCGATGCCAACGGGGGCCGAGTTGTCGTCGTGTGCAATTTTACACCTGTACCCCGTTATTCGTATCGAGTCGGTGTTTCTGAAGATGGTGCTTATCAAGAGCTGCTCAATAGCGACGCAACGGTCTACGGGGGTAGTAACGTAGGAAACAATGGCAAAGTGTTTTCAGAAGAGATTCCCCAACACGGCAGAAAAAATTCTCTCTCTCTGACACTCCCTCCGTTGTCTACCCTCTTTTTGAAAAAAGAATTCAAACAATAAAAGGCCCGAAGGAAATTAGGTGAAAATTGTTGTTGCCGGGGGAACCGGATTTATTGGTCGGGAGCTTCTTCAAGCATTGGCCAAGGACCATACGGTGGTATGCCTGACCCGGAAAACCCCGGGAAGCCCGTTTGACAGAGTTGAGTATCTGCTCTGGGATGGATGTACTGTGGGTAGTTGGGCGCCAGCGTTGGAAGGGGTGGACGCAGTGATCAATCTTGCGGGTGAATCAATCGGAGCGAAGAGATGGACAACACGTCAGAAGAAAAGCATCGTTGACAGCAGGGTAAACGCGACGAGATCAATTGTTCAGGCGATGTCTGGGGCAATGAAAAAACCTGCAGTCCTTATTAACGGATCAGCGGTAGGGTATTACGGAAATGTCCCGGACGGGGACGTGTTCGAGAGCCATCCTCCGGGCTCGGGCTTCCTCGCAGAGACTTGTGTGCAGTGGGAAGAAGAAGCGAAGAAAGCATCGACTCTTGGGATACGCGTGGTTTGTATCCGGACCGGGGTCGTCCTGGGACATGGTAGCGAAGCACTCAGTAGGATCACTCTTCCATACAAGCTATTTGTTGGAGGACCGGTTGGGTCAGGACGCCAGTGGTTTCCCTGGATACATAAGAAGGACATCGTTGGGCTGATTTGCTTTGCGCTGCAAACTCAGTCGGTTAGTGGAGCCTTAAACGCTGTTGCTCCCGATGTAGTGACCATGAAAGAATTCTCCAAGGGTCTTGGAAAAGCCATGCGACGCCCGAGTCTATTTCCTGTCCCTGCTCTGGTTCTCAAGCTTGCCCTCGGAGAAATGTCCGACATGGTTCTCAGCGGGCAAAAAGTAGTTCCGACCGTTGCGACAAAGGCTGGATACGTGTTCAAGTTTTCTTCCCTTGAATCCGCCCTTGCTGACCTGTTTAGGGGGATGAAAGCGTTGTCGCATGATTGACTCTGGCCCGCTTTTTCTGCATTTTAAGCCAATAATCTAAAGAGAGAAGTAACGCTCGGACGAGGAATTATCATGAACATCTTGATCGTTGACGATGAGCCTCAGTTTCGAATGCTGTTGCGAAGTTTTCTCTTGGGCGATGATCGTGTTGTCCTGATGGCGGAAAACGGGGAAGAGGCGCTCGAAAAAATGGAGGCGGTTGGTGTTGACCTGATCATCTCTGATGTCTACATGCCGGTGATGGACGGAATCAAACTCCATCGCATCGTGCGTGAGATTCCGGGCTACGAGCATGTGCCGTTCCTTTTTGTCTCTGGTTTCGATGACCAATACACGTTGGGAGCGATCAAGAATCCACGAATCGATGGCTTCTATAAAAAAGGGAAGTCAATGGACGAACTCAAGGAATGGGTTGAATACCTCACCGGACCTGAAGAGAAGCGCCCAAAGGTTCCACCGAGTATGCGTGATCGATCGCGGATCGAGAAGTGGGATCGGGGAGGACCAAAACGAGGAACACCCGGATCACCGATCATCTAGAGTTTATTTTCCGTTCCCGAAACACCTTTCAGTTCTCTTTTCAGTCTTAACAACCAATCCCGTTTTCAATGTCAGATCACATTCGGCGTCCTGCAACGCTCATTACCGGTGCCAATGGTGAAATGGGCCACGGGCTCATTGAACAATTGGCCAAAGAAGGCGAACACGCTATTATCGGACTTGATGTCCACCCGTTGGACGTAGCAATAGCGGGCAAGTGTGCTGCGACGATCACTGGCGATATCCTCGAGCCTCGTTTGCTGGAGCGTCTGCAAAGCGAATACGAGATTCACACGGTATACCACCTTGCCGCCCTCCTTTCGACGCGGGCTGAGTTTACTCCCGAGGCAGCGCACCGGGTGAATGTGGAAGGAACCATGAACCTCCTGAAGCTTGCCATCGAACAATCGCGATGGCATGGTGCGCCGGTGCGATTCATGTTTCCGAGCTCCATTGCCGTCTACGGCCTTCCAGATGGAAAGGCAAAAAAATCCGCTGGTAAGATCAAAGAAGAAGAGTGGAATTTTCCCACGACAATGTACGGCTGCAACAAAATGTACTGTGAACATCTGGGCCGGTATTACGCACAACACTACCGTCAGCTTGCGGCGGACACGCTGATCGGAGGTATAGATTTTCGCTGCATCAGATTTCCCGGACTCATCAGCGCAGTGACGGTTCCCAGTGGAGGCACAAGTGATTACGCGCCCGAAATGCTCCATGCCGCTGCGCAAGGGAAAACGTATTCATGCTTTGTTCGGGAGGATGTTCGTATTCCATTAATGGCAATGCCGGATGCAATCAAAGCGTTGCTATTGCTCCATGAGGCGCCAAGGGAGAAGCTGACGCGTTCCGTATACAACATTACCAGCTTTAATCCAAGTGCGGGAGAGATCAGAGGGATTGCCCTTGAGGCTTTTCCCTCCGTCGACATTCGTTTTTCACCGGACGACAAACGTCAGGCAATTGTCGATTCATGGCCAGCCGATGTGGACGACAGTTCTGCAAGGCGAGATTGGTCATGGTCTCCCGACCTTGATCTCAACGCTGCATTTCAGGAATATCTCATTCCCCAAATTCGTCATCGATACAGTCCTTCGTGATCGTGTTTTCTTCTCCTAACTGAATGGTCATCTCATGAAATGTCTCTTTTTCCTGACAATGATGTTATTTGCAGCTCCTGGTTTTGCGGGCAATCATCCAACCCATGAAGATGTTGCCAAACATTTGCTGAGCGCAGGACTGAAAGATGGTGAAGCATATTCTTTGCTGAAGGAGCTAACAACAGAAGCTCCGCACCGGCTGAGCGGATCAAAAGGGGCTGAAATCGCCGTTCAGGTAACGGCACGACAAATGGCGCAGAGGGGCTTTGAGAACGTACACACAGAATCTGTGATGGTTCCGCGCTGGGTTCGCGGACTAGTTGAACGAGCGCAAGTCATGACGAGCGGCGACGCGCCTCCACTTGATCTCTCTGTCTGTGCGCTCGGCAGAAGTATTGGAACCGCAAAAGGTGGAATTATCGCAGGCGTCGTGGAAGTGCACTCTTTTGAGGAGTTGAAGGCTCTGGGAGAGAAGGCGAAAGGGAAGATCATTTTTTACAATCGTCCAATGGACCCGGAACTTCCCAATACATTTGCAGCGTATGTTGGTGCAGTCGATCAGCGTAGCCGTGGAGCGATTGAGGCGGCAAAAGCTGGCGGCGTTGCCGCTATTGTGCGTTCGATGACACTCGCTCTGGACGATGTTCCCCATACGGGCGCAATGGGATACCAGGATTCCGTCCCGGAGGTCCCGGCGGCTGCCATAAGCACAATCGGAGCGAATACTTTGAGCCATATACTTGCGGAAGATCCTGAATCACAAGTAACACTTGAGCTTTCCTGCGAGACCATGCCCGATGTTGAATCCGCTAATGTCGTGGGAGAACTTCGTGGCTCAGAGAGACCGAATGAGATTATCGTGGTCGGTGGACACTTGGATGCGTGGGACAAAGGCAGCGGAGCCCACGACGACGGTTCGGGTTGTGTACAGGCAATAGAAGTGCTCAACCTTCTCAAGAAGGCCGGAATTACTCCCAAGCGAACGATCAGGGCGGTGATGTTCATGAATGAAGAAAACGGTACATGTGGAGCGAAGGCATATCCGGTCGCTCCGGAACGAAAGGGCGAGGTGCACATCGCCGCAATCGAATCCGATAGAGGTGGGTTTGCGCCACGGGGCATTAGCGTGCAAGGAGACTCCACTGTTGTTGAACGGGTCAAGACCTGGCAACCGTTGTTTGAACTTTTGAACGCAGGGCGCATTGAGGAGGGCTATGGTGGTGTCGATATTCAACCATTGGCTTCCCAGGGCGTTCCGGCATTTGGTCTTGACCCGGAGAATCATCGCTACTTCGATTATCATCATTCAGACAACGATACGATCGACAAGGTCAATCCTCGGGAACTACAAATGGGTGCCATAGTAGAGGCTCTTCTTTGCTACCTGATCTCGGAGGATGGACTGTAGGCTGTGAAGGCTAAAGCTCACCAGACGTTTGCTGTGACGTCATTCGTTTCGATATCGTCCCTCTTGGGGGTTTGCGAACTGTACGTTTTTCATCTTTGGAGAATTCACTCCTTGCCACTGTTTCTTATTCTTGTCTATTGACCTAAACGTCTCTGTGCGATGACTGTACAAGAATACTTGTCCTGGTTTGACGAGGTCACCGGCCCAACCGAGGCTATGTTTCGATTGGTTCCGCCGGACAAGATCGATTCGAGGGCGACGCCTTCGTCATTTTCACTTGGTCAGCTCCTGAGCCATATTCCACGATCGCTTTCCTACAACACCAAGGTCTTGCGGCAGGAGGAACTTCCGTTGAAATCACTGCGGGAGATCTTCGTCGCCAACAGGAGGCATTCCTCAAGCACTGTTGAAGAAGGTTGTTCTCTTCTTGGTTCAGCTCTTGACGAGTTTCGCTCAGCAGTTCGGGCCCTGGACGATAATCGTTTTCAAACGGAACAGATTTCTACTCCTCAAAAGGGAGAAGTTCCACGTTGGCGGTTTTGTGCATTTGTTCTGGAACATCACATCCATCATCTGATGGAACTCCACATCTCGCTTAAACTTCTTGGCGTCAGTGTGAACACGGGAACTCTTTACAAGGGATAGAAGAAGTTCATATCCTAATAGTCTTTTTTGATCGCTCATGCGGCCGTAACCCTCCCTTTTCTCATTTTTCACCGAAAGATTGCGGCTCTCGTTGCGTTTCAGAAGTCATTTCTCTAACATTCCATACAATCCTATCAGGAATATTCGTTGGAACCGCTCATGGATGAAAAGACAATCCTCCTTGTGGAAGACAATCCCGATGACGAGGTGTTGACCTTGCGGGCGTTACGGAAGAATAACATCCACAATGAGGTTATTGTCGTCCATGACGGTGCCGAGGCGCTTGATTTTTTGTGGGGAACGGGCACATATGCAAAAAACGACAATCATGTTGCTCCTGCATTTGTTTTGCTCGATTTGAAACTACCCAAGATTGACGGCCTGGAAGTCCTCAAGCGACTCCGCAACGACGACCGGACCAGGGTTCTTCCTGTCATAATTCTTACATCATCAAATGAAGAGCAGGATATTCTCGATAGTTACCATTTCGGTGCCAATAGCTATATTCGAAAGCCAGTGGAGTTCGAGAGTTTTGTTGAAGCTGCCGGTCGAATCGGGCGGTATTGGCTGAATACAAATGTTTCTCCCCCCACACCTGGGGAAACATAGCGCCACCGCAGTTGTTACCTCATTTCGTTTTATTCTCAAGTGGGCATTTTCATGCCTCGGTCGTCAAATAAGGATTTGGTTGATCTCCTCAAGCGAGGAGACAGGCAGGGTTGTTCACGATTGATGGATATGTATTATGATCGATTGGTCAACGAGGCTGTCAGCGTATTCAATCTTCCAGAGGGAGAATCTGAAGAACTCGTGAGTGACTGTCTGGTGTCCGTCGTCCAAGAAGTCCATACGTTTGAGTTCCGAAAATCAGATGGTGACTTCCACTTCTGGGTCATGACGATCTTTAAGAACAGAGTCAGAGATTTTGTTCGCCAACGAGCGAAAACCGCCGGTCTGGTCACTCACTTTCAGGAAAGCAATTTCGAGAATGAAGAGACGTTTGGGCAGGGTGAGAGAGATGTTATTGCAGCGATAATCAGCGCGTACGAAGAAGCGACCCGGGAGGAATCAACCTCAGCAAAGAACATAGAATGCCGGGAACGTCTCAAAGTGATCGAAGAGGTGTTGGAATCTATGGAGGTATGGGAACGTGTTCTACTCCGATGCCGTGCGTTAGAGGTTCCCTACGAGGATATTACACGGTACACCGGGAAGCCTGCATCGCAGCTGAAGGTCTACCACGGCCGTGTAAAAAAGAAGTTTATCAAACTACTCGCTGTTCACTATCCGGAGGTTATGGAAGGTGAAAGATCCAATTGACCGCCTACTGCAACTCGCGTTTCTTGAGGGAGTCATCTCGACGCGAGGGGCTTATGAAAAGCAGGTTGCCAAGAAGCAAGTGACCGTAAGGCGGTCCGCTGCTTCGAGGGAATTGGTTGCTCAACGACTCGAGCGTGAGCTTGACTCGGTGCAGCCTGTTGCCACGGTCGGCTCCTTCCTGCAGAAAGCGCTTGAAAGTCCAACCCTGCAGCCGCGCGAAGTTTCGACTCGTCTCGGTATTACGGCAAATGTGTTCGCGATGTTGACGCGCAACCGCGTTTCCCCGCTCAAGATCTCAGCCGAATCATGGAAACGGTTTATGAGGCTGTTTCAGATCCCGGTCGATGATCTCGTCGAGATGATTCGGCGAACGCAACAATTGGTCCACTATCGGTCTTCGTTTCAAACGACGCTTGCACGGTACGATACCCGGAAAAACAAAGAGCTGAAAGCAACGACTCTTGCGCAGGCGGCAGAAGAGTTGTACAGCCGCGCGGATCTCCCTCTCCCCGATGCTCAAATGCGTAAAATTGAAGAACTTCGCACTGAGCTACAAGACTCCGTCGGCTCTGATGGTAAGAGCTGATATCTCTCCTCGCCTGGAAGCATGCCAAAGAGTAGCGGTGGAGACCCTCTCTGTATTTCAGCAAGAATCAAATCAGCGAATTCCTCCTGTCCCCATTGATTTCGTAGCCAAGTGGCTTGGTCTGACCGTGGTGCCGCTATTCTCGATCCCGATGGAATGCTCGGCGATCGTGAGTACAAGGGATAAACTGATCGGCGTGAACGCAAAGCACCATTCCAGGCGACGCCGCTTCTCCATCGCGCATGAACTTGGTCATATTCTGATGAAGCATCGCCCGGAGAGCAAGTGCACGCGGGGGGAAATTTTCCAGTTCAATATGGAAGCAGACTTTTGTGCGTCCGCATTGTTGATGCCCGATGTGGAAGTCGTGAAGGTTCTGCAGGAGGGAAAGACGCCGGAAGTCCTGGCGCATCTTTTTGACGTGAGCGAAGACGCGATGAAGAGAAAACTCGACTATCTACAGAAGTCCCGTTTACTTTAGCAGGAGCATTTTGCGCAACAAGCTTT
Source organism: Bacteroidota bacterium (assembly GCA_036397975.1). GTDB lineage: Bacteria > Bacteroidota > Ignavibacteria > UBA10030 > UBA6906 > SZUA-287. Next base: position 25,134 of record DASWHW010000026.1, read on the forward strand.
TCCCTCCGCTTTCCAATCGATAATAATACACACCGCTGGTCAATCCCCTTCCGTTGACTTTCACCTTGTAGAGACGACCTGCCTCCGCAATGTCATCATAGAATGTCACGACTCTCTGCCCGAGAAGGTTGAACAGACTTACCCGCGCTTGTGCAGTTGTTGCGACAGAGAACTTGACGATGGTTTCTGGGTTGAAGGGATTTGGAAAATTCTGATGAAGAGCAAACTCTATCGGTGCCCGCTCTTCGAGACTCGCGACGATGTCCACGCGAATCGGTTCAGAGGAGAAAACAGGGCCGCCCAAATCAATTTGCCGCAACCGGTAAAACCATTCTCCCAACAGAGTTACTGAGTCCGTGAAGGAGTATGTTTGGGGTTCCGTCGTCGTTCCATGTCCAGGTACAAAGCTATTCGGGAGGGTCTCGAATTGACTGAGCGAGTCGCGCGATTTCTGCACTTCAAATCCGAAATTATTGATTTCGCTCAGCGTCATCCAATCCAAACGAACAGCATGTGAAGAGAGTTGCGCTGCCGTAAAACTGGCTAACTGGACAGGTAAGGGGAGATTCCCAAGATCATTGATATGGTTGAGTGAATCCGTAATTGCGGTGTTTACGCTACCGACATATGCGTTGACCTTCGTAAATGGGTTGTTGATGTTCTTCCATCGGATCGCCGGGGATTGTTGGTTGTATGGAACGTTGCTGTTCAGGCGAAAGCGTCCTACTCTCAAGCCCGGGGTAGGGGGTATCACAGTTCCATTTCCCGCGCCAGGTGGAATTTGTGCGTTGATTCTCAATTCATTACCAACAATCGACATCGTGTTGGGCTGTTGAAACTCTGCAAGTTGGGAGCTTCCGGAATTCATGGACAACGAGATTGTCCCACTGGAAATGCCTGGATTGAAGTATAACATCGCTTGGAGCGAGGCGAGTTCAAAAGTCGTTGTCCCTGATCCCTGGATGTACATATCAAATTCCGAGATAGAGTCAGCAATCGTGGCATCGTTTGCAAGAATCAGCTCGTATGCAGGAATCTGTGCATGTCCATTCAATGACAGAAGCAAAACTGCACCGATAACGAAAACTGTTTTCATGAGTATCTCCTTAATTCGGCACATTTGAACCAGTGAATGCGTTGTTGTCTGGAGCAACGAAGTCATCCGAATCGATAAAACCGTCAAGTGTGTAATCGGCATCCAGATATCCGCTGAGGAACATGGAGTTATCGGGGCCGGCAAAATCATCGCTGTCGATGAATCCATCCGCGGAGCCGTCGCCGGCGTATAATCCAAAAATGCCTCCGCCTAAATTCTTTGTTGCATTGGCACCGAATGCTTGAGAAGAGCTTGAGCTGAAGTCATATGCTAAGGGGATCGTCGCCAAAAGGGGAACCGGGTTCGCGCTCATTACCGATAGATGGTTGCGATGGCGAAGCACAATGTAGTATGATCCTGCAACGGTGGAATCAAACTCGACGAATGCCTGGCTGGTATCGAGCATAGATCGAACGCTTCCGTCACTTAATAGCCACACAGGAGCGAAGCGACGGATTGTCGATGCACCGGGTGTTTGCGCATCGCGGATTTCCAGGGAAATGCTATCCACTGCCATGGCAGGAATTGATTTTCCGGGAAATCGTGTTGCAAGATATCCTGCCGAACGCAGTATTGTCCTCATTTGACTTCCACCAAGATATCCACCCTCGAGGAAAGCCTTCATCGCCAGGCGGACGGACGTTTTTCCGAAATAGGCAGCAATGGAATGATTACTCGAAATACCATTGAAAGTGTAGGAAGGAACGCTGCCCTGGTCAACGCCGTCAACAACTACGCTATCAACGTGATAACCTTGATCGGGTGTTATGGTGAAAGTTTGGTTTGTTCCAAACGGCAGACTCAAGTCTCCCGACGGATCGAGCGTTCCATTCACGCCCGGAACGGCGGTGATGGTAAAAATGTTGGGCTTGAAGCTGACGTAAATCGAATGATTCGCATTTACATTGGTGAACGAATAGCTCGATTGAGGAGCCTGCAGGACTCCGTCGACAACAACGCTGTCGATCTGGTGTCCGGTTGCCGGCGTTATGGTAAATACTTGTGTTGCCCCCTGACTAACATTAATAACACCTGCCGGGCTCACTACCCCGTTTGCACCGTTAGTGGAGGTGATCTGATAGGCCGTTGTTGTTGGGTACAGACGTGATTGCGGAATTACTTGCTTGATCTGGCTTGGTGCAGACCAGGATAGCCGGGCCACTGCTCCACCTCCTCGCTCGTAATACTCCATCCGGATATCATACTCTGTATTGGCAGCAAGGGCAATTGTTCCTGAGTGTTCAGTGGGGGACTGGTCAATCCATTGATCCACTAGAAGTTGGTTGTTCACCCACAGGCGAACTCCGTCGTCCGTATGAGTGTAGAAGAAAAAGGTCTCGGTGAATTCAGGCTTCACTCGGCCTGACCAACGGACGGAAAAATCATCTGATCCCATGGAAGGATCAGGCGATCCGGTTCCCCAGTTGAAATCAAGAACCGGGTCAATTCGCGTAAGCACTGTCCCGGTAAGATCAATGTTGTCATAGTATTCTCCACGCAAGCCTGCACCCAGATTGCCGATAATGATGTATGCGTTCTTTTGTACGGTCGCCGGCCCGTTTGTCCCGGTGACAGTGAGTCGCACGTTGAAAAGCCCGTCAGTGGTGTACGTATGGTTTGGACTCTGCAGCGTGCTCGTCCCTCCGTCTCCAAAATCCCAGAACCATGCGGATGCCGAAGGGACATTTGAAAGATCGGTAAACTGGACGCTCAGTGGGGCGAGACCGCTTGTTGCATTCGCCGCAAAGTCTGCTGTGCCGATGAACTTTACACGAAGAATATTTGCTCCCCTGTCAACCGGACTCGTGTAGTTGAGATCCTTGTAAAAATCGCTAAAGTATAGTCCGTCTGGTCCCGCGGTCAGCGCAACTGCGGTTCCTTTGCCGGACCCGTTATACTCAACCAACGGTGCGGGTCCGGAGATAAGTGTTCCTCCGGGACTGACCTCGAACTCCACGATTCGCTTTCCTTTTGCCTGCGGGCCGGTCGCGTATGTTGGACCAGACTCGGTGATGTACATATGATCCAGCTTTGACAAAGGAAAACCACTCCCTGAAAATATCCTGCTTTGTGGAAAGGCCATGTTCACAGGTCCGTGCGGAGGATCCCAGTTGTAAATTGCGCTGATGGTCATGCTCGCGTCGGTTCCATCCCAACCGTAATTACCGCCACTGATCATGCGTGCGATTCTATCATTGTGACTCGGTCCGTTCTCAACTTCATAGTGGTAGCCGTCAGAAAGCCGCCAGGCGCCACCAAACGGATTTCGCAAACCGTAGGTGAAGATGTAGTCCTTCGCGTTGATTCCATCACCTGCATTATAGAAGGGATTGTCCGTCGGAGCCGAGCCATCGAGATTTACCCGAAGGATTTTGCCCCGGAACGAATTAATGTTGAGCGCAGTCGAGGAAGTAAACCCATCTCCCATATGGACATACAGCTTTCCATCGGGTCCGATGGAAAGATTGGAAATGAAGTGGGATTGCCCCTGTGTTTCTCCGGGCATATCGAGAATCGTTGTCTGTGCCCCGGCATTCAACCCACCGTTAATGCTGGTGAAACGCACAACTTTCGGATAATGCGGTCCGTTGGGAGGAGATGCGTCATACAACATCGATGCGATGATGTCACCGCTTCCAGGCTCCACCAGAATTCCCGAAAGGCCCTGCTCGCCGGATCCGGGAAAATTTCCCGTCGGATTGAAATTCAGCAGGTTGGTTGCGTAGTCAAGGACAGTACCGTTGCGCGTCACGACTTTGATAATTCCGTAAAGCTCGGTCACGTAAAAATATGGGTCCATTGGTTGGGAACCCGGGTTTGGGACGAAGGCGATGTTGACGGGGAGTTGGAAACCGGATGAGACTTTTTCCACTTTAAAGCCAGCTTGGCGCACCGCCCAGGGAACGGGCGCACCTTGAGCAAGTGTGGTAAAGTCAGGTTCGCTCTGTCCAGCATTGCCCTCGTAGCTGCTTCCGTTGGACGAGATCCATAAATACCGATCAGATCCTGCTGCGAGATTCATCGCCGGGAGAAATATCTCCCGATCAACTCCAGCATCGTCGGTGAACAGAAGCCTCGTTTGAGAAAGCACCATACCGCTGCTACCTCCATTCAACACCACTCGGATGTGTTTATGGTCTGCCAGCGCAGGCGGATTTTGAAGAGTGTTTGATATGCCGTTCAAACCTTGAATGCTCAAGAGTAGATTGCTTGGCGGCGTTTCGATCCGGAGCGACGGCTGTGGCGAACCGACAGGCAAGACCACCGGCAAACCTGACGTTTCATTGTTCCATTGTGGAGTCGGGGATGATGCGATGTCCTCTAAGTCAAGCGGAAAGAGCTGCGTTAAGGCTCCGGTACGAAACAAGCGTTCCGACCATGGGCTCCATTCCGTCAAGGGATCCCCGCTGCTGTCTCGGAAACGTACCCGCAATCGATAATCCATGTCCGGAAACAGTTCCGTTCGTCCAGCGTGCGATCCTTCAAATGCCCCGTCGCCGAAGTGTGTGTGCAGCTTCTCCACTCCGCCGATGCAAGTGGTGATCCAGATCCGTCCGGAAGGAGAAACCGTCCAGATTTCCCAATCGGAGCAGACGTGCGTGTCTCCCGCGTCCGGGTCAATGAATGGGCCTGCCTCCATGTGGACATCGCTGGCATTGACAACTTGAAGATCAATCACCGGTTCTGTTATAGCCGGAGGGAGAGGCGGGGTATTCTGCGCAATCGATCCAACTGTCACGAAGAGGTTGATAGCCATGAACACGGGAATTACATTCCGCGTCATACGTGCCTGACTCATTTGGTTGAACTCGTTAAAGGTATTCCTATTGTCTTTTCGGCGAAGCAATGAATCTCAGGGATGAGTCATCGCAAAAGGTGGTGCCAACGGAGAGGGCCCGCATCGAAAAAATAGTGTAATTTGGATCGGTCAATAATGACTTGAGGCACGCAGCCTGGACGACCGAAGAGAGGTGACAGATCTCATGTTACTTCATGAAGAGCATTTGTCTTGTCTCCACATTGCCGCTTGCCTCCAGGCGATAAAAATATACTCCGCTTGCGTGCCTGTCCGGCTGCCAGGAGAGAGAATATGTGCCTGCCTCAAGCTCGCGGTTAACGAGAGTTGTAACATGACGACCAAGGTAATCAAAGACTACTAGTCTGGTATGGCTCACTACGGGTACGTAATACCGAATGGTTGTTCCGGCGTTAAATGGGTTTGGATAATTCTCCAATAAAACATGGGTTCTCGGATGTTCTTGCTCGATACGAACACTGGTTGCTGCGCCTGGAAAGAAGAACTCCAATGCATTATCAATATGCGCCCGCCAGTTGCCCCAACTGTGTCCCTCATGATATTCGATATACCGGAAAGGATATCCTTTGTTTTGGAGGATAGGCACAAAATTCCTGACCAGTGGAATCAATTGAGGTATATCATAGGTGCCGAGGTCGAGATATAGCTTAAGTGGGAGTAACGAACTGGATTGAAATCCCGAAGAGATAGATGTTTGGATATTGCTTGATTGAGCGGCGATGTTTCCAAAATGCTCCGGGTGCGTGTAGCCTATCCAGAGGGAGATATTGCCTCCGTTCGACGCGCCCAGGAGTGCGCGTTGAGTCGGATCGCGCCGTGTTCTATAGCGTTGATCAATCACCGGCATCAATTCGTTGATGATGAACGATGTGAATTGATTCTGCTGGCTTCCTGCATACTCTTCTGTTCTGTTCACCGCAGGAACAAATATCGCGATCACCGGAACGATGCGCTGTTCCTGACTCAGGTAATCGAGAACATTGTTCGCGCTTGCGAGGCTGACATATTCCAGTCCGTCATGAACAACAACGACTGGAAAGCTGTCTAGTGACGCGGAGTAAAAGGGGGGAGTGTACACACGAATTGTTCTTGAATTGCCGAGCGATGGAGAATACATCACGGTGTCCGAAAGCGACCCATGGGGGATCCCAGGATAGAAGGAAATTTCGGGCGCCGGGAGGTATGCGGGCATCTGTATTTCTGAATTCGGTCCAAAGCCGCCCGACACCGTCCGCGGATTTCGAGGATCCAGGATCCAGGTCGACCCGTTAAGAACATACTTGTAGTCGAGGCGGGCATCGGGTTCGAATGTGTCTGAGTAGTACCAGAAATCAGTCGGCGGGATGCGTGACATCAGGAAGGCATTCGGATTCCATGAGTTCGCGTCGCCGGGAACCGACACATTTGCGGCTGCTCCTCGATAATAGAAATGCGCCACCGAGTCGGCTTCGAGAATAGGTGAAACCGGATGGGCCGCAACATAGGTGTTCACAATAGAAATGCGGAGTGAATCCGGGGAGGAATAGACCTGATTCAGAAAGTCCTGAAATGTCTGTCCAATCCCACCTGTTCCCAGTAACATTAAGAGAGCGAGCAAAGAAATGACAGATTTCATGATTTGGAAGAAGAAGTGTATGTCAATGTAACAAAAGTGATTCCGGGTAGCAACAGCATTGGCCGGTTGCCCATAGCGACATCCCTTCGTATATTACAACCGAGTTTTGAAAAAATAAATCACTAGGAGAATCAATGGCGCAATGTGCATCCTGTGGGAGCGATCTCTCTGGATCTCCCCGTTTCTGTCCGGCGTGTGGAAGTCCGGTTGACCTGGTGAAATCATCTCAGGACTCTCCGGCGAAGGAAACGGTGCGGCCGACGAAGAGTTTCAAAGGAGGTGCGATCGCCTTTCTCTTGATCGCAGGAGTTGGATTGGGCATTTATTTTTCGGTGATCAACCCTTCTGAGAATGACGTCATCAAAAAACAGCCGGTAGTTGAGCAGCCGTTTGATTATGATTCGAATTTCGTTGAAATGGTTGACATCCTTGTGCGTGAAGACGGAGATGACCTTGTGATTCCTCTTTCGACCGTTAAGGATGCCAAGCTCGTTCGCTTCAAGTATAGCGGTGGAAAAACGGCCAGATACGTAATGGCCTACATCGCTCCGAATGGAAAACTCGTCACCGCGATGAGCATTAGCGACCACTGCGGATCGACTGAGTTCAAGATTAAAGACAACCAAATTTATTGTGCCCGATGTCCTTCACATTGGGATATGCTCACAATGGAGGCATACGCCTGCTGCTCTCAGTACTTTCCCGACCCAATTCCATCAAGAGTTGATCTTGCAAAAAATGAAGTGCGCGTAAAGAAGGAGGTAATAAATAAGTGGGCGGGTCGACTATGATTACTTAGTAAACGAGAACGATCCCACGTGCCATACCGTTCTCCCATTCGGTTGGCTGTAAGAGTACACCATGGGGTAAGACCGGTGGCGGAACAGACTATTTCATGCACTCCTGATGCATACACGAATGTTCGTTTTGTTGCCTTGACCTGCCAAGGCTGTAAGGTGTTGATATAACCAGGCTGAGACTTGCCTGTTCACGCGCCGGTCCCAGGAGTTGGCTTTTTCATTATTCACAAGTACCGTAGGCCCTGTTCTTTCCCGTAGGTCGAAACGTTGGACTACTTGTGGTTCGCGTGGCCAGACCTGAGAGTCCTCTCTTCGTTTTCACCTCTCTTCTCGTTAACCGCAGGTAATTCTCTTCTACCTATTGCTGTACTCTTCTCAACTCCAGTGTTGTAGACTGTCAACTTAGTTTTTTCAGGTGGCTAGGGCAGCAGTTCTATGTTCGAACTGCGAGTCAGCCATTTGGGCTCTTCGCAGTGATTGCAGAAAAACTCTCAATGAGGAATTCCTTCATATTTATGACAAAACCGTGACAAGACTTCTCACCGACTAGGATATTATTGACACAACTTCTCACACAAAGGGAGGGTGAGCAATGCAGACCAATCTCGTGCGATCCAAAGTTATTTCAGTCGCAGTCGTCCTGATCATTCTTTTCCCTTATTCAATTTCCTTCGGAAGCGAAGAGGTTAGCCTGACCATCAAAAACGCGACCGCGTATTACCTTCACGTCATTATGAACAACGAGTCTTTCCTTTACGTGGAACCGGGCAGAACCACATCCTTCTCAACGGAATAGATAAGGCGAGGATTGTACAAGTACAGGTGTTTTATGCGCCAGGGCAGGGAATTAAGGGAAGCGCGACGAACAGTTTCGTCATTG
>DASWHW010000027.1:0-29643 GCA_036397975.1 Bacteroidota bacterium
GTTAGGCAACGGGACAGGGAGCACGGGAACGCTGCGAATCGATGATGTTCGCATCACCGTCCAAGCGGCTCAAGACTTGTCGCTCGATCGTCTTGCTTTTATTCCGTCCTTGCCCGCATTCGGAGATTCTGTCTACGTTGCCGCCACGATTCATAATCGTGGGACTCAGGTTGCTTCTTCGTATTCGATCGAGTATTACGTTGACATGGATAACGATAGTCTCCCCGATCCGGTCGAACTCATTTCTGCTATTCAATCTCCCTCACCTCTCGCTGCCGGAGATTCTGCTCTTCTCGATGCGTCGCTTGGGACATTCCCGGCGGGAAGCCATCTGATCATGGGCAAACTCGTCTATCCCCCTGATCAGCAATTATTCGACAATCAACAATACGCGACTCTTTTGGTCGGCTATCCTCCGCAGAGTGTCGTGGTGAACGAGATCATGTATGCCCCCACCGGGACTGAGCCGGAATGGGTTGAGCTGTATTCTCTCTCGCAGGACACGGTTGACCTCCAGGGGTGGTTGGTGTCGGACAATATAGTCTCTTCGAAAAAACTCATTACGCCGTTTCATTTCTACCTTGCCCCCGAACTCTTTTGCGTCCTCACAAGGGACTCTGCCGCTTTGAAGGACAACCATCCGGAAATTGTTGCGCCGATTCTTCAGGTGTCTGGATTTCCAACGCTTAACAACAGCGGGGATGCCGTCGTTGTATACGATCTCCGCGGGACCTCAATCGACAGCGTGAGCTATTTGCCTTCCTGGGGAGGAAATTCCGGCGGATACTCCTTGGAGAGGGTTGATCCCGCCGGATCTTCAACTCAACAATCGAATTGGGGAACATCGACGTCCATCCTTCGCAGCACACCCGGAGTACGCAACTCGATAACGATGAAAGACAGAGATCTTCGTGTGAAGAACGTTGACCTCAATCCTACATTTCCGACTTCTTCTGATTCACTTGAAGTGGTTGTCTACACAGAAAATGTTGGCTTCTTCGATGCTGCACCAATTTCCGTGTCACTCTTCGATGACGTAAATGGAGATTCTGTCGCTCAACCAGTTGAACTCCTAAGCACAATCATAGACACCGACACTCTTCGTTCCCGTGATTCACTCTCCGTCTTTTTCCTTTTGACTCCACGTCCAACAGGTGTTCATCAGCTGATTGGCCGAGTCGACCTTGTTACTGACGAGGACACATTGAACAATGCAAAATTCCTCAGGTTTGCAGTGCTGCCGGCGCCCGGTGCAATCCGTATCAACGAAATAATGTACGCCCCTGTCGGGGGAATCCCTGAGTGGGTTGAGTTCATCAATACCTCCTCCGACTCAGTCCGTTTGGAAGGATGGAAGATTGGCAACAGATTGAACCGCTATTCCCTTCCGAACACAATTCTTCCGCCATCCGGGTATCTCGTTATTGCAAAAGACTCTGCGTTGATGCGCCAGGCGTACCAAAGTATTCTGGGAACCTTTCTTCAATTGACATCGCTGCCAACATTTCTGTGGAATAACAATGGTGATGCGGTGGTCTTTGCTCATACGAGTGGGTTAATCCAGGACAGCGTTACGTATTCCACAACTTGGGGAGGTTCAAACGGCACATCACTGGAAAGAATTGATGCAGCAGGATTCTCACAGGATTCAACCAACTGGGGTTCGTCGTTGGATACACTTGGCGCAACTCCCGGTCGCGGTAATTCCATTGTTCTTCTTGATGATGATCTCGCGATCGTAACGTTCCCGTTCTTCTCATTTGAGCTGGACAGCGTTGTTGAAATACCGTTTACTGTTCTGAATAAAGGACGAAACGCTTCCGGATCATTTTCTGTTGAAGTGTACCTTGACGCGAACGAGGACTCCGTGGCAACATCTGAGGAGCTCCTCGCAACGGTTCCGTTCACTCAACCGATTCCCTGGCGGGACTCCCTGGTTTCTTTTTATCAATGGAGCGCACCAACTTCCGGAGATCACAGTTTTATTCTGCGTTTGCAATATGCGACAGACGGACGTATTTCGAACAATACATCCTGGGCGAGGGTTCGCGTAGGATACCAAACGGGTGTAGTGGTCATTAACGAGATCATGTATGCGCCTGTCGGAGGAATTCCTGAGTGGATTGAACTTATCAATTCGTCTGCCGACTCCGTCCGTCTGGAAGGCTGGAAGATCGGTAACAGGTTGAATCGTTATTCTCTTCCAACCACACTCATTGCGCCATCAGAGTATGTTGTCATTACAAGAGATTCTGCCTTGATGCGTCAGGCGTACCAAAACATATCGGGAGGTCTGATTCAATTGACATCGCTGCCGACGTTTCTGTGGAACAACAATGGGGATGCAGTGGTTCTGGCTCAAACGAGTGGGCTGGTACAGGACAGCGTTACGTATCTCACCGCCTGGGGTGGCTCCAATGGGGCTTCGCTCGAAAGAATTGATGCATTCGGATTCTCACAAGACTCAACCAACTGGGGGTCTTCGCTGGACTCGCTCGGCGCTACTCCTGGTCGCCGTAATTCCGTTGTTCTTCTCGATGATGACCTCGCGATCACAACGATGTCTCCCCTTTCATTTCAGGTGAACAGTGTTGTTGAAATACCGTTCACTATTCAGAACAAGGGAAAAAATACTGTCACGGCGTTCTCCGTCGAAGTATACCTTGACGCGAACGAGGATTCTCTGGGAACTCTCGAGGAATTCCTCGCAACGCTTCCGTTCACATCCATCCAACCGATCCCCCGGCAAGACTCTCTTGTTGGTTGGTATCAATGGAATTCTCCATCTTCTGGAGATCATGGTTTCATCTTTCGAGTACAATATGCGGCAGACGGACGCATTTCGAATAACTCGTCCTGGATGAAAGTGCGTGTAGGATATCCGAAGGGCTCCGTGCTCATTAACGAGATTATGTATGATCCACTTGCAGGCCAGGCAGAATACATCGAGCTGTTCAATTCAACAGGGACAGCAATTTCCCTCACCGGCTGGTCGCTCACTGACCTTCCAACACCTTCGGGTTCACACAATACTTATAAACTTCAAGGAAGAAACATTTCGATTTCTGCGGGATCGTATTTCACGATTGCATCTGATTCATCTTTGATGAACCTCTTCCCGACAATTCCTGATTCCGCTTTGTATGTCGTCGGAGGCGGGTCACTAAGTTTGAATAACGAAGGGGATGCAGGTGTTATCCGTGACATTCTGGGATCGGCCATCGATAGTGTTTTGTATTCTACATCGTGGCACAATCCGGGAGTCAGCGACGTGAAGGGAAGGTCTCTTGAGCGCATCAATCCTTCGCTCCCGGCAAACGACGGAAGGAATTGGAGTACATGCGCATCGCCAATCGGCGGGACGCCAGGCATGAAGAATAGCATCTTCTCTTCCATTCGTCCGAGTAATGCGCGCTTGGAATTCCAGCCGAATCCATTCTCACCTGACGGAGATGGAACGGATGATTTCACAATTATTCACTATGAGTTGCCGCTTCAGGTCAGCGTCATCAGCGTGAAGATTTATGACGTGCGCGGACGTTTGATTCGTCGTCTCGCTACCAATGAACCAGCCGGTGCACAGGGTCAACTCGTGTGGGATGGAAAACATGATGATGGACAGAAAGCGAGCATCGGGATGTATATTGTTCTCTTGGAAGCGATTGACGAACAGGGTGGGGTTCTCGAACAACTCAAGGGGGTTGTGGTTCTTGCGGCGCAGCTACGGTAAGCACAAGAGCATAGGTCGCCCCTACGGGGCTTTAAGGAGGATTGCTGCGATGAAGTTGTGAAGTTCATTCACGGACGGGAGGAGCTCCACAAGAAACAGACCTTCAGGGAAGAATATGCAAAGCTGTTGAAACCATTCGCCGTGAAATACAATGAAAAATATTTGTTCACTTGGGTGGAAGATGAAGTGAAGATTTAGGTTGCCCCGATGATGCTTTGGGTTTTAGTCATGATTGGGTTTTCTCTGCGAGCATGTCTACTCTCGTAAAGCGGATTACACTTGAGTAAGTTGAATGGATTTTTCAAGCGGCGAGATTCATCGGGGGAGCGTCTGTGTGTAGTAAGGTTAGTTGCTTTTTTCTGCAGAAAACTCCTTAGTGGCGGCCCGTGAAATCCTCTGAACACCCCTTTCATTGACTTTCTAACACGTTGTCTGTAGCTTATCCCGTCCCGAATGGCGGCCATTCCTTTCTTCGGGATTTCGGGACCTCCTGCAAATACGATCGAGCCGCATCGATCTCTGCCGTGGAACGACCCCATATGTTGGACCGAACGACGTTGTCAAAAAAGATTGGGAACTGTCTCCTTACGCTCATTCAAGGAGATATAACACAACAGGGGACGGTTGCAATTGTGAATGCGGCAAACTCATCTCTTTTGGGTGGCGGTGGTGTTGACGGCGCCATTCACCGTGCAGGCGGTCCATCGATAGTAGAAGAATGCAAAGCAATTCGAAAGGAGCAAGGAGACTGTCCCACGGGCGAGGCGGTTGTCACGAACGCTGGCAATCTTAAAACACGTTTCGTCATTCACACGGTGGGGCCAATGTGGCAAGGCGGTTTTTCGAACGAGGATGACCTTCTCAGGAACGCCTACTGGAATAGCTTGCAGAAAGCTGTTGAAAAGAAGGCCACAACGATCGCATTCCCTTCTATTAGTACAGGTGCATATGGTTTTCCCATTGAACGCGCATCAAAAATAGCTCTCGCAACCGTAGCCGAATTTATTCATACACATCCTCAGCTTCGTGAGGTCCGATTCGTTGTTTTCAGCAAGCCTGACTTTGAAGTCTACGCTCTTCTTTTCAAGGATGGGGCGTGAGTCGAACCGAGTCTATCCAAAGGTCGACAAAGATTCCATTCATCATTCAAACAGCATAAGGACACGTTCATGCCTTCACACTTTCTTGATTTGCGGCTGAGGCTTGTGTTGATAGTGATGCTGCTCGCGGCGTTCGGCAGTGTTGCGTTCGCACAAACCAATGAGGTTGAAGGACTCAGGAAAAATACTCCGGGAGTCCATGCGTTCAGAAATGCCCGCGTCGTCCAATCGGCCGGAAAAATTATTGACGGTGCAACTCTTGTCATTCGCGATGGTGTGATTGAAGCGGTTGGCCACGTTTCCATTCCGCCGGATGCCCGCGTCTGGGACATGAACGGCCACACGATTTATCCCGGATTGATTGACGCATATTCGGATTATGGAATGCCAAAAGCTCCTGAACGGCGTCAGGGTCCCGGAGGCGGAGACAATCAACCTGTCAAAGAGCCGGAGCGGCGAGGGGCGAACCACTGGAACACCGGTATGCAGGCGGACGAGGACGCAGCGGAGTTATTCATTCCCGACGGAAAAGCTGCAGAGAAGCTCCGAAGTCAGGGCATCACCGCGGCGCTCGTTGTTCCAACAAAAGGGATCTTCAGAGGAATGAGTACACTGGTAAATGTTGGTGATGGAGACCCGAAAGCACAGGTGGTACGCGCACAGGTTGCTCAGCACATCGTCCTAGGCAATAGTCCCGATGCGGAAGACTATCCAAGCTCGCTTATGGGTATTATTGCATTCATCCGTCAGACGTTTTATGATGCAGTTTGGTACAAGAAAGCGCACGATGCATATTCGAAGAAACCGTCGCTCATAAGACCCGAGACCAACAACCAGTTGGCTGCGATGGAAGGGGCAATGTCCGGTCGTATCCCGGTGATCGTGGATGCCTCTGATGAAAAAAATCACTTGCGGGCGGATAAGATTGCAAAAGAGTTTTCTCTCAAAGCGATCATCCGTGGGAGCGGCAGCGAATACAAACGCTTGGACGCCATTAAGGCGACAGGCCGCAGTATTCTCCTTCCCGTAAACTTCCCGGAAACTCCGTCAGTGCAAACGCCGGAGGACGCGCTGGATGTATCTTTGGAACAACTTCGGCACTGGGACGAAGCCCCGGAGAATCCTGCACGGCTGCAATCAGCTGGAGTGAGATTCGCTCTCACAACAGCAACACTGAAGGACGATGGCACATTTTTGAAGCAAGTCAGAACCGCAGTGCAACGAGGACTCTCCAAGGATGCGGCGCTTGCAGCAATGACCATGACGCCAGCATCATTGTTCGGCGTTGACAAAATACTTGGATCCCTCGATGCGGGAAAGACGGCCAACTTCATCATTACCGATGGTGATTTGTTCGAAGAGAAAACGGAGATCCTCGATGCGTGGATTGACGGTATGCGGTACGCCGTCAAATCGTTGCCGGAAATCGACCCGCGCGGGACGTGGGATATCGCCATCGATACAAAGGCCACAGGAGATACGGTGACTCTTAAGATCACCGGCGAACTGAAATCACTCAGCGGAACTTTCACATGGAAGAAAAGCACAAAGCTTTCCAATCTCTCACTCGCAGGAAGTCAACTCAACTTTTCATTTTCGGGTGATTCTCTCGGCAAAGAAGGCATCATCCGCGCAAGTGGAACGGTGACGGCAAAGACAATCGATGGTTTTGGAGAATGGTCGGATGGTTCTCGCTTTATATGGTCGGCGATTCGGTCGGCACCCTTTAAGGAAGAACCCGATACAATGAAACCGAAAGAGCGCGTGACTGCGTCATTCCTACCGGTGTACCCTCATGGTGAGTTTGGACGTGCGAAAATTCCCGATCAGGTCGATGCACTTCTTGTAAAGAATGCCACTATTTGGACATCCGGACCGGAAGGCAACATTGAAGGAGGCGATCTTCTCATTCAAAAAGGAAAAATTGTGCAGGTTGGGAAAAATCTGAAAGCTCCGGCGGGCGCTGCGGTCATTGATGCGACAGGGAAGCACGTAACACCCGGGCTCATCGACGCGCACTCGCACATGGCGGGTGACGGCGGGCTCAACGAAGCAGGAGAAGCGGTGAGCGCGGAAGTACGCATCGGCGATGTGCTCGATCCCGATGACATCGATATCTACCGAGCGCTCGCGGGTGGCCTCACTGCCGCACACGTTTTGCACGGTTCTGCAAATCCGATTGGAGGCCAATCCCAGCTCATCAAACTCCGGTGGGGCGTCTTACCGGACGAACTGAAGTTTGAAGGAGCCCCACCGACAATCAAGTTTGCGCTCGGGGAAAACGTCAAGCAATCCAATTGGGGAGAGCGGTACACGACGCGCTATCCACAAACGCGCATGGGTGTCGATCAACTCATGCGTGACGAATTCCGCGCAGCCCTGGATTATGAGACTGCAACGAAGGAATTTGAAAAGGACAAGACCGCCATTCCTCCGCGACGTGATCTGGAACTCGACGCGATACTGGAAATCCTCAAGGGACAGCGATTCGTTCATTGTCACTCTTACCGTCAGGACGAGATTCTATCCACCATGCGGGTTGCAGAGGATTTCGGTTTTCGGATTCGCGTTTTCCAACACATCCTCGAAGGATACAAGGTAGCAGATATCATGGCGAAACATGGAGCAGGGGGATCTTCCTTCAGTGATTGGTGGGCATACAAGTTCGAAGTGTACGATGCGATCCCGTACAACGGCGCCCTGATGCATGACCAGGGTGTTCTGGTGTCGTTCAATTCAGACAGCGATGAACTTGCTCGCCGCATGAATCTCGAAGCGGCAAAGGCGGTGAAGTATGGCGGTGTCTCTGAAACGGAAGCTCTCAAATTCGTCACGATCAATCCTGCAAAGCAATTGAAGGTTGACAACAGGGTTGGGTCGTTGGAGGCGGGGAAAGATGCAGATTTCGTTCTGTGGAACGGCAGCCCTCTTTCTACCTACTCCATGTGTGAGCAAACGTGGATTGATGGAAGGAAATATTTTGATCGCTCCGAGGATCGGGCAATGAACAAAGAAGTACAGAAACAGCGAGCGGAATTAATTCAAAAAGCCCTCTCCTCAAAAAAAGGAAACAGCCCGGAAGCGGCACCGAAGCCAAAGAAGCGGGGGGACATCTATGATCATCCATATGGTGCAACCGTTCTCCCGGAGGTGCAACAATGAAACACATTCTTATTTTTTCCAGTCTGTTCTTTGTCACCGCCGTGATGCTTTTCGGTTCTGATCAGATTCCTGCGAAGAAGCAATCCTCGCCGATCGCCATCACTGGTGTCATGGTTCATCCGAACACCGGAGCGGCGATAGCCAATGCCACGATTGTTTTTATCGATGGAAAGATCACTGCTGTCGGCACGGGAGCGCAAATTCCCCAAGGTGCAGAGGTGATCGACGGTACGGGCAAACATGTCTACGCCGGAATGATCAGCGGGGAAACACAGATCGGACTGACGGAAATCTCTGCTGTCCGTGCAACGCGTGACATGAATGAAACTGGCAGGATCAACCCAAACGTCAGAGCGGACCGCGCATTCAACCCTGAAAGCGAATTGATACCGGTTGCTCGCGCCAACGGCATCACGATGGTGGTCTCCACCCCCGTCGGCGGCCTGATTTCCGGGTTATCGGCGGCAATGTTCATGGATGGATGGACATTCGAAGACATGACATACAAAGCGCCTCTTGCGCTGAACGTCAGTTGGCCGGATATGACGATCAACCGTTCACCATTTGTCACGAAGAGTGAAGAGGAGCAGAAGAAAGACCGTGACAAACAGTTGCAAGAGCTGAACGATGCCGTTCGCGATGCGCGAGCTTATATGGAAGCGAAAAGAGCAGAAGGACAGAAGGGCGTTCCATATCATAAGGTGGATGTCCGATGGGAGGCGATGATTCCAGCGTTGGAAGGAAAAATGCCGGTGGTTGTTTGGGCATATGACATCCAGCAAATTGAGGCAGCCGTCGCCTGGGCGGAACGCGAAAAGCTCAAGCTCATTATCGGCGGAGGTTACGATGTCTGGAGAATTCCTGAGCTTCTCACGGGTAGAAATATTCCCGTACTCGTTGCCGGTACGCACCGGCTTCCCTCACACCGTTTCGATGCATATGACGATCCGTACGAACTCCCGTCTAAACTTTATCAAGCCGGAATTCAATTTGCCATCGTGAGCGGTGAGGAATCGGGACACGAGCGGAGCCTTCCCTATGTTGCTGCGATGGCTGCCGCATACGGACTTCCGAAAGAGGAAGCCTTCAAAGCGGTCTCGCTCTACCCCGCCCGCATTTTCGGATTCGATGACAGGGTTGGCTCATTGGAGGTTGGCAAGGATGCGACGTTGATCGTAACGTCGGGAGATCCACTGGAGATCATGACACAGGTGGAGATGGAATTTATTCAGGGAAGGAAAGTCGACCTCACCAGCAGGCACACGATGCTGTACGAAAAGTACAAAGAGAAATATCGTCGAATGAAGAACTGACGAGATCATCTCCATGTTGATATGTAGAGAGGCGGCCTGTTAAAGGTCGCCTCTTGATTTTTATGGCCTCTCCTCGATGAACAAACATTTGGAGTTTTCCGTCAAAGGGTCTATCTTATGCTCATTAATTTCCGCAGAAAACCTCAATGACAAAGAAAAGCGAACACACCCCGCTCATTGTCCGCTGCCCAAACTGCAAGCAGACACACGAGCCTGATTTTAATGAAACGACAAAGCACTACACCTGTCCTCTTTGTACTGCACAGGTGGATGCACAAGTCTTCATTGAGAAGAAGAAACGAGGCATAAGGTGAAGAGGGCCGCGACATGAAGGTTGCAATTGCAGCTTCGGAGGTAGCTCCTTTTGCGAAGACCGGGGGACTTGCAGATGTTGTCGGCGCGTTGCCGAAATTCCTGAAGGAATTGGGCTGCGATGTCAAGGTCTTCGTGCCGCGGTACAACTCTATCGATGACACTCGTTACGACCTGCATTATGAGCACACGATAGGCGAAATGCTGATCCGTGTTGCGGCGGTGCCACGACCGGTTCATGTCTTGCGGAGCGACCTACCCGGGTCTTCGGTGCAAGTTTATTTTATCGACTGTCCTCACTATTTTCATCGTGGCCGTCTGTATACTTCTGATTCGGACGAGGATGAGCGGTTTATTCTCTTCAGCAAGGCGGTGCTCGAAACCCTTCAACGGTTGCAGTGGGCTCCCGATGTTATTCATTGCAACGACTGGCAAACGGCGCTCATTCCAATTCTCTTGAAAGATAATTACAGTTGGGATGCGCTGTTCCATCGAACGGCGACGGTTCTTTCGATACACAATATTGCATACCAGGGTACGTTTCCCCCTTCTACCGTTGCGAAGGCAGAGCTTCGGCCGGAACTCTTTTATTCCGGTGGACCACTCGAGATGCATGGGTTCTTGAATTTCCTCAAACCCGGCATCCTCCATGCCGAGATGATCAGCACGGTCAGCGAAACGTATTCGTACGAAATCCTCTCGCCCCTTTTTGGTGAGGGACTGGATGGCGTTCTTCGTATGCGACAGCATGACCTGCAGGGAATCCTCAACGGCATCGATACCGAAGAGTGGAATCCTTCAACGGACCACCATCTCCCATTTCACTATTCTTCCAAAGATATGAAGGGGAAGCTGCAGAACAAGAAGTTCCTTCTGGACAATACATCGATCGACTTCCATGAGGATCTCCCGGTCATTGGCATTGTTTCCCGGTTTGCAGGTCAAAAGGGGTTTGACCTTTTCGCGGATGTCGCAATTGAACTCATGCAAATGAATGCCCAGTGGGTTATTCTGGGAAGCGGTGAGGACAGGTTCGAAGGGTTGTTTCGATCATTAAGTAGTGCCATGGGCCATAAAGTATGGGCATATGTGGGATTCAACAACGAATTGGCGCATTTGATTGAGGCCGGCGCCGACATGTTTCTGATGCCATCACATTATGAACCATGTGGTTTGAATCAGATGTATAGTCTCCGATACGGAACCGTGCCCATTGTCCGAAATACAGGTGGACTTGCTGATACAGTCCACGACTGGCATGAATTTACCTACCGGGGCTTAGACACTGGTAATGGTTTTTCTTTTAACGATGCCACCGGATATGCACTTCAAACATCTGTAGAGCGGGCGATAGGTATATTTTCTAATGACAAGAATACGTGGCTGAAAATTCAGCGAAATGGTATGCAATCGGACTTTTCGTGGAAGGCCTCTGCCGTAAAATATCTTCGCCTGTACGAACGTGCAATCACGAAACGACGCAGTGCGGCGTGAGTGTATGAACACCATTGAAACTTCGTTGATTCACAGAGTTCTCCCGCCGGTCCGGCAGGAACCCGCGTATCCACTCCTCATTCTGCTTCATGGCCGTGGTGCAGATGAACTCGACCTTCTCGGTTTGTCTGACTACCTTGACGACCGCCTGTTGATCGTGAGTGCGCAGGCTCCCTTTGCTTTTGGCAACGGCGGATTTACCTGGTATGAGATGGATGAAAAGGGAATGCCTAAGCCATCAATGTTCACCCGCAGTTACGAAGCTCTCTCCACATTTGTGAACGATGTCATCAATGGCTATCCGGTGCAGAAAACCAATGTGTTTCTTCTCGGGTTCAGCATGGGAACAGTGATGTCTTTTTCACTCTCACTCACACAACCGGAGCTTGTCCGTGGAGTTGTTGCCAACAGCGGCTATGTACCGGAAGGCACGCATCTCCAATTTCGATGGAGCGAAGTCAATCATCATCATTACTTCATCGCCCATGGTATTCACGATCCGGTCATCCCGATCGGCTTTGCCCGACGCGCGAATGAACTGTTTCAGAAATCAAAGGCCACAGTATCGTACAAAGAATATCCGATGGTGCACCAGATTGGCGAAGACCAGTTGAATGACCTGTCGTCATGGTTGACGCGCCTTCTCGACACTCCCCCAAATTAGCACATGCCCCAGAACGAAACTCTTCTCTTTGTTTGTTTCAACGCGTTTGTTCTTCTAATGCTCGCGCTCGATCTCGGCGTGTTTCACAAAAAAGTACACGTGGTGACAGTTCGCGAGGCGGCCTGGTGGAGCGTTGTGTGGATTACTCTTTCATTACTGTTCGGCGCGGGGCTATTCCATTTTATGGGTAAGCAGGCCGGACTTGAATTTCTCGCCGGCTATTTGTTAGAAAAATCATTGTCGGTGGATAACATCTTTGTGTTTATTCTCATCTTTTCCTATTTCGGTGTGCCGCCGCAACTGCAACACCGTGTATTGTTCTGGGGTGTTCTTGGCGCGTTGATCATGAGAGCACTGTTT
Organism: Bacteroidota bacterium; assembly: GCA_036397975.1. Classification (GTDB taxonomy): domain Bacteria; phylum Bacteroidota; class Ignavibacteria; order UBA10030; family UBA6906; genus SZUA-287. The sequence continues at coordinate 12,136 of DASWHW010000027.1, forward strand.
ATTGCCCTGGGAGTTGTCCTTATCACGAGGTTCGATTGGATTCTCTACATCTTCGGCTTCATCTTAGTTGTGAGCGGTTGGAAGATGATGCGGAGTGGTGAGGTGGAAGTACACCCCGAAAGGAATTTTATTCTGCGGATGGCGAAAAAGATGTTTCCCGTGGAGGTCGGTTACGATTCCCCACGATTTATTCTGCGGAAAGGCGGAAAGATTCACATCACCACGCTGTTTCTCGTTTTGATAGCCGTGGAGACAACGGACGTTATTTTTGCGACCGATTCCATCCCGGCGGTGTTTGGTGTTACCCACGATCCGTTTATTGTGTACTCTTCCAATGTGTTTGCAATTCTTGGTCTGCGCGCATTGTATTTTGTTCTTGCGGGGGTGATGACCACGTTCTTCTATTTGAAACCCGGCCTGTCGATTGTGCTGATTTTCATTGGTATGAAAATGCTCGCTGCTGACCTGGTACATGTCTCTATCGGCATTTCACTTGGTGTGATCGGAGTGATACTGACAGTGTCGGTGATTGCTTCGATTATTCGGAACAAAAAACAAATTTCATTAAGGAACAACCATCGCTCACCAACCTCCCCAGAACCCCTTCCTTGATTTTAAAACTCATTTTGGTTACCCTAAGTAAACCACAAGGCACCAACCATGTTTTTAGCGTAACATCATGGCATCCGCAGGGGTTCACGACCCATCAGTCCTACCCACCCCTCAGAATCCCGGCAAGGCCAAAACCTACAATCGCTTAAAGCTTGTGATCGGCCTGCTTTCATCAGGCCTTCGTTTTGTATTGCTATTGCTGCTGCTGGTTTTTGGGGTATCAAAGGATTTGGAGCAGCTAATTCGCTCCTTAGTGGCAAATAACTACGCAGTGGTGGTACTCTTTGCTGGGGCTGTCGGTTTCTTGCTAGCAATGACCACGCTGCCATTGCAGGTGTATTCGGGATATGTGATTGAGCATCGATTTCAACTTTCCAATCAGACATTTGCTCGATGGGTCTGGGAACACGTGAAGGGTGCGTTCGTGGCGCTTCCGTTCATGATCGGAGTCGTTGCCGTGTTGTACTATTCTCTGGAAACCTATGGCTCCCTGTGGTGGGTCGCGGTGGGGACTGCCGTCACGTTGCTGTCGATTGTTCTGGCGCGACTCGCACCGATCTTCATCATGCCTCTCTTCTATAAGTTCACACCCCTTGGCGAAGGGGAGATTAATGAGAGAATTTCGGCGCTTTGCACGAACGCCGGCGTAAGGATTGAGGGAATATTCACGTTCAATCTGAGCAAGAATACCCGGAAAGCGAACGCAGGTTTTACGGGGATCGGAAAAGCAAAGCGGATTGTTCTTGGCGATACTCTCGTCAAGGACTTCACAACTGACGAAATCGAAACAGTGTTCGCCCATGAGCTTGGACACTACAAACATAAGCACATTCTTGTCGGGATTATGAGCGGGACCGTTGCAACTTTTGCAGGTCTGTTTCTTGGTGCGCAAATGTTTGATTGGTCACTCGAAGTGTTCGGGTTCTCGGTGAGAACAGAGATCGCTGCTCTTCCGCTGCTTGCGCTATGGCTTGGCCTCTTTTCGATGGTGACGGGGCCATTAAGCAACGCACTTTCGCGACGTCATGAACGACAGGCAGACCGGTATGCGGTTCGCACAACCGGAAAGAAGCAGTCGTTCATCAGCGCCCTGCAAAAACTGGAAGTTACGAATCTTGCAGACCCACATCCGCATGCAGCCGTAGAGTGGCTTTTCTATAGTCATCCATCTGTCGGACGGCGGATTGCATTGATTCAGTCGATGGAGTAAATGGCTTCGGTCGTTGGCATACTGCGTTATGGGGCATGTTGGCTTATTTCGATCGCGTGCGCGGTCCTTGCCATCATCGCAATTCCACTGGACAAGCAAGGCCGCGCGTTCCACGCCGTTGCAAGATTCTGGGCTGCGTTGATTCTGTGGGTATGTGGTGTGCAGGTGAAAGTGAATGGTCTGGAGAAGATTGACCTGTCGAGGAACTATGTTTATGTCTCGAACCATGCGAGCGCGCTCGACATTCCGGCGATTATTCTCGGCCTCCCGCAACAGATTCGAGTCGTGTACAAAAAAGAGTTGGAACGGATTCCGATATTTGGGTGGGGTTTGAAGTGGGGACATTACGTCGGCATCGATCGCACTCATGGCGCTGATGCGTTGAAAAGTTTGGAAACAGCTGCAAGGAAAGTTGCTACCGGAGCGTCTGTTCTCTTGTATGCAGAAGGAACGCGGACACCGGACGGAAAGCTGCAGCCATTCAAGCGCGGTGCGTTCAGCCTTGCCGTGAAAGCAGGCGTTCCTGTCGTTCCGTTGACAGTCAACGGCAGTTACGGTATCTTCCCCCGACGTTCACTCGAAGTACGACCAGGAACCGTCGAGTTGGTGCTGGACATGCCAGTGCCAACAAGAGAGAATGGAAAAAAAGCAGAGCTTGAGTTGATGCAGTATGTTAGTGAAGCAATTAAGAGGAACTATGTGGATCAGTAAAAACCTTGTTCTGTTGATCACCCTGCTGATTGTTGGCTGCGACTTGGAAGATGATAACGTACCTGCTGACAGGATTCGATCGGGTTTCGTCGTGCTCGGATTTTCCCCGCTGACCGGGGCTTTTAATGGTGGGGATACCTCCTACACGCTCCTGGGAATTATCACGGCGACCGATTCCACCCCGACTCCTGTTGCCGGCCCACGCGGGCTAATGTTCCCACGTTTCATTCAAGTGACCGACTCAAATGGAGTCCATACGTTTTACTATTCTCTCCCAGGGAATAGAAGGATTCGTGTTACGCGAGGTGCAGGTGTCCGTGTTGCGTATCGGGAGTTGGCAACGATGCCGGTCCAAGCAAATCTATCGCTCCGAGGGGAGAACGGGCAATTGATTGCTATGGTGGGAAACTTACTCCCCGTAGCACTCCAGGATGAACAGGTAAGGGCCGGGGTGACGGAATTTGCGATCACTAGAGCGGAAAATACAACCGTTCTACGAACGACGACCTGCGGTATCGAGGGAGACTTCGACATGGAATTTTCAAGTACTGGTGGCACTATTGTGGCCGCGCCTGCGGCATCAGGTGTTGTAGCAGTCGATGGTGTGGCTTACGAGATTGCGAATGTCTGCAACTCCTACTCACTGCGTGGGAGCTGTGTGGGAAGTTTCGATGAACAAATATACTTAATACTACGACAGTAAGAGGAGCTGGACCACATGTCTGTTACGGTCAAAGATGTAGAACATGTTGCCGCCCTCGCGCGGCTTTCCTTTTCCGATGAGGAAAAACAGAAACTCACTCACGAACTGAATGAGATCCTTCAGTACATGGAACAGTTGAACAGCCTCGACACATCGAAAGTTGAGCCACTCTCACACGTGATCGAGTTGCAAAATGTATTCCGTCAGGATGAAATTCGACCGGGAGTGTCGCGCGAGGATGCGTTGAAGAATGCGCCTGCGCATAGTGAAAAGTTTTTCAAAGTACCCAAGGTCATAGGAGACCGATGAGCGGCAAACGGCAGATCGTGGCCGTTATTCCTGCGCGCTTTGCTTCGCAACGGCTGCCCGGGAAACCCCTCGCGGAACTGCATGGCAAGCCAATGATCCAGCATGTGTACGAACGGACAGCCAAAGCTTCGCTGATCGATCGAGTCGTTGTCGCCACCGATGATAAGAGAATCGCGGCAGCAGTAAAAGACTTCGGTGGGGAGGCAGTGATGACACCGCAATCCATTGAAACGGGAAGCGACCGGGTTGCGCACGTGGCGCGAGATCTTCCCGACTGCGATATCGTCGTCAATGTTCAGGGCGATGAGCCGCTGATCGAATCATCAATGATTGATGAGGCGGTGCGGCCCCTAGTGGAAGATGAAACGATCCGCGTTGGAACGCTCGCCCGGCGGATCGAAAGAGTTGAGGAATTGTTTACACCAACGGTGGTAAAGGTTGTTTCGGATCTCAAAGGCAACGCGCTGTATTTTTCTAGGTCTATGATTCCGTTCGGCAGAGACGTCCGGGCGAACGATCTTGCTGCGCTATGCCCGCTGTTCAAACACATCGGCCTCTACGCATATCGCAGGGACTTTCTGCTGAAGTTTACCGGGCTTGCGCAAACGCCGCTGGAGTTGACCGAAAAACTGGAGCAACTACGAATTCTTGAACATGGATATTCGATCCACGTGGGCATCACGGAACACGAAAGTTATCCGGTCGATACCCAGGCTGATCTGGAACGAGTTCGGGCGATGATCGCATGAGTAAAATACGACAGACAATTTGGAGTGCTCTGCAAAGCACGTTTGTTCGAGGACTCGTGGTTCTCATGCCGGTCGTCCTGACGATTTGGTTTTTGCAAACTCTGTTGAATGCGATCGATGGAATTCTCTCACCCGTTTGGGTAAAATGGTTGGGACAGGATATCCCCGGTCTTGGCTTTCTTTCAATGATGGTGCTGATCTTGTTGGTCGGTCTGGTGACACGCAATCTGATCGGACGGATTTTCTTTTCATGGTTTGAAAAACTGCTATCATCCATCCCGGTGGTGCGTGCCATCTATGGGGCGATTCGAGATGTCATTAATGCTCTCAGCCTGGGGAGCAGTGAGAAATCATTCCGTCATGTTGTGTTGTTTCAGTACCCTCGTGTCGGGCTTTATACCCTTGGATTCGTTACCAACGAACTTTCCTACCAGGCCTCGCCGGAGGCGCCATTAATGGAGTTTGTAAGTGTGTACGTTCCGAATCCGCCGAACCCGACATCGGGTGTGCTCATTCTCGTTCCGAGGGCAGAGGCGACACCCTTGAATCTGACGATCGAGCAAGGCCTCAAGATGGTTCTTTCCGGCGCGATAGTTAGCCCGGATTTATTGACACCGCGGCCCGCATAACGAAAATCAAGGAGTTACCATTGGCTCGCCGAAATAAAGTAAAGTACATTTTTGTTACCGGAGGAGTCGTCTCTTCCCTGGGAAAGGGAATCGCTTCTGCATCCATCGGTTTGCTGCTGAAGTTGCGCGGACTTCGGGTGACGATACAGAAGTTCGACCCCTATTTGAATGTTGATCCGGGAACGATGAACCCATTCCAGCATGGCGAGGTGTACGTTACTGACGACGGCGCAGAAACAGATCTGGATCTGGGGCATTACGAACGCTTCCTGGATATTACGACCTCCCAAAAGAACAACGCTACCACCGGTCAGATTTATCATGAAGTGATTTCAAAAGAACGGCGCGGCGATTATCTGGGCGCCACTGTCCAGGTGATTCCCCACATCACCGATGAAATAAAGCGCAGATTCGAGGCGCTTGGCCAGACAGGAGAGTACGATGTTGTCATCACAGAAGTTGGCGGAACGGTGGGCGACATCGAGAGTCTTCCGTTTCTTGAGGCAATGCGACAATTCATGTTCAAGGTTGGCCGAAAGAACGCGCTTGCGATACACGTGACCCTGGTTCCGTTCATTCCGTCCGCTGGAGAAACAAAAACAAAGCCGACGCAGCACAGCGTCAAGGCTTTGCTAGAATTAGGAATTCAGCCCGACATGTTAATCTGCCGTGTCGATCGTCCGCTGACCGATGATGTCCGCGAGAAGATTGCACTCTTCACCAATGTTGAACCAGAATCCGTCATCGACGGCAGGGATGTGTCCAGCATCTACGAGGTGCCGCTGACGTACGCCGAGCAAGAGGTCGATGAGATCGCTCTTGACAAATTGGATCTGACGTGCCCAAGGCCGAATATCCGGGAGTGGAAAAAATTCGTGGACCGTGTGAAGAACCCGTCCGGGAGAATCACCATCGGGATTTGCGGGAAGTATACCGATCATCAGGACGCGTACAAAAGTATTGCGGAAGCATTCGTTCATGCGGGTGCAGCAAACAACGTCGGTGTCGACCTTTCATGGATTCGCGCGGAAGATATCGAAAAAAAAGGGGCGGAGTCGCTTCTCCAGGGTATCACGGGACTGCTCGTCGCTCCCGGTTTTGGTGAACGGGGAATTGAAGGAAAGGTCAAAGCGATCGAGTATGTACGAAAGAACCAGATTCCCTTCTTCGGAATCTGTCTTGGTCTTCAATGTGCCGTTATTGAATTTGCCCGGAACGTCTGCGGACTGACAGCAGCTAACAGTACAGAGTTCTGCCAAACAGAACAGAACGTGATAGATATGATGCTGGAGCAAAAGAAAGTGAAGGAGTACGGAGGGACTATGCGGCTGGGGTCATACCCCTGCAAACTGGAAAAAGGGACGAAGTCGCTTAAGGCCTATAAACAGGAATTGATCCATGAACGACATCGCCATCGCTACGAAGTCAACGACGCCTTCAAGGATACGCTTGCAGGGAAGGGGATGATCTTCAGCGGCATCTGTCCCGACAACGGTCTGACAGAAATGATTGAACTCCCCGATCATCCATGGTTTGTTGCCACGCAGGCGCACCCCGAATTGAAATCACGCGCAACCAATCCTCATCCCCTCTTTCGTGAATTCGTGAAGGCTGCGATGGAGTATCACGAGGCAAAAAGAGACTGACCCACCAGGAGATCCTTCCGTTTCAAGCCCACCACGTTCTCGATATGATACGTATGCGGAAACATGTCCACTGGTTGGACAGCCGTCAAGCGGAATAATTCGTCACGGCACAATAGTTGCAGATCGCGCGCTTGCGTTGCAGGATTGCAGCTGACATACACAATCCGTTCAGGCTGCAGTCTTCGAATTTCCTCAACCACTGCTCCATGCATACCACTTCGCGGAGGATCAGCAATGATTACCGTGGGGGCTGCATGAGTGGACGTCCATCCGGCATCTGTCGTAAGCCGATCCTTCAGATCACCGAGGATGAATCGGCAATTGTGCACGCCATTCAGTGAGGCGTTTGCCTGAGCGTCAGTAACTGCGGCTTCAACTGATTCGATACCGACCACTTCCTGAACAGCATCGGAAACGAACAGGGCAATGGTACCGGTTCCCGAGTAGAGGTCCCAGACCCTGTCACTCGGACGAAGATCTGCGAATGCCTTTGCCGTTTCATATAACCGCTCCGCCTGCTTTGTATTTGTCTGAAAGAACGAGTTCGCAGAAATGCGATACATCATTGAGCCGATTCGTTCCGTGATGGTTCCATTCCCATGAAAGATGTACTCCTCATCCCCGATTGCCACCATCGATTTTCGATCGGTAACGTTGTTGACAAATGTGGTAATGCCGGGAAAACGGGAGACCAAGAGAGAGGAGAGCGATTGCATGAGATCATCACGTCTCGATGCGGTGACGAGGTTAACCATTAACTCACCGGTGTTGGAGGACTGCCTGATAACCAGGTGGCGCAGGTATCCGGTATGTGTTCGAGTTGAGTAGATGGGAAGGTTTTCCTCCTTGCAGAATTGCCTGACCGCGTTCACGATCTGCCAGCTAATCTCAGATTGCAGCCAGCACTCCTCCAGGTCAAGTACGCGGTCATAGCGTCCCGGGATATGAAGACCCAGCGCGGTGGGCCACTCTTGCTCGACGGTGGCCGTATTCTTGTGCGACTCAAACTCGTCTGCTGTGAGCCAGCGGGTGCCGAAGGAAAACTCCATCTTGTTTCTGTAGTAGTAGGTTTCCTTTACGCCGAGCGTCTCTCGGACCGAAACGTCTTTGAATCCCCCGATACGTTCAAGCGAATCGATCACGTGCTGACGCTTAAATTCGCACTGCGCTTCATACGATACATGTTGCCACTTGCAGCCCCCGCACGTCCCAAAGTAACGACAGCGTGGCTCAGTTCGCAAGGGAGAGCGGTCAAGAACATCGACGACATCCGCTTCAAGGAATTGCTTTTTGATTTTTGTGACACGCGCAGTAACGCGATCTCCAGGTACCGCGCCCGTGAGAAAGACAACAAGGCCGTTCCAGCGTGCGATGCTTTTTCCCTCAAAAGCGGAAGAATCAACGACAAGGGTAAGCAGCTCTCCGCGCTTTATGGTTGAAAGATCGAGGTACTGCCGTGCAGAGGCGTCAATCATTTCCTAATTCTCCATTAATCCGCTCAAGATCTCGTAAGAGATCATTCCAACGGAAGTATTCGCTTGCCAATTCGTTTTCGAGTGATTTGAACTCACTGTTTATCTGCTTCACCCGTTCGCCGTCTTTATATATCTCTGGATCCGCGAGCAGCTTTTCAATCTCTTTCTTCCGAAGCTCTTTTTGCTCAATTGATTTCTCAACGACTTTTATTTTCTGCTGAACCGGTTTTGTCACCTTGTAGCGTTTCTGGCGTTCCTCCGCCTCCGCGCGCTTGCGATCCTTTTCCGAGCGTGAAGCACTCGCACCTGTGTTGGCCTGGGGTTTTGCAATGGTGTGCTCCTGCTTCATCTTATACAGGTAATCAGAAATGGTTCCGAGATACGTTTTCGGTACGCCGCGCCTGAACTCAACAACCTTATTCACGAGTGGTTCAAGAAAATCCCGGTCGTGAGAGACGATTACATAGCTTCCTTCGAAATTCTTCAGAGCTTCCTGGAGGACACCCTTGGAGCGCATATCGAGGTGATTTGTCGGTTCATCAAGAATCAACAGGTTTGACGGCTGGAGAAGCATTTTTGCAAGAGCAAGTCGACTTTTTTCGCCCCCGGACAGTACCTTTACTTTTTTAAAAACATCGTCTCCGCGAAATAAAAACGAACCCAGCAGTGTGCGCAGCCGTTTTCGGATCTCACCTGTTGCAACCTTATCCACAACATTTAGCAGCTCATCTTTGTGGTCCAGTTCCTCCGCCTGATGCTGTGCAAAGTAGGACACGATTACATTATGGCCGACGACGCGCTCCCCCACGTCAAAGCCTTCAACGCCAGCGATGATACGCGAGAGCGTTGATTTTCCCGCACCATTAACTCCGACGAACGCCATCCGATCGCCCCGATCAATGTCGAAGTCCAGATTGGCAAACACTTTGTTAGTGCCGTAGGACTTTGACACGGAACGAAGTTCCAGCACTGATCGTCCGCTTTGGGGTGCAGGAGGGAAACGAAAACGAATTTCCTCCTCCTCATCTTCCAGTTCAATGAGGTCTATCTTCTCCAGCATTTTTATCCGGCTTTGCACCTGTCGCGCCTTTGTCGCCTTATAGCGGAAGCGTTCAATGAATTGCTCGGTCTGTTTGATCTGCTGTTGCTGGTTTTCCATTGCCGCCTTGGTCTGTGCTTTTCGTTCCCCGCGCGCAACGAGATAGGAAGTATAGTTGCCGTGATATTCCGTCAGCGCTCCAAGACTGACCTCATAGATCTTTGTGGTCATCGTATCGAGAAAACGCCTGTCATGGGAAACAATCATAACCGCACCCTCATAGGAGTGAAGATATTCTTCCAGCCACTGGAGGGAGTCGAGATCCAGATGATTGGTTGGTTCATCAAGGAGAAGGAGTGAGGGTTGCTGCAGCAGGAGTTTTGCAAGGGCGATCCGCATCTGCCAACCGCCGCTGAATTCGTCGGTCATACGATCGAGATCACCGGTGGAAAACCCGAGACCCATCAGAATCTTTTCGATGCGGCTTTTCAGAACAAACGCATCGGAGTTTTCAAGCTTGTGCTGCAATTCGCCATAGATTTCAAGGAGCTCTGCAAACTCGTCGGTCGTTGGTTCAACAGTCCCCATCTGCGTGTGGACAAGGTCAAGCTCCCGTTGCACACTGAGGATGTCATCGAACACTGATTCGACCTCTTTGTACAGTGTCTTTCCATGAGAAGACATGCCGTCTTGCGGAAGATATCCGACACTGACAAACTTTGCCTTTGCAACCTCCCCGGAGTCCGACGATTGCTCACCCAGCAGAAGTTTGAGAAGTGTCGTCTTCCCGGCTCCGTTTGAACCGACAAGACCGATCCTGTCATGCGGTCCAATTCTGAACGAAACACCATCGAACAAGTGGCGCCCGCCGAAAGAAAGCGATATATCTGATCCGGAAATCACGGCGCAATATAAGAAATTCAGAAGGACGAGGGAAGAATTGGAGAAGATGATTTGTGAATAACCGGGCCGTTCTCTACATTGTATCACCGTGAATCAACCTACCACTCCCCTGTAACCCAGAATGTCATGAGCAAACAAATTCGGAACGTTCGGAGGTGTATTTACACCTTCGATCCTGACAATTCCCGGCGTGATCATGTATATGCGCCTTCCGTGGATTGTATCAATTCTCATCCTTAGCAATCTGATGGGCTTTCGATGAAAATCATTATCGTTGGTATCGGTGAACTGGGCTACCATCTTGCAAAGATCCTCGCACAGGAAAAGCACGATATCGTCTTGATCGATCAAAATGCCGACCGTCTACAACGGGCAAGCGATTCCCTTGATGTGCTGACTCTGCAGGGGAGCGGCTCCCGGATAAAGACTCTCGAAAAAGCCGGAGCCGAAAACGCTGACATGCTTATTGCCGTCACGTCGCTGGAGGAAGTGAATCTGACGGCGTGCCTTCTGGCAGCGAGGCTCGGCACAAAGAAAAAACTCATCCGCGTTCATGATCCGGAGTTCCTTTCATCCAGCGGCTCGACAACGCCCGCAGATTTTGGTGTTGACCGCATTATCTATCCTGAGGGGATTGCAGCACAGGAGATTGTTCGATTGATTCGCCGTTCTGCCGCAACCGAGGTTCTCGAGTTTGCTGAGGGGAAGGTTCAGCTCATTGGCTTGAAATTGGACGCCGAAAGCCCGCTGCTGAACAAAAAGTTGGAAGATGTTGTTGCCGCAGCGGAGTCACTCGCTTTTCGCGCGGTGTGTATTGTGCGGGGGATCCATACGTTCATCCCCAAAAGAGACAGCGTGTTTAGAAAAGGAGATCAACTGTTCGTCATCTCCAGAACCGAGAGCGTGCAGGAGATGCTGGAGCTATGCGGCAAAACCACCACGAAATTCGACAACATCATGATACTTGGAGGAGGCGAAATCGGACTTCGCGTGGCGGAAGGCCTGCAGAACGACGTCTCAGTGAAATTGCTTGAATCAAACAAAGAGCGTTCGAGAAAAATTGCTGAGACGCTCAGCAAGGTGATGGTAATCCAAGATGAGGGAAAAGATCTGGATCTGCTGGCCGCGGAGGGGATCATGGATATGGACGCGTACATTGCAGTGTCGCCCGACGAAGAAAACAATATCATTTCTTGCCTCATGGCAAAACACCTTGGCGTGAGGAAAACGATCGCACATGTGGAAAAAGTGGATTACGTCCCCATTGCGACAACCATCGGTATCGATGCGCTGGTCAACCGGAAGCTTTCCGCCGCAACGGAGATTCTGAAGTTCATTCGCCAGGGGCAAATCGTGTCCGTTGCAACGCTGCATGGCGTCGATGCCGAGGCGATTGAACTGGTGGCACAGGAAGGCTCGAAGGTAACGAAGAAACCGGTCGCAAGACTCGACTTTCCTGACGGAGCGATTATTGGATGTGTGATGCACAACGGGGGCGTCACCATCCCAGTGGGTGTCACACAAATCCACGCGAACGATCGTGTTGTTGTGTTCACGCTTCCACGCTCTATCCACGATGTTGAACACCTGTTTAGCTGACGATGAACTTCAGAGCAGTCATTGCTGTCCTTGGTTTCATACTTGGAGTGATCGGACTCCTGATGGCGACGGCAATTCCTGTCTCATTGATGTTCGGCGAAAACGATGCCGACGCATTCATAATTTCTGTCGGAATTACGTTGCTTGCAAGCGCTGGCATGTGGCTGGTCGGACGAAAAGAGCGCCACGAGGTGAAGATTCGTGAAGGTTTCGCTGTTGTAGCGCTAGGATGGATATTTGCTTCCCTGGTCGGGTGTCTTCCATTTATGATCTCGGGTGCGATTCCCTCTTTTACGGATGCCTTCTTTGAAACGATGTCGGGATTCACAACTACTGGATCAAGTATCCTCACAAACATAGAGTCACTTCCACATGGGATACTCTTCTGGCGGTCGATTACACAGTGGATAGGCGGGATGGGAATGATTCTACTCTCCGTCGCCATTCTCCCCTTGCTTGGGATTGGTGGGATGCAGTTGTTTGCTGCGGAAGCTTCTGGTCTTACTCTGGAAAAACTAACTCCTAGGATAAGTCAAACAGCACGCATCTTATGGATGGTCTATGCCGCCCTCACTGCCGCCCTTGTAGGACTCCTTTATCTGGGCGGCATTTCTTGGTTTGATGCGGTTTGTCACGGGTTCACAACACTCTCGAGTGGAGGGTTTTCGACAAAGAATACAAGCATCGCATTTTTTCCAAGTCCCTTTATTCAATACGTGATCATCATATTCATGTTTCTGGCAGGAACAAATTTCACATTGCACTATCGATTCCTCAAAGGTGATGTGAAAGGATATTTTAAAGACAACGAGTTCCTCTTCTATTTTGCCCTTATTCTCACGGTGTCAATATTCATGGTCCCGTGGATTCCATCGAGCAGCGTCGGGAGCTTTGAGGAACAATGCCGTGCGGCAATTTTCCAAACGGTGTCAATAATAAGTACAACCGGATTCGTGAGCAAGGATTATGAGCTGTGGGCCCCGGCGGCACAACTCGTGCTTCTCCTGATGTTATTCAACGGTGGCTCGGCTGGCTCAACGGCGGGCGGGATAAAGATTGTAAGGATACTTCTGTTGCTGAAAAATGGTTACAATGAAATCAAGAAATTGGTCCATCCCAAAGCTATCATACCCATTCGGTTCAACAGGCGAGGAGTGGATACCGAGATCATCTCTGATGTGCAGGCATTTTTTGTTCTGTACATCTCTCTTTTTGCTTTCATGACTATCATAATGACTGTAATGGGCGTTGACATTATTAGCGCTGCAGGGGCAGTGGCGACAACAATGGCCAATGCCGGCCCAGGCCTGGGTTCCGTAGGAGGTGTGGACAATTTTGCTCATATTCCAACAGCGGGGAAATGGATTCTAACTTTTTGTATGTTGGCGGGAAGACTTGAGCTTTTTACTGTCCTAGTTATTCTTGCTCCGGCGTACTGGAGAAAGTAAAACTTCTACCCAAAGAACCGGAACACCAGTTCCTTCATTTCTTCGGGTGCATCAGAATGCACCCAATGCCCCGCTTTCTTGATCGTGGTGATGATGGCTTTCGGAAACATACCCCTGATGGCTGCTCGATCATCATCCACAATATAACGCGACAGTCCGCCCTTAATGAACATTGCCGGTTTTAGGAATTTGCCCGTGGCGGTGATATTTCCTGCAATTTCCGGGTAATGTCGTTTCAACGCCGAGAGGTTCATCTTCCATCGAAACGAACCATCATCATTCCGAGCAAGATTCTTCAACAAGAACTGTCGTGTGGCGGCAGACGGTATGGACGGTTCGAGAGCTTCGTCGGCCTCCTTCCGTTCCTGATACCGATCGAGTTGAAGAGCGCACAAAGCGTCAAGAATCGTATCATGCTTTCCGGGATAGGATCGCGGTGCAACATCGACAACCATGATCCTTGCGGCATGCTCGGGATAAGTGAGAGCGAATTGCATCACCGTTTTCCCCCCCATGGAATGCCCGAGCAGATGCGCGGAATCGAGGTGATGGGATGCCAAAAAACTTCGGAGGTCTTCCGCCATCACTTCATAATTGATCACGCTGGAATGCGGAGAACGACCGTGATTTCGTGCATCGAAGGTGAACACCCGGAATGACAGGGCGAATTCTTTCGCAAGCGTTGTCCAATTGTCCAAAGAGCCAAAGAGACCATGGAGAATTATCAGGGGCGGGCCTGATCGGCCGTATGATTTTTCATGGAACTTCAACGGCGATCCTGGGTGGAGCGGTGATTATTTGAGATAATATTTCAGCGGATTGGGATCGACCCGACACTCTTCGGCAACACGCATGCGTTCGACCTTTCCTTCATCGCGAAGTTTGTACAACCTCGGAACCAATCGATCTCTGAGTTCGATAGGGGTCATAGGATTGATATAGATACTCGTCCCGCCCTCAAAGCCAGCCGGAACATTCACACGCCATTTGACTAGGATATGCCAGGGCATTTTATAGACCGCATCGATGGGAGTATAATACCATTCCTCGTTGCAGGAGATTTGGCTTCCCATTGCCGCATGGACAGCATGCACCAGATTACTGACGCCACGAATTTCCTCATCGGTATGTTCATAGGGTCGTCCAGTCTGCGATTTCGAATAGATCTCGATTGTCGGCGATCGGTGACCAATCCCGACAAACGCAAGGGCATGGTCGTTCTCGGCGAATAAAAGATTGTGGTGTGCTGCAAAGTTGGCTCCGAAATCGTTGTACACATTCGGATCCTCTCGCAGCATTTTGATCTGTCCCTCGATGGACGACCCCCATTCATCCAAAGCAACAATTTGTTTATGTAAGTGGTCGAGGGAGGCGCCGGCAGGTCGCAGCCAATTTTGAAAAACGCTTAAATAGCGGACATACCGATTCGAATTGGTGATATCATACATTGCATCGATCGTGAACTTGAAATAGCGGTAGTGTTCTTCAAGAGACATTTCGCCGGATGAATACAGATCGTTTTCATAGTGCGCCGATTCGGTAAAATGTCGTCTAGCAATGATGAGCTCGTGCCCGCCGCCGAAGAATGAATCCGCCACGGCTAATTTTTCAGATAAGGGCATTTTCTCGATCTGCTCTTCCGATTTCGATTCCTGGCGCAGCTTATACTCGACAACTTCATTGATATGTTTCAGGCCGGCAGGATTGGCGAGGTACTCTTCCTTCCACTTCTGTCGCGCGGGAGGAATCTTGAAGGCATAGTTTTTCCGCCAGTAATCCAGGGTGACAATCTCGAACATGTTGCCAACCCGCCGGAATTCCGCGACGGTGTCAGAGTATCGATCAGTGGCAAGCTGATCAAGTCGTTCCCAATGATTATCCCGACGGATGAGCCGGGATTTTTCGGGCGGTGTTTCGAGATACCGGGGAGAACAAAAGCTGCAGTAATCTTCGGGAGTGTGGACTTCAAGCTTTTTGGGAGCGTCAGCCAGGTGATTGATCATCGGCCGTTTGCTGCGACCAGGCACCGCCCACACTTCCGTGCCGGTGAATGGATTAATCTGTTTCACCGTGCCGTCAGGCATGATGTTGTAATGCATTGCAAGAAGCATTCAGTCGTCCGATGTCTGTGAAGGATTTATCACTGGGTTGCTGCATTCAGCAGCGCGTTCACCGTCTCCATGCTGTCCCCTTCAGCGTAGAAACGGATAAGAGGCTCTGTTCCCGACGCACGCACCAGCAGCCACCCTTTCTCAACGAAAAGCTTATGCCCGTCGATATCCTTCCGACCAATCACGGGCATTCCCGCGAGTTCCTTGACAGGTTTACTGAAGCGTTTCATGATGGTCTTTTTTCCTTTCTCCGTCATGTGTTTATCGATGCGGTGAAACTCGTGATTGCCGTATTCATCCATCAATTCCTGCACCAGGGCGCTGAGAGATTTGCCCCGGACTGTCATCATTTCGCAGAGGAGGAGACCAAGGAAAATTCCATCCCGTTCGGGAATGTGACCCTTCACGCCTAAACCGCCACTTTCTTCTCCGCCGATAAGCACATCACCTTCGGTCATGAGGCGACAAACATGCTTGAAGCCGATCGGCGTTTCATGGAGAGTCAGTCCGTATCTTTCGGACATCGTATCAACCATCTGAGTCACAGAAAAAGACTTCGCGACATCTCCCGACAGACCTTTCTGTTCGTGCAAGTACTTCAAAAGGAGGCAGAAGATTCTGTGCGAGTCGACGAAGTTCCCGTGCTCATCGACGGCACCGATGCGATCGGCATCTCCGTCCGTTGCGATGCCGATGTTGTAACTTCCGGTCTTCATTCCTTGCAGAAGTTCACCCAGATTCTTCGCAAGCGGCTCCGGATTCGTCCCGCCAAACGATGGGTTGTACGTTGAGTGGATTTGTTGAATCTCCGGCATGGCTTTGTCAAGAACTCCCTGTCCAGCGCCGTACATTACGTCGAAGAGAATTCGCATGCCTGACCTGCGGATCAGGTCAAGGTCGATCTTCGTTGCAAGGTCGTCCAGATAGCGCTGCTTCATACTTACATATTCGATTTTTCCTTTTGCAACAAGCTCTTCCAGAGAGCGTTTCATTGGCGGGAGTTTCTTTTTCTTGAGTACTGCACCGAGTTGCTTTTCGACTTTGGCAATCGTTTCGGGATGTGCGGGCCCGCCAAAATCACCCTTGATCTTGAATCCATTATACTTTGGTGGATTGTGGCTGGCGGTAATAACGATGCCAGCAGCAGCATTATCCAATTTGGTCACGAGCGACACCATTGGGGTTGTTACAATGCTGTCGGCGAGTTTGACCTTGATTCCCTGGTTGGCTATGACTGTAGCGGCTACCTCGGCAAATTCACGCGACATGAACCGGGCGTCGTAGCCGATAACGACGCCCCCGCGAATTTTCTTGTGCTTCTTGTAGTTCATCGCCGTTGCAATGGCAACACGAGAGAGATTATCAAACGTAAAGTCGTCTGCGATTACTGCACGCCATCCGTCGGTTCCGAATTTGATAGTCTCAGCCATATATCCTGTTCAATCCTGATTAGTTGGGAGAGTAATTGGTTATCGTTGAAATGCTGCAAGACCTGCAAACACTGCCGTATTATCCAACTCCTGCTCGATCCGAAGAAGTTGATTGTACTTAGCAATCCGATCCGACCGGCTTACCGACCCCGTTTTGATCTGACCGGCATTCGTCGCTACGGCAATGTCGGCGATCGTGGCGTCTTCTGTTTCACCGGAGCGGTGACTGATGATGCTGGTGTACCCTGCACGCTTCGCCATCTCCACCGCGTCGAGCGTTTCTGTCAGCGTGCCAATCTGGTTCACCTTGATGAGGATCGAATTTGCGACTCCCATCTCGATGCCCCGATTGAGGAATTCGGTATTGGTCACGAAGACATCGTCCCCAACGAGCTGAACGCTTTTGCCAACGGCAGTGGTGAGAAGTTTCCAGCCGTCCCAGTCGTTTTCTGCCATCCCATCCTCAATGGAAAGAATTGGATACTGCTTGATCCAGGACTCGTAGAACTTCACCATTTCCTCACGCGACTTCATTTCTTTGGATGATTTGTAGAACTTGTATTTGCCGTTCTCCCACATCTCGCTCGATGCAACATCAATTGCGATATACGTGTCTTTTCCGGGTTCATATCCGGCTTTGGTGATTGCTTCGAGTATTACTTCCACCGCCTCATCGTTGGATTTCAGGTTCGGCGCAAAACCCCCTTCGTCGCCAACCGCGGTGTTGTAGCCTTTCTTATGCAATACACCTTTCAGAGCATGGAACACCTCTGCACCCATGCGAAGCGCCTCGGCAAAGGACGGGGCGTTTACCGGGACGATCATGAACTCCTGGAAGTCTACATTATTATCAGCGTGTTTCCCGCCATTCAGAATATTCATCATCGGTGTGGGAAGATACTTTGCGTTTGTCCCGCCGATATACCGATAGAGG
>DASWHW010000028.1:0-6449 GCA_036397975.1 Bacteroidota bacterium
ATTCAGTGGTTCTCTCCCACATCATTCACTCACTAAGCATCTTGTTTAGGATTGAAATTCCCCCATACTTCCGAATGTTGGATCTGGGAACCGGAGGAGGCTTGCCCGGAATTCCAATCTCGATTGCTCGGCCAGATCTACATGTCACGCTTGTTGACTCGATTGGGAAGAAAACGGCCGCTGTCGAGTCAATCCTAAGTCAGCTTTGTCTCAAATGCGATGTTCTGAACTCTCGAGTTGAGGCCCTTGCAAAAACGCACCCATCGTTCTTTGATATAGTCATAAGCAGGGCAGTTGCACCTCTTTCTGACCTTATCAAGTGGTCCAGACCTTTACTCGCAATTACCAACGACATCGAAACCAGCGTTGGAACTTCGGGAAAGGTGGTCATAACCTCCGGATCTCTGATTGCAATGAAAGGAGGTGACCTTCAGCTTGAAATCGATACTGCCGGGAAGAAGACTGGGGAAAAAAAGATTAATACCTACGATCTATCCTTCCCGGGTGCGGAAGAGCTGGGGCTGGTGGATAAAAAATTGGTAGTTGTTAAGGTATGCAAATGAAGACATCTGATAAAGTACTCTCGGAGGATCTTGCCAGGCTGATGACGGAACAACGGAACCCGGCAAGCACGGACCTTGACAGTCTTTCGACGATAGATGTATTGAAGCTTATCAACGCCCAGGATAAACTCGTAATCATCGCCGTTGAAATAGAACTCCCCTATATTGAAAAAGGGGTTGACCTTATTGTTCAGGCGTTTAGGGAAGGAGGGCGGCTCTTATACTTCGGTGCTGGCACAAGCGGTCGAATCGGAGTTGTCGACGCTGCTGAGTGTCCCCCAACGTTTGGCTCTGATCCAAAAATGGTTCAGGGATTCATCGCTGGAGGAAACGAGGCAATGTTTCGTGCACAGGAGGGTGCAGAGGATAGTATCGAGCAAGCGATCAAAGATATTGAAAGCCTCGGTATTTCTTCGAAAGATGTGGTTTGCGGTATTGCGGCGAGTCGACGAACACCCTACGTCGTTAACGTAGTAAAGCGTGCACGCGAATTGGGGGCTAAAACAATCTACGTAACGACAAACCCAAGGTCTGAATTCAATCTGGAAGTCGATGTTGCGATCTGTCCAGAGGTAGGCCCTGAAGTCGTCACTGGCTCCACAAGAATGAAATCAGGTACAGCTCAAAAGCTCGTCCTTAACATGCTGACGACAGCTTCCATGGTGAGGCTTGGTAAAGTCTATGAGAACATGATGGTTGATTTGCAGCTTACCAACAAGAAGTTAGTCGAACGGTCAAAGAGAATTGTCATGACCGCGACAGGGGTTTCATACGATAAGGCTGAAGAGGTCTTACAGAAATCTAACGGCCACGTGAAAACCGCGATTGTTATGATAGCAGCAAACGTCTCTCTTGAAGAAGCTAAAAAGAGAATTGTTGAAGCAGATGGTTTTACCAGAAAGGCAATTAGAAAAAACTAACGACAGCCTCCAACCACACTTCCGGGAAGTGCTACTCAAGTTGGGTTGTCCAAGTGAATTTTGACCGCCACATTTCAATTGGACTTTAGATCGACGTAGGGAGAAAAAGCCTCCCTGAACATAATCTGCCCCACACTTGCAACAGTTTGCTACCTCTTGCGATGGAGAGGCAAAATACATCTTATCAGTGTACCTACGCTCCCTCTTTCAAAATCACCCACAACTTCAACAACTATCTCGGAACATTCATGAATGTGAACAGGGATCCCACGTTGGTATTTGCGGACTCACTGGATCGTCTAAATCGTTGCTATTATTAGCGTTGCAGGAAGAGCTGGACTGTCCGCTGTGTATCATCTCAGCCGACCGCACTCGGGCTGAAACACTGATTGACGATCTTCAATCACAACTCGGAAACCAAGCCAGACCGCTGCTAGCCCACCACACAGCATCTGACACTCGACCTTCGCAGGAGTCCGTTGAAACACTTCGCATGATTTTGCAGAACGAAGTTCGATGTTTGGTACTTACCCCGGAAATCCTGCTCCGCGATATCCCCGCTGCCGACGATCTTCATCAGAAGATAGTTCACCTAACGGCGGGGGAAGAAATTGAATTCAGCGCTCTTGCAACTACGTTGGGAGACCGTGGATTCCTGAGGGAGGATTTCGTAAGGAACCCTGGAGACTTTGCCGTCAGGGGCGGGATATTCGATGTTTACCCATTCGCCGGTGACCACCCAATTCGGCTGGAGTTCTTCGGTGATCGAATTGAATCAATTCGGGAATTCGATACTCTCTCGCAGAGATCCATTAAAGAGCTGTCTGGTGCCGCCATTGTCCCTAACCTTCTTGAAATTGGAACCGAGGTGGAGAGGTCGAACATCCTTGAATTTGTGCCGGAGAACTCAATCGTTGTGCTCGATGACCCCGAGATGGTTCTCTCAAACCTCGAACGGTCGTCTACAGACACCAACAACCGTTCCCCCGCTTCGATCATAGAACAACTAACGCACTTCCGAATGATTCATGTTTATTCGCTGGTGACTGCGGAAAAGAAGCCAATTGATTTCGCAACTTCTCCACAACCAGCGTTCAATGGGAGCATTGCCCTGCTGCGCAAACACTTAGGCAACCTGCAACAGACACAATATTCCGTCATCTTCACTTGCGATAGCAGCTCGGAGCAAAGCCGCCTCCAAGAACTCCTCAAAACTGATCAACTGCCAGAAGGCGAAGCACCAACAGAACTGGATATCTCACTTATCAGTTACTCTCATGACGCGATTCACGAAGGCTTTGCGATTCCTGCGCAAAAGGTAGCGGTCTTCACCGAACATCAGATCTTTGGAAGACTGAAGAGAAGGGGGAAAGGCCGAAAATCTAAATTCAGAGGTTTCGCCCAAGGCGAAGTGGAACAGCTTCGAAGAGGTGATTACGTTGTGCATATTGATTATGGCATCGGTGTGTACGACGGTCTGAAGAAAATTAAAGTGCGGAACATCGAGCAAGAAGTCGTGAAAGTTCTCTACGCCGAGAAGGACGTGCTCTATGTAAACTTCAACTACATACATAAGCTGCAAAAATATTCCTCCAAAGAAGGTCATGTACCAAAGCTAACGCGACTCGGAAGCGGCGAGTGGGATAAGATCAAGGCGAGAACACGAAAACGAATTCAGGACATCGCGCGAGATCTGATAGGGATTTACGCAAAACGACGGATGGTTCAAGGCGTTGCGTTTGCCCCGGACGCTCCATGGCAAAAAGAGCTGGAAGCCTCCTTCATGTACGAGGATACCTTCGACCAGGCGAAGGCAACCCGTGACGTAAAGGCCGATATGGAGGCCTCTTTCCCAATGGATAGGCTGATTTGTGGAGACGTAGGCTTTGGTAAAACGGAAGTAGCGGTTCGCGCCGCGTTTAAGGCCGTTTTGAATGGAAAACAAGTTGCCCTCCTGGTGCCGACCACAATTCTTGCAATGCAGCACTTCAACACATTTCTCGACCGCACGTCCCGCTACGGCACGCGAGTACAGGTGCTTTCCCGGTTTAAGACGAGAAAGGAACAATTGGCAATACTACAGGAGTTGGAGGCAGGAAGCATAGATATTGTGATAGGAACACACCGACTTCTTTCAAAAGACGTTCGAATCAAAAACCTGGGCCTCCTGATCATCGATGAGGAACATCGTTTTGGCGTTAGCGCAAAGGAAAAGATGCGCGCACTCAAGACAGAGGTCGACACGCTCACCCTGACTGCGACCCCGATTCCGCGAACCCTTCACTTCTCGTTGCTGGGGGCCAGAGATCTGTCGATTATTGCAACCCCACCACGGAACAGACTTCCCGTCATTACGGAGATTACGACATATAACGCGGAGATCATCCGTGAGGCCGTGATCAAAGAACATCAACGGGGCGGCCAGGTCTACTTTGTGCATGATCGCGTGCAGGACATTGAAGACGTTGCCGAAAGAGTCCGCAAGGCTGTTCCCGGCGTGAGTGTACGCCATGCCCACGGGCAAATGAACGGTCATGAACTTGAAGAAGTCATGCTTGCATTCTATCAAAAGAGGTTTGATGTTCTCGTGTCGACAAAGATCATCGAATCAGGGCTTGATGTTCCCAACGCGAATACCATTATCATCAACAGAGCCGATCGATTTGGAATGGCAGAGCTGTATCAACTTCGTGGGAGAGTTGGTAGGTCGAACATTCAAGCATATGCATTTCTATTGATTCCTCCAGTTGCTTCGTTGCCGCGCGGCACCGTTCAGCGATTGCAGGCGGTGGAAGAACACACGGACCTCGGCGCGGGGTTTCATCTCGCAATGCGTGACCTTGAAATACGAGGTGCCGGAAATCTTCTTGGTGCGGAGCAAAGTGGATTCATTGAAACGATGGGATTCGAAACATATACTCGCATACTCGAAGATGCTGTGGCGGAGCTGAAGGAGAACGAGTTCAAAGAGATATTTTCCAGGGAAGGTCTCGAACAACACCGCAAAAAAGAAGCAACCGTTGACGCGGATATTGAGGCGATCATTCCAGAGAGCTATATCGAAAACCACACCGAACGCCTCGATGTATATCGGAAGTTGTACGGGGTACGAACGAAGGCACAGTTGCTCGAGGTTTCCGACGAACTGCAAGACCGTTTCGGGAAGTCGCCGGTTGAAGTAGACAACCTTATTCGAATCGTCGAGATCAAACTTGCAGCCGCACATTACGGGTTTATCCGGGTCCAAATCGAGCATGACCAATTTGTTCTTGATTTCCCATTTGAAACTGATACGGCATTTTACGAAAGCGCATTCTTTCAGCGACTCATGGAAACGATATCGACAACGAAGGGGGGACGGGAACGCCTCCAGCAAGAAGGAAAAAGTCTGCGTTTGGTTATTCTTTTCGCCCAAAACGGCGTCGCCATTCTAGACCAAACGTTGGATTACATCCACTCGCTCGCGTCTGTATCAAACGAAGTCAAAACGTAAATTTTTCTCACACCATCGAGGAAGAATTGTATCAGACACAAAACAAGAGCGGACAGGACCCGCTGAATTTCCCTATTCGTTTGAATGACAAGCTCTGCGGTGTTGCCAGCGGCGCGTCAGCATGTGACTATCGACCAACAGACCAGTCCATTGCAGTGCGGGATGAGCTCGTCGCATTGATTGACAAGGAATTGGCAACGCTGAAGGGGATTGTGGATACCGACCTGCCGGCGTTCAACGCTCTGGTGAAAAGCAAGGATATTCCAGCGGTGACAATTGACGAGAGAGAAATGGGGATGAGAATTATCGATAACATGACCCGAACTTGATAGTTCTCGAGTTCGACAAATGAAGCATAATCATATGTTCATATTTTTTTCAGCAATCCTGTATTCAAGCTTGGTTGAAATTGCTTACTGTCAGGTGCAAAGGTTTGGAACCGCAATTGGAATCGTGAGAACGAATAACCAAATCATAGTTGGTGCGGATAGCAGGGTCAATGTGCTGAAAGGCGCTTTTGAGTTTGAGGACAGGGATTGTAAGATCTTTCAGTTCCGCGACTTCTTCTTTACTTACTCAGGCTTCAACTCTGATGATCCACAATTTGATCCAACAAGTATCGCCAAGAATTGCTTAGATAGTGGAAGATCGATTATGGCAATGGCAGAATGTTTTGAAGGAAAACTGAAAAGAGAACTAACCCCCGTATTGACATCATTCCTTCAGAAAGAGTCTCAATTCTGGGCAAGGATCAAGAAAGCTGGATTTGCATATGCAATTATGGGTTTTGAAAACGAGACCCCGTGTGTGATTTCGGCAAGCTTTAAGATTACTGAATCTACTGGGGTTCTGGTTGAACTCGAAAGGAGAAACGTTTTTACAAGAATGAGCGATAGAGAGTTTTTCATTGTGCTCGGCGAGCAGTCTAAATATGACCAGATCAAAGATCACATGGGTACAACCCTAAGCAAGTTTTCTGATTACGGATCTTTCATAAGATGGTATATCAACGAGCAAAGCTCCTTGACTCCCCATAGAGTCGGCGGCCACGTAGATATACTTCTTATTGAAAAATCAGGTGCGAAATGGATTAATCCAGATTCACGGACAAAATGCCCAGAGGTTATATCCATGAATAGGTAGGGTCCGCAGCTACAACCTTCTTTCAAAATACCTTACCACCTCGGGCGCGAGCTGCGGCAGGTCGCCGACGGTTCTCATCAGTTTTATGTACTTGACAAAAAAATCGTCCGGGCCGTTGGCGATTGTTTCGGTAAGGGCTTGTCGTCCGAGATTGTTATCGATCGCCCGGGCGATGATCATGCCGGTGATCGAGCCATAATTCTCCCAGTAGCCGGAGGTGTTAGACTCTTGAATGATCCGTTGAGAGCGCTGAGCAGGCGTGGTGGGGGAGAGGAGTTCATGAGCATGATTGTTGAAATCACCGATCGCCTGTTGCACATTGCTCACCTC
>DASWHW010000029.1:0-28676 GCA_036397975.1 Bacteroidota bacterium
CCCTTCTGGATTTCACGCGCGATCAACAACTCATCCTCTAACTTTTGCTTTTCGATCGCCTCCTTGAAGAGTCGTGCATTCTCAAGTGAAATGATCGCGAGGTTTGCCAGCGATGATAGAAATTCGAGGTCAAGGTCCGTAAAGGATTCCTTACTCAGTTTCTCTCCAAGGAGAATTAGCCCGCGGTTCTCTCCTTGCAATTGCATCGGAACGATAGCGTGTAATCCTGCGTCGCTCAGGAGTTTCCTGGGATCGAACGAATCTTTGATAATGTAATCCGGGACTCTCGCCGGTCCTTTGAGCTTTGCCAGACTCATCAGCAGTTCACTCTGCGGTACCGGTCCGTCTAGTTTCGAAGCGACGACGCGCATATCCGATCCTCCACGCAACGCGATAAGATACCGGTTTACACCCACCTGGCCAAGAAGGGAAAAGACAAGGAGTCGAATAAGCTTTTCGGGATCAAGTAGTGACCCGAATTCTTTTCCAAGCTCGAATAAAGTGTTCATCTCCTGGATTTTTCGATCGAGCTTTCGGTTCACCTGTTTTGTTTCCTCCAGGGTCCTGCTCTTTTCTATCGCCGTCGCGGAAATATTCGCTAGGGATTGCAAATACGTTCGCTGCTGATCTTCAAACGGTTGTGGGGAGAACCGTTCTCCAAACCCAAGGAACCCGATGAGACGGTCGGCCATGACCATAGGCAAGAGAATTGCAACACCCGCCTGGCGAAAAAACTCAACCCAAGGATAGCGTCCGGCATCGACAACCGAAATGTCGAAGAGCGTTGACGGAGTCTCTTCCACTGTGATTCCCCTGCCGATGAGCGACTGCGAAAATCCTTTCGCAGCCTCAACCTTTACTTCCTTCCCGGTCGTTCCAAGCACCACCATCCCCTTACTGGAGAGAATCTTTCCCATAATCGTCAGAAGAATGTGGCTGTAGATAAAGTGTGGATCCAGCGAGGAGTTGATCACCTTGCTGAATTCAAAAAGAGCTGAATGTTCAAAGTGG
The DNA here is from genome assembly GCA_036397975.1 of Bacteroidota bacterium. Lineage (GTDB taxonomy): Bacteria > Bacteroidota > Ignavibacteria > UBA10030 > UBA6906 > SZUA-287. The sequence goes on from DASWHW010000029.1 coordinate 1,012, forward strand.
CTCGCGTAAGACTCTGCCGGAGTAGGTGCGGAAGGGGTTGAACGGGTAGTGCGGTGTTTCTTGGGCGGCGAACTCTTCTTTCGTGAAGTGCTCATCAGTCGTTTGAAGGAAGATACTTTATGAGCCTTACCTGATTCGGTGATCCGGGTTGTATGTTGTATTCTACCTTGTCCATGAGTGACTTCATCAAATACACCCCCAGTCCACCCTTACGGAAATGCGAGAGATATTCTTTCATGTCGGGACGTTTCACACCGTTTGGATCGAAAATCCTGCCGTTATCGTGAATGGTCACTTCAAATGTTTTTTTTGCCCCCCGAATAGAGACTTTCAGATTCTTCGTTGCATCGTAACGGTATGCATGTTTGATGACATTGGTACAGGCCTCATCCACCGCGAGCGCGATTTTCGAGACGTCCTCATCGGAGAAACCAAATTCCTGCGCCGCACGAGAAACGAAATCCCGAACAGCGATCAATTCCTCGGTTCTGCTCTCGATCTGTATGGACCGTTCTTTCACTTCTTCGCGTTCCCCGGAAGAGTTGTTTTGGAATCGAGGAACCTACTGATTGCCTCGCCCTCATCAGCGAGAATGTCGTACAACAATGGAAATCCAAGGAGATCAAAAATATTAAAGACCTTTGGGGACATATTGGAGAGCTTGATATCGCCCTTGTTTTTCCGGACATCCTCCACAAACGCCATAAACACACCAAGTCCCGCGCTGCTGATGTAGGACAACTCCTTGCAGTTCACGACGATCTTGTACCTGCTTGACTTCAGGAGCGCCTGAAATGCATCTTCCAACTTCGGCGCCGTATGGGCGTCGAGGTACCCCTTGATTTCGAGAACGTTGATGTCTTTCGTCTCGCGCTGCAATATATTGAATTCACTCATAGCGACTCCTTCGGTTACAACGGTGCTTTCTGTGCGGCTGCGTTCGGGCCCATCCATTTCACTACAAGCAACGTTAGATCGTCGTGATTGGGATGGTCACCGGTATACGATTTGATTTCCTCCAGAACTTCCTCTTTGATTTGGGAAGCCGATTTTTCCGCCGCTGCTTTTCCCCTCTCCAGTAGTCGATCATATCCGTACTCGTCGTCCCCGCAACGCGCTTCTGTTACACCATCGGTATAAAAGATGCACACATCGCCCGGTGAGAGAGTGACAGATTCTTCCTTCATTGCGTCGGCAAACACTGAACCGCGGCTCATGCCAAGGCCCATCCCCCCGGGCCGAAGATAGCGAACCTCGTTCTTCGATATATGAAGCATTGGACAATGACCAGCACGGGAAAGCGTGAGGAGACCGGAGGTGGTATCAATGACCGCATAAATTAAGCTAACAAACGAGTGTTTGTCAATAGAAGATGAGAGGGCTTCATTTGCATGAATGATGAATTCCCGCGGCGAGGTATGCAACCTGCTGATAGCCTGGAAGATGCCTTTCACCTCCGACATGTAAAACGCGGCCGACACTCCCTTCCCGGACACGTCGCCCACGACAATCCCAAGGCGTCGGTCATCGAGTTGCACAAAATCATAGTAGTCCCCTCCGACCTCAAATGCAGGAGTCGAAATGGCATCGACGTCAATACCATGGACGCGCGGAAGCTCCTGCGGGAGAAGCTTTTTCTGCATCTCCTGCGCGAGAGTCATTTCCCGCATCAATCTCTCCCGCTCAATCGACTTCTTGATCAACCGTGAGTTCTCAATAGCAATGGACGCTTGGTCAGCAAATGCCGTGATCACATCAACATCGTCCTTAAAGAACCCGAACGACATCTTCTTCGTCGCATAGAGAATACCAATCAGTCCATTTCTAGATACCAGAGGGGCAGCAACGAGAGAGCCAATGTGAACACCACTCTTCTTGACGTGAGCAAATCGCCGGTCCTGCTCGACATCGTCAATGCTCAACAGCTCGCGGGCCTTGATAACATCATCCCGGACATCGCCCGCAGGTAGCATAATCTTGTCGATCTCTTCCAGCGAAATATTTTTCGTCGCAACAACCTCTGCAATGTATGCTTTCGCATCCGGCTGAGTGCCAACACTCTCGCTATGGATAAGCTCCAGCCACGTACTTCCACCTTCGCAGATTTGGAGCGTCATGGTGGTAACGGTCTCCACCAGATCATGAAAATCAAACACCTGTGTCACAAGCCGTCCAAGGTTGTGCAGCGACGTGACCTCAGTCGTCTTGCGGTCAAACGCTTCTGCCGTTGGAAGATGGAACAGTGTGCTGACGAACGTCATACCGAAATACATGTTGCCGAAGAGACACGACAACACAATAATCTTCGCAAGGATGTCGGAAAAATAGAGCAAGGAATGACTGATCAACGTGTTATTGTTGAGGAGGACATTCAGGATAACAAAGGAGAGAAAGAGGAAAAAGGAATAGATGAGCGTGATTACTTTTTCCCGCTTCGTGAGGTAAATAATCCACGAGAGACGGAATGAATTCATGACGGCAAGCCCGAGCGTACAAAAAAAGAGAACCGACATGAGCGTATTCTCTTCCAACGGTTTCAGCCAGAATGCAACAATGCCGGTGGCGGTAAGAATCACAAAAAACGCGATCAGGTTTCGACGGGAATGTTTCCTCCGTTTGAACAGCACCAATTCACGCAACCCTCTCATCAACACGGTAGTAAACAAGCCAAGAGTGAGGCCGAGGAGGAACGCTACAAAGAGCGCGTCAAAACCAAGCGGCAGCAGGTCATTACCCTTGATGTCGAAATTGTCCGAGACACCCGTTGCAAGAACGGCGGACAGGATGACCACAATACCGGACGCGATGAGGAGCAGTCCCAGGATGCGGAGAGGAGGAAAGCGTTTTCCTCTGGTAGACTGCTCGAGCAAGATCAACAGAAGAACAAATCCAAGAAGGAGGAAGACGTCTCTCAGGACACCGAGTCCACTGCTCTCAACATCGACTGCTTTCCGGATAACATCAATGATAAAAACGGCGAGGATAAGAATGATCGACCCCATCGCGAGGACAACACGTCGGATCCGGGATGTCCGACCCCCACGCCGCGATGTCTGTTCTCCGATGGAAGGAAATCCAGTTTTGTCTATCGTGGAGCCGATGATGTTCTTAACCCTTCAAAATGGAATAGAGGAAACCGGGGGGATTGATACGATCCTCCCGTACAGTTGTGTTCTTCGTTGTGGCGGTGAAAAAGTTGCGAAGGTTGCTACTGGAGTGAAACGCCGTTCATCCCGGATTCAGCAATTCGAAAGCCGATCAGGATGCAGTGAGACGGGCTATATGTCTGTCAGCCTCTCGTCCAAAGGTGGTCGTTGCATGGTCTTTTTTGAGCTTCTTATACAGGTTAATAGCTTGATCCCTGCTCCCTGCCAAACCATAATTACGGGCGGCATTGCTCAAATACTCCGCAACATGGACGTCATCCGGGTTCTTGTTCGCGGCCTTCTGAAAGTTTTCCGCCGCCTGGTCGTATTTTCCCAATCCTTCGTAGGCCCCGGCGATTCCAGCCAAACGAGCAACGGCGAGCAATGTGTGGGCGGGGCTGAAGTCGTCAAATTTTTCCAGAGCCAATTCGTACTTCCCGGTGCGTGCATACGCATCTGCAAGATAAAACGTCGCTATTTCTCCAGCATCCGAGCTCCCGTAGTTCGCAACGATATCCTTTAGCCCGACAATATTTCTCTCGGGAACCCCGTTGATAGCCGCTTCATACTGACCATTGTCGAACAACTGATACACTTGGGCAAGCTGCAGTGAGGCACGCTCGTTGTTTTGTTTCCTGTTATTCGTGTAAAAGACAACGGCAAGTGCCAGAAGTCCGATAACGAGAAGTGAAGTCGAGATGTGTTTCTTGTGTTTTTCGTAGAACGCAACCGTCTTCGCATAGGTGGTAATAAGAGGATCTTCTTTGAGTTCTCGTTTAGAGAGTTTTTTTTGCGCACGAAGCATGATTCATGATTCCTTTTGATGATACGAAGAATGACCGAGTGCGCCTGTCGGGACTCGAACCCGAAGCCTTTAGCTTCGGAGGCTAACGCTCTATCCAATTGAGCTACAGGCGCGTTTCTGGACAATTCGGACAACAAAGATACGCATTTGCCGAATGGCTTTCAAGGCAACGTCCTCTTACTTCGCCCCGAGCTTTTGTTCCAAACGTGAAGTTGCAAATGATGCTCCCCCAACACAAGCAAGAATCAGCAAAAGAAGAAACACACAATAGGCAGCGGCGCCACCGAAATTGTACATCCGCATTTGAGAAAGGATCTCGACGGCAATCGGTCGATTATTGAACGAGTACAGCAGAATAGATGAAACGAACTCTCCCAGCGACGCAATCAAGACCAACAACGCACCCGAAATAATCCCGGGGCCAATCAGCGGAAGGACAACTTTCCGCAAGCGCAACCAGAAGCTTGCACCCAGAGCGGCCCCGGCCTCAACAAGCGATCCATCGAGCGTTTCGAGCGCTGCGCTGGTGGAACGGACGACGAGAGGATACGAACGCGCGAAATATGCAATGGGCAGAATCCAGAAGCTTCCCACAAGAACCGCAAATCCCCCAAGAACGTGGGATGAATTAAAGACGATGAGAAGTCCAATGGCAATGATCGTTCCCGGCAAAGCAAACGGAATGTTGACCAACAATTCAAGTGGAGTCCTCCAGCGACCGAGTGAGCCTCGCACAATAACATACGAAACGGTCACCCCCACCAGAAGGCAGAACGCCAAGGTCAGAAGGCTCATCATGATGCTGTTCAGAATCGGTTCAAATACATGGGCGTCAGAAAGGAGCTTCTGAAAATTTTCCAGCGTGTATGCCGTTGGAAATATCTGCCATGTCCAGGAACCCTCTTTGGCAAAGGCGATCAGGAGAATCGTGAGGATAGGCAGCAACTCGAAGACAAACAGTGCTACGGTTCCCACGATGAGAATACGCCGGGACAGTGATCTGATTGCGATCTTTCCCATTCGGCTGGAACCCTTGGCAGCCCTTGTGCTCGTGGAAGCCGTGCGTCGAAAGAAAAAAAAGAACATGACCGATGCGATGCCAAGCAGGACTGATTGTGCGGCAGCAAGTTCAATGTCGCCGTTTAGCTTCGTTGAATAGATCAGCGTGGTCAAAAAGCGCTTATCTCCACCAAACAGGAAAGGCGCGGTGAATGAAGCCATGCTTGCCATGAATGTCAGCAGAGCAGCCCCCGTGAGAGCAGAGCGGATTTCAGGAAGGATGACCCGAAGGAACGTCGTCCAGGCCCCTGCTCCCACGCTGGCCGCAGCCTCGATGAGTGAGCCATCGATATTCCGCAAAGGCGGCAGGAGAAACAGGTAGGTATAGACGTAAAACGAATATACATGAACCATCAGGATCGCGGCAAAACCATCGACGCCAAAGATGGACTCTTCGGACATGAACATCTGCTGAAGCAGACGCGGAATGATCCCGCTTTCTCCAAATACAAAGAGAAATGAAATAACTCCCACCAAGGGTGGCAGTCCAATTGGAAGAACTGCCAACGCTGAAATAATTTTCTTGCCGACAAAATCGCATTGCGTCAGCGTAACAGCAAATAGGGTTCCGACAACACCACTCAAAATAACTGTCACAATTGAAACGGCAATCGAATTCCTAACCGCCTCCCAGAAACCGGCATTGTGCCACGACAGAAGTTCCAGATATCTCTGCAGCGAAAGTATTCCATTGACGGTGAGGCTTTCACGCGCCATCGCAAGCAAGGGATAAAGAACGTATCCGGCAATCACGGCCACGGCAATTGCAATGGGAACAACAATTGAAATTGGAGAAGATGATTTCAAGACCACCATCCGGGAAAGAGCTTCACCATGTCCATGTCGAATCGAATCCATACGGTGTCACCAACAAGGAGATGGTTGGAAAATGTGGAACTCACCATCGATGAATGAACTTCTAAACCATTCAGCAAGAGAATGAGGTTCGTAGTAAACCCGAGGTACTCCTTTTCCTGAACGACGGCTGACATTGTTCCTGCGTTCTTCTGTGAGAGGACGATAATCGCCTCATGCCTGATTGAAAGAGTGGCGTTCCCCACGGGCACTTCGCTCAATCCTTGCACGTTCACTACAAACTTTCCGGCGGTAAAGCGCTTGTCCGTATAATGTCCCTCCACCAGATTTGCACCGCCAAGAAACCTCGCTACAAAAGGATTGACCGGTTGTTCGTAAACCTCCTCGGGGGAACCAACCTGTTCCAGCGCTCCATCGCGCATTACCGCTATTCGGTCGGAAAGGCTCATCGCCTCCTCTTGATCGTGTGTGACGTACACCGTCGTAATCCCCGTGCGGCGTTGAAGCGCACGGATCTCTTCGCGAGTTTTTACTCTCAGAGAAACATCAAGGTTACTGAGTGGCTCATCGAACAGAAGAATGGAGGGCTGGAGGACAAGAGCCCTGGCGACCGCGACTCGCTGTTGCTCTCCACCACTGAGTCGGGGAACCTGCTCGTGGATTTTTCGCACCAGGTCAACGGCTTCCAATGCCTCCCGCACCCTACGCCGAATCTCCTCTTTCTGCACTTTCCGGACTTCCAACCCAAAAGCAACGTTCCCGAATACAGTCATATGTGGAAAGAGGGCATACGTCTGAAACACCATCCCGATCCCCCGATCCTGAGGTGGCTTCTCGGTGATGTCCTCACCGTTCACGAGGATACGCCCTGAGGAGGGAGATTCAAATCCAGCAATCATTCGGAGCAAGGTGGTCTTACCGCATCCGCTTGGACCAAGGATCGAGAAGAATTGGCCCGACGGGATATCCAGGCGTTCTATATGAACGGCGCGTGTTTTCTCAAACACCTTTGTAACACCAACGATGGAGACTGCGGACATGACTACTTAGGGATGGTTGACTGCCTGTTCCTTGCCGGTGCCTTTCACTTCTTCTTCCCAGCGCTTCATCCATCGACCCTCATGGGAGGCCAGGTATGCCCAATCGATCTTCATCGGAATCAAATGAAGGGAGGAAATCCACTCCGGCAACGCCGTTGGATCGATATCAGTCCGCGTGGGAATGCGAAAGAAGTTCTCGGCCTGAAGCAACATGCTTTCCCGGGTGGTAACAAATTCGTAAAATCGAATAGCATCCTCGCGATGGCGTGATCCCTTGAGCAACGCAATGCAATCGGTTATCAGCGGTGTACCGCTCTTCGGAATCACATAGCCGAACGGGTAGCCATTGATCGACCTCTGGATCACGACATCAGGGAGATTCCAAATTGAAAGAGGAGCCTCCTCTCTTGCAATCTTCAGGTAGAGTTGCGTTGGATCTCCGGCGTACGATTTCGTGTTTGCATCCAACTGCCGAAGCCAACCAAAGCCTGAATCAACGTCACCGGTTCTCTTCTCTTCGCGGGCAATCAGCGCAGAAAAAATCGTTCGCATCGTTCCCGAGGCAAGGGGATAGCGGAGTATGATCTTCTCGCGCCACTCGGGTTTCAGAAGGTCATCCCAGTCCACCGGCAGTTCTGATGATTTCAACATGCGCGAGTTGTACATAATCACTTCGGGAGTCAGTTGCGTTGCATACCACATCGCGTTCTGACTCTTAAAATCACTTGGAACGAGTGAATCCCACTGTGGCTTATAGGCGTGAAGCAGGCTTTCAGCCTCCGCTGTGGCAAACATCGTGGCGGGTGCTCCCCACCAAATATCTGCCTGAGGATTATTACGCTCAGTCCGCACGCGATCATACGCATCCTGAGAACCCATGTCGAGCCATTGAACGTCGATCTCCGGATAAACTTTCTCAAAGCGCTGCTCGAATGCAGAGAGCATCTCCTTGCCATGTGGCGAATAAACCACCACAGTGCGCTTCGACGAATCCCGGCAAGAAAAAAACATCAAGACGCAGTAGAGAATTGCTTGCGCTGGAAAACATATTCTTGGAAAGTTTTCGGGAGATTTCATTTAGTGCGGGACCGAGGATACGATATCATGTTGGCGAAACACCCTATCGCACCTGGATGCGCTTCTTTCATCTGCCGGTACCAGACGTAGGAAGTATAGATGTATGATCCCTTCCCATACGAGGCAACGAGATATCCGGTCGTAAGTGGTTCTTCATCAGGATCATTGCTGGAAAGCATTCGCTCATACTCTTGAGGAACGTTTGTGGGAAAGTATAATCCCCGTTCCTGAACCCATCCCTCCCATGCCGAATTCCCGATGAGGTTCGGCTTGGTGAAGAGTGGATGCCCGCCGTTGAGAATCTCGATCGGTGCATTTTCGTTCGTGACTCTGTCGCGACTTAGGCTGAAAGGAAATGGCGCGTACGATTCCTTCCACTCTTGGTCCTTCTGGTAGAAGACAATAAGATTTCCTCCGTCGTGGACATATTTCAAGAGTCTGCTGTTGAATTTCTGTAAGTCGTCTCTGACAAGGTATGCACGGATGTCAACGACTATCGAAGTAAATTGAAGAAGGTCAAGGTTTTCAAGAAACTTATCGTTAAGTAGTTGATACGAAACACCGAGGCCCTGCAAAACGGTTTCGATGGTGTTTTCAAAGCTCGTCACCAGCCCTACCTCAATATCATTCGCGACCGACACCCTTTGCACTTTAATCCGGACATCCTCAAAAGAGTGCTCTGCTTTCACCCGGACGCGATATTCTCCCTCATAAACGCCGCTCGGAGGAGTTACAGAGATCTTCATTCTGGCCACGCCGTCTTCGTCTGTGATACTAAACTTGCCCTGTGTTGACTTCCAGCCATCAGGAACTGTGGCGCTTACGGTTCCCGTCATCGACTTTGGAAGGAAGTTTCGCACCTCCACATCAAGGTCAACTCTCCGCTTTTCTCGCGACGGTTCAATCCAGACTATTGAGGGAGTGACTTTCATTACCTGTTCGGGAGCTATATCGGGAGAGAGGAAGTTGTACAAGGTTAATGGAAATCTGTTCAGGCGCAATGACACATCAGCGTTGATATCCTGGTTCCACTCAACAGGAGCATATTGATATGTTGCCCGCGGGATGGTGTAGAAGGCATTTCCCCCGACGCGAAGGAGGAAGTCTCGCTCATGCCTTGTTGGTGTCACGACCGGTGCAACACCCGGCCGTTCATTGATAGTCCATCCTAAGGCGGAAGTGACCCGCGTTCGAACATCCGAAATCGAAAGATTGGAATTTTCTTCAGGGAAGATTTGAATGGTGCAAACCACATCCTGGTTTCGTATAACCACACTATCCGCAAGACTTAACTCGCAATGAACGCCCGAGACTGCCAGGACAAGAGAAACAAGTTCATTTTTCCATTCAGCCACAACGCGGCTTTCGAACGGGGTTGCTGGAGACGGAAGAGCACGGATCATTTCTTGGGCAATGGATACCCGGTGGAGAACTGTGTCAACTTTCATGTCGGGCACAAATGACCGGATAAAATCTTTCAGGTCAAGAAAAGCAGAATTCTTGAATCCCCGCCAAAGGTCGATGCCGCCAAAGAACGAAGTGCTGTCGGGGAGATAGACGCTGTTTTGTCTGACCAGATTATACCCGTTGGAGGTTCTGGTGAATCGGGAAAGATCCACCTTATCCATGCCCTGCGACTTGTGGTTGCGCAGTGCTTCAGCAGCGACATCGAGGTATGACTTCTTGCTTAGGTCGTCGATGGCAGCAATCGGGACAACCACATCAACATCTCCCTTCCCAGAGCCGAATTGCCGCACGTAAACCTTGCGTGGCTGCCAGAGGGTAAGGCCGGGTAGCCGCAACTGCTCAGGAAACATTGTGCTATCTGCCGCCGCATCGAAGGCCGTGATCGCACAGATGCCTGCGACTTGATGCTGTCCGTGGCCACTCACAGTATTGAAGTTTGTGAAGAGAACATCGGGTTTATACTTCCGAATCGCATAGACAACCCGACGCAGCACTTCCGAGGGTCCACCCCACTTACCGAAGGCCTCACTTGCGGTTTTCGAAAAACCAAAATCAGAAAAATTCATGAAGAGCGGAATTGACCCTAGAATGCGAGCCGCTTCTCTTGTCTCACGAGTTCGAATCACCCCGAGTTCATCATACAGTTCAGCCCCGATTTCGTTTTGTCCGCCTTCCCCACGGGTAAGAAACACGGTGTACACCTTTGCACCGACGTGTCTCCGAATATAGGCGATTGTCGCGCCATCTTCATCGTCAGGATGGGCAGCAATGTGCATTACCACAGCCTCACTGCTTAGGTCTCGGAATGTCTGCGTCTTTTCTATCGATGAGACACCGGCCAAACCTACAGAAGAACCGAAACACACAAGGAACAAGATTTTTCTCATTAAGCAGTCCGCAGTAAGGATTGAATTTGCTGAAATGGTATGGCCCCTTCGCGTATCAACACGGGATCAGTTCCCCGAACATCGAGTACGGTCGAGGGCTTGCCCTCTTTCAGAATGCCGGCGTCGATAAACAAATCAATTGGACCGTCCAGCGATGCCTGGATCTTTTGAATGCTTTTTTCCGGCATCGTGCCGGAGACATTTGCACTTGTCGCCGTCAACACGCAACCGGTTCTGCGCAGCAGCGCTAAGCAGAAATTGTTCGATGGTATTCTGACACCAATCGTTCCGGTGTCGCCAGTGATCTCTGGGGGAACAATCGGCGTTGCATCAAAGATTAACGTAAGAGGACCCGGCCACAGATTGTCGATCAACATTCGGGCAAACGAATTGACCGACGCGGCAACCATCGATACCTGTTGAAGGTTTCCTGCAATAACGCCGATTGGTTTCTTCCCTCGCTCTTTTTTGTTGGCGATGACTTTCCTTACTGCGGTTGCATTGAGCGCATCCGCACCGATCCCATAAAGTGTTTCTGTCGGATAGACGATTATTCCGCCTGCTCGAATGACAACTGACGCGTGTTCCAAAATCTGCTCATCTAATTCAGGGAGATGTATCTCAACAACTGTCGCCATCATGCGTAGGTCCTCACCCCGGTGATAATGGAGATGACCTTCTCGTAGACCGCTGAAGAGGAAATCGTATTCATACACACAAAGGTCTTGATGGGGCAAGTCTCGCCACCGTGAATGCTACACGGGCGACAGGCAAGACCTTGGGTTTCAACGACAACATCCTGCGGACCCAGCGGACCAAAGCCGAAGGCCGGAACAGTCGCTCCAAACACCGCGACCACAGGCGTCCCGACAGCCACCGAAAGATGCATCGGGGCACTATCGTTGGAAACGACCACGCGGCATCGCTGCATTAACGCAGCTGATTGGAGCAGAGTTGCTCTCCCCGCAAGATTGATCACCTGGTTACCCAAGCCCTTCGCAACCTCTCCACTTAGTTGTGCATCTTCTTCACTCCCCAGAAGAAGAACATTGATTCCTTCGGTCGCCAGCATTGAGACCAACTGTTTGTAGTGATCCATTGGCCATCGTTTGGTATTCCAGACCGATCCGGGTGCAACAGCGACAAGAGGTTCCTCGGAGAAACCGTCGATCATCTCCCCCGCCCATTTGTTGTCTGCATCAGACGGATAGACTCTCGGCAATTCGATGCCGGGAATCTCTACGTCTAATCCTGCCAGCAAATTGAGGTTTCTCTTCGTCTCGTGTTCTTCCCCCTTGTAGTCTATCACCCGAGTGAAAAGAAATTTCCCCGCACTCGTAGAAAAGCCAATGCGGACAGGAATCTTTGCGAAACGAGCCAAGGCGGCCGAACGGAGAGAGCGATGCGGGACTATCGCAGCATCAAAATGTCGATCTCGCATTTTGCCCACCAGTCGGATGGCGCTTCGAAGATCTTTTTCTGCACCCTTCTTATCATACAGAAGAACTTCATTAATGTCAGGATGATTGAGGAGTGCCCCTGCGGCAGATGGAATAGCAAGAAAGGACACGTTTAAGTCCTTGAAACTTTTTCGGAGCGACTGAACAAGGGGCAGCGTCAGGATCACATCGCCAATAAAAGCGGTTTGGATAATGAGAACGTTCCGGGGGGGCATTCTCAGACTCGCTCCCCGTCGGAGGATTCAACGGGGATTGCACCCTCGTTCGTTTCGTTCCTCTTCCGGTAATATTCCGTATGCTTCCACCGTTTGTGCATCCACAGCCATTGTTCCGGGTGACGACGAATTTGTTCTTCCAGAAGGGCGGTATGCCTCCGTGTCAGCTCGGTGACATTCTCTTCAGTGTATCTCTCCAGTCCTGATCTGTCCACCTCTTCGTAATGCAGATCAAACGTCCCATTTTCCACTCTAATAAGAATAAGGAAAATCAGCGGGGCATCAGTCTTCAAACAGAGGGCCGCAGCACCTCGGTGCGTCGCAGCAGGACGTTCGAAGAAGTTGATGAACGGAGATTCCTTGGGACCGCTTTGGTCACCGAGTATCAGGACGATTTTCTTTTCACGAAGGGCGGTGAGAAGTCCCCTGCTTGATGGACCCATCGGCACGGTACTGTTGCCGTGCCGTTTCCTTATCGAATCAACCACCGCATCAATCCTTCCATTTCGTTGCCGCTGCACAATCATGACCAGCGGATGTTCCAGAAAAAGCCTCACTGAGTGCGGGATAAGTTCCCACGAGCCGAAGTGGGCAGACAGCAACACGGCTCCTTTGCCCCGGTCGACGATTGCTCGAAACGTGTCAAGGGAAGTTGGATTGATCTTCGACTTCAGCATCGACTCGGATTGCCCGCTGGCCCAAAGCATATGGACAAGGGAGATGGCATAGTTCTCATAGGCTCCGTGTGCAATCGTCCGAATTTCTTCTGGCGTGCTTTCAGGAAAAGCATGACCGAGATTATCAAGAGTAACGCGCTTTCGAAAGCCGGTCGCAAACGCTAGTGAACCTAGCAGCGTTCCAACACGGTGCGTCGCTCGGAATGAAAGCGAACGTGCGAACAGAAGTAGGCAGCGAAACAGGAAATATTCAATTTGATTTTGAATCAGACGCCGCATGACTCGATGAATTTACAAAATCAACCGAGAACATACAACGGCGTTGCGTTAACTAGTTGGACTTGGAGTTCGGTGGGATAACTGCAGGAGGACAATTCCGACGATGATTGCCACGAGACCGCATGCCGAGAGAAGATCGATATGCTGGTCACCGCGGAAAAGTCCAAGGATTGTTCCCGCAATGGGGGAGAATGCAAATGCTATTGCCAGAGTGACGCCGAGATTCTCCGTTGTGGAAAGAGATGCGTAGAAACTCCACATCCCCAAACTACCTGCAACGATCCCTCCCCCAATGAGGATCATCAACCATGCGCGAATGTTATCCGGTTGGCCAACACTGCGCCATGCAGGAATGGAAAACAAACCCAAAACACACAACGCAACGGCGGTTCGCAACGTAATCCCGGCGATTGGGGGCATACCGATTGCCCGTAAACCGGTCTTTTCAAAATAACCACCCACTCCCCACGCCAACCCGGCAAGAATAGCATACATCATGTACGGGCGCATAGTATACCCTCATCAACGAACTATTATTTGTCGTTCCCAGTTGTCATCGTGAATTTCGTTGCGGTGTGTTGAATGCACAAGTTGGTAATCTGAGCCCTGAGATCGCTGCACAAAAACGAAAAAGACCCCGCCCTGTAAACTATTGTACGTCCATAATTCATGAGGACGAGCTTCCGCTTCATTCGGATGCCGCTCAATATCATCTGGTTGGCCATAGAAAATATACACGCGTCCGCGATCGGTGTTATACCCTTTCCGCCCCAGCGATCGGAAGTTCTCATTCGTATATGCCACACGGCGAAAATACTCCTCCTTAAACCCAAGAGGTTTATGAGCCCAGAACTCTGCCAGGAAACGGGCTTTGGCTTCCCTGCCAACGAACTTTTTATACTGATCCTTTTCTCTTGAATTCACCTCGTACCGTGCCTGGTCGAACTCAAGATCCAACGCCTCCTCGCTCAAGCCCGCATAATCATCGATGAACGCGGTTGGAGCAGCTGCAAAGAGCGAGGAGTCAATGCCGGAAGTAGGGTTATACACAAATATTTTTTTAGATGATGAAACAAGCGGCGAGCCTGACTTACCGAGGAAGGAAAGTACAATAGTGTACGTTCCCATCTTCAGTTTCGAGGCAGGAATGCTCTCCACAATGACTGTTGATTCGGCCGATCGCTTCCGTACCCGCTCTTTCGAAATGACCTCTCGTCCGACAGCATCAATCACCAGAAGCCTCTGCGTGTAATCGCTTGAATCATTCCCCTCCAACAGATTGTATGCTTCGCCATAGAGGTAACACATCTGGCTTTCATCAAAAATGCCTGTTACATTGGGAACGACATCCAGCGTATTCTTGTAGAAAGGTCCGCCTTTCTCTCCTTGGCGGATGACGGATGCAAGTTCAAGATCACTTATTACCATCCCGTCCGCCAGCGGCAGAATGCTGCACTGCATTCGCACACTATCGACGCGCGTGAGATCGTGCATGTCCTGACCGATTACCGTGATGCGGTAGTCGCCCGCTTCAAGTTCAACTCCAGCAACACCGATAAGATTGATCCCGTTCTGGATCGCCGCGGTATCCTGCCTCGTGTGAGGAACTCGCCATCGCTGTCCCGCTACAACGGAGTCACCTTTTGTTACGAAGAGGCTCAGAACCGCTTCTGCTGTCATTGTTCCGTCTGCAGTCGTGTACAGAAGCGTTTTTTGTGGTATGGAATAGTACACTTCCACATACTGTTTCTCATTCACGCTTCCCCTAAAACGTGCATAATCCGCCTCGACATCAAACGGATGTACGTCTGGAAGAGTCTGTGCAACGAGGAGGGTTGGTATGAAAAGATTCGCTATCAGATAATACTTCATGGTTTGGATGGTTCTTATTTGTTCATTTTGTGTTTGACAAAATTCAGGGAAGTCGTTTCAACTCCCGAGATCTCCCTCAGTTTTCGCAGTTCGTCGTTGGTGAGAGGTCGACTTGCACCCCGGGGAAGTCCTTTGATTGTTACGGGGCCATAAGCAATCCTGTCCAACTTCTTGACGATATATCCGAGGGATTCGAACATACGATGAATTTGCCTGTTCTTTCCTTCGGAGATCACCACGTCGAGTTCCTTCCCTTTACTTTTCGGGCTCACGAAAACCCTCGCCGGAAAAGTAACACCATCATCGAGACGAACTCCATTCCTCAGCGCTGTTATGTGCTCCGGTGCGACCGGCTGATCACAGGTGACGTGGTAAATCTTTGATACTTCATACCGCGGATGCATCAGATGATTGGCAAAATCACCATCGCTGGTAAGAAGAAGAACACCTGTGGTATGACGATCGAGTCGCCCCACCGGAAAAACGCGCCTCTTGGAATGGAGAACATCCATCACCGTAGTTCTGCCTCGCTCGTCATGAGCTGTAGTGATGGTGTCTTTCGGCTTGTTCAACACAATATACAGATGATCATGAACCTGCACCACCTGTTTTCCACCGACGGCAACGTGGTCATGTCCCGGACGGACTTTTGTCCCCAAGTCGCGAACCCGGCTGCCATTCACTTCTACCTTTCCCTCCGCAATCAGATCGTCCGCTTTCCGTCGTGAAGCAACACCGCATATACTCAAATAGCGATTGAGCCGAACGGCCTCGATCACCTCCGACCTAGGACGTTTTCCCATCACCTGTCTCCCGGTTCTCGGATTCTGGATCAACGGTACCGGGAATTTCCAACGTCCCCTCCTCATCCACAAGAACATTTCCAAGCTCTCCATCGGCAGACCGTTGCGTCTTCTCTTCCAATTCCTTTAGCAGTCTCTTTTCCACCTCAAATTCTGCCTCCGCGAGAAGTTCATCAATCTCTCGCGGTTTCGGAAGATCGGAAAGGTCATTGATTCCGAAATGCTTCAAGAACTGCTTTGTTGTTCCATAAAGAAGAGGACGACCCGGAGTGGCTGCGCGGCCGATAATCGCTACCATATTTCGTTCCAGCAACGTTCGCAAAACATAGTCCACGTTCACACCTCGTATCGACTCGATCTCGGGTTTCGTGACCGGTTGCTTATACGCGACCACGGCGAGTGTCTCCAATGCGGAGACGGAGAGCTTTCGGCGGGATCTCTCGCGAAGCATTTTCCCCAACCAGATTGCATACTCCTGCAGCGTCGCGAATTGATATCCTCCTGCCACATGCACAATTCGGAATGGTCTTCCGGTGGACTGATACGCAGCGTTCAACTCATCCACAGTACGAAGCACTATTTCTTGCGTCAACCGGTGGGTTCGCTCTCCCTCGATGAGAATCCCAAATATATCGACGATCTGCGCTGGCGACAACGGCTCATCCGAAGCAAAGATGAGCGCCTCGATAATGCTATTTTGTGAAGGATTGCCGGAGAAATGCTGAGCGTTTCCCATCGTCAAAATGCGATCTCCACCTGATGTTGAGCGTGAGAACGAATGAGAAAATCATTCTTTCCCTCCATTGCATGAAGTGAAATGAGTTTGTTCTTCATCAATTCAAGCAACGCAATAACGGTCACAATCACTCTCACTTTTTCCGACATATGGGAGATGAGCTGGAGAAAAGACGTCTCGCCGTGGACGCGAAGATAGTCCATTGTAAATCCGACCTGCTCATCGACCGACACGTTCATGAGGCGAACCTCATGAATAGCTTTTTTCGGCATCTGATCCATCGCGGATTTGTATGCGGCAATTAAATTGAACAAGGAAATATCCTGCATGAGATCTTCAGCATCTTCATCCAGAAGAGATTTTTCGTCGGCCTGAAAAAACTTTCTGTAATAGATCTTCCGCTGTACATCCTCCATTCCGGAGAACTCCTGGGACATCTCCTTGTATCGCTTGTACTCGATGAGACGACGAACGAGTTCCGCACGCGGATCCTCTTCTTCTTCAGTATTTTCATCCCGGGGCAGCAGCATCCGGACTTTGATTTGCATCAGCGTTGCCGCCATAACGATGAATTCTCCCGCGACTTCAAGGTCGAGTGTCGACATCAGATGAAGGTATTCGAGAAACTCTTTTGCGATTTGCGAGATGGGGATATCGTAAATATCGAGTTCATCCCTCTTGATGAAGAAGAGAAGGAGATCAAGCGGTCCTTCGAACTCATTGAGTTTTATTTTGTACATTCGGCTACCCGTTCACCTTATCCAAGAGCCATTGCAGTTCTGACATCTCCGATTGTTTCCTGTGCTCTCCCTCGTGCCCTTTTCTCCCCGTTGCGGAGGATATCCGTAACTTCATCGGAATGAGATTCAAAGTACGCTCTCTTTTCCCTGATCGGTTCCAGTTGTCGAGCGATTGCACCCGCAATTCGTCCTTTGCATTCCACGCATCCGAGGGCGCCGCTCCGACAATTGGCGGCTATTTCATCCTGTTCCTGCGCGTTGAATTTTTGATGGTACGTAAACACGAGACACACTTCGGGTCTTCCCGGATCGTTCTTCCGGACCTTTTTAGGATCTGTCACCGCCGAGCGCATCTTCCTGGATATCTCCTCTGCGGAGTCGGCAAGCAAGATGGTATTGCCGGTGGACTTGCTCATCTTCCTGTCAGGCCCGTCGAGCCCCGGAAGGCGCGCAAACTTCGTGAGCTTCGCCTCCGGCTCAGGAAACACTTTGCCGTACTGCGAATTAAATCGCCGGGCGATCTCTCGCGCAATCTCGACGTGAGGCACCTGGTCTTCTCCCACGGGAACCAGATCCCCGCGATAGAGCAGAATATCCGCAGCCTGAAGAACAGGATATCCGAGGTGCCCGTAGCTCACGTTCTCAATATGCAAATCCCTGACTTGCTCCTTCACGGCAGGATTACGCTCCAGCCGCGCAGCAGTGATCAACATGGAAAAAATTAAGTGGAGTTCCGCGTGCTCCTTGATTTGAGACTGCCGGAACATCGGACTCTTGGCTGGATCCAATCCCGCCGCAAGCCAATCGATAAGCATGTCGATTGAATTCTGGTGAATGTGTGACGTATCGAGATTCGTCGTGAGAGCATGATAATCTGCAATCAGATGATAGTTTTGAAATTCGTTTTGGAGTGCCACCCAGTTTTCAAGCGCGCCGACAAGATGGCCGAGATGCAATTTCCCCGTCGGCCGCATCCCACTGAGAATCGTTTTTTTCGGAGTCAACCGTTCTTCTTCCTCGAATACATGTGAGAGCAAAATATCCAGCACAAGGCAGGACTAGTGCAAGAACAGATATGGCTTCCATCGCTCGTCGAGCGTGCCAACAAAATGACTAATAAAGGTTACATGGTTCGGCCTCATCGGGCGACGTCGGAGGGGCATCTGTGCCTCATCCGGAGTGCTATCTCCCTTTTTGTTATTGCATCGGACACAGGCACAAACCATGTTCTCCCACGTGTCCTCTCCACCACGAGAGGCGGGCATGACATGGTCCATGGTCAGAGGAATATCACTTCTTCCACAATACTGGCATCGATGGGAATCGCGGCGAAGGATATTTTTCCGCGAGAGGATGATCTTCTTGAAAGGAATACGAACAAAAACGGACAACCGGACAATGCTAGGAAATGGCATTGAGGTGGACACTGACCGAACCCGGAGAGCATCGTTTGCTGCAATCATTTCCGCCTTACCAAGGTAGAGGAGAACAATGGCTTTTCTCGCATTGATAACACTCATCGGCTCGTAATTCTGATTCAAGATCAGAACTTTTGCGTTCAGCCTGCCACCACTATTAGTTGAATGAACCTGCGAGCTGAAGTCAAACCTCCATTAAATGATTCTCTATCCTGAGACGGAAAGCCTTAAAACCCTGAAAAATATACTATTCTGAGAGCGAAGAATCAAGCTCATGAACAGGCTCAAACGAAAACGGCCTCATTCCTGAGGCCGTTTCTCGTATCGTCACAGAGATGGTATTTCCACAGCGGTGAAGAAACTCGCCCCCGACGGAGACTTCATCCTTAGAAGAACAGAATCACCGGGTTTCTTCCCCTCGAAAATCTTCTTGAGGTCTTTGGGAGATCGAACTGGCTTATTGTCGGCCTCGAGGATGACCAATTTTTCACGGATGTTTCGTTCGAATGCTTCACTATACGGCTTCACGCTTGCAACTACGACTCCATGATCGACCTTTGCAGCGTCTTGTTCTCCATCGGTCATAGCACGCACCGACATCCCGAGCTTATCAAAGTCAGCAACCTCGGGACTATCCTTGTCGGTTTCATTTGTTTCATCTTTGTTGTTCGAAGCAGTGATCACGTCACTTTCATCGTTTCTGGGTTTGAGCGTCACTTTCTTTTCGATGTTCTTTCCATCGCGGTACAGCTTCAGCGTTACAACATCCCCGGGACGACGGCTGGCGACATAGGATTGAAGTTCATTTGCCTGATTCACCTCGCGACTGTCAACGCTGAGAATAATATCCTTCTCGAGGACCCCGGCAGACTCTGCCGCCCCGTCTTTGACAACACTCTGAACAATTACACCCTGGGCCTTTGGCAATCCCACAGCCTTTGCCATCGTTTGATCGACTGCCTGGATTGATACACCAATGTACCCCCTTCGAACCTTTCCATCTCTGATCAAGTCGCGCGCAACAACCTTGATCAGATTGGATGGCACCGCGAAGCCGTACCCTTGATAGCGGGCGTTTGTCGTCGCGATCGCGGTATTTATTCCAATCACTTCTCCGTAAATATTGACCAGGGCACCACCGCTGTTTCCAGGATTGATCGCTGCATCTGTCTGGATGAAATTTTCAATACCATACGCTTCAGTCCTGCTAATTACGCCGATACCACCACGCCCGATGGCGCTGACGATACCTGCCGTGACAGTTGAATTCAATCCGAGCGGGTTCCCGATCGCCAACACCCACTCCCCAACCTGCACGTCGTCTGAGTTCCCAATTGCTGCTGCAGTAAGCCCCTTCCCTTCGATCTTAATTACCGCAAGGTCAGTCGTCGGATCTGTTCCAATAATCTTGGCCTTATACCTTGATTTGTCATTCAAGATGACTTCAATTCCCCCTTTGTCCGCCCCTTCAACAACGTGGTTGTTCGTGGCGATATAGCCATCCGCGGTAATAATGATTCCTGAGCCTGCTCCCTGCGAAGGCTGAGGCTCCGGAGTACTTCCGTCCGGACTGAAGAAGTGGAAAAAATCCTGAGGGATATTGCTTCCCTTGGAAGTTGAGGTAACGGTTATCGAAACAACAGTTGGCGTGACAGCTTTAGCAATTTCCACAAACGCCTGATTGGCTTTCGTTAAATCCACACCTGGTGTTTGTAGGGGGCGAGGACCTCCGAGTTTCGGATCTTGGTCGGTCGCAAAACCCGGACCCACTCCGCCACTGAAATTTGAGACGAGCAACGCCCCAAATACTATTCCCACGGTGATTAGTACAAGAGCAGATACAACAGACCTCTTTGACATATGCTTCTCTCCCTGAAAGAATATTGTTTTATAATGATAATTTGCCGTTATCCATCAGTATGAAATATTGATGTGCACTCTCCCCACCATAGTTAGACAAACGAAGCGAACACGGATTCAGATTTCAGTCCGCGAAACCCATCGATATGATGCTGCAAGAACACGCGCAACGCGTTTCCCACCTCTGTCTTCAATGAAGGAGACAACTCGAGTTGAAGAGCCAATTGCGGCGAAGGAGTTCTTTGTAAGTATCTGAGCATTTCGACCACGGGGCGCGAAACATTGAGTTCAGCGTTCGATGAACAGCCCGAACAGACGATTCCTCCGAATCCCATGGTGAATTGCTCATCTTCCTCCCTCCCCAATCCGCAAATTGCGCAGCGGTCAAGCTGTGGCCTAAAACCTAAGATTTCAATGATTTTCATTTCAAAGTAGTATAACGCTAAAACAGTGTTTTTTGTTGCAGAGTTCATCGCACGGAGTGTCTGCAGCGTCAGGTCGAAGAGCGGGATATTTGTTTCGTCCTGGTGAGTGGTGATGTTGAGAAGTTCAATCACTGCCAGGCCAAACGGCATGTGCTCAATTGAGCATGACAAGGTTCGATGGGAATCGAGGAGGTCACATTGAGAAAGGAATTGAAGATCTCGAGAATCCTTCTTGTACATGACCATGCGGACGTGACTCAACGGATCAAGCGCACCATAAAATCTAGAACCCTGGGCACGGGCGCCTTTCGCAATCAGAGAGACTTTCCCCCAGTCACGAGTAAACATCGTGAGAATTCTGCTCGTCTCTCGATACTTCATACCCTTCAGTATGAGAGCATCAGTCGTGACTATCATAGATGTCCCGCATGCATCGTCATCATTTGCTGCTTAACACGGAGAACAGATTCATTGTAGGGCGGCTTGAGCACGCCGGCCTCCGTGATGATCGCGGTAACCAGGTTACTCGGCGTTACATCGAAGGCAGGAGCGTACACCTTAACGCCATTGGCCGCTACGCGAACCCCATTGATATGCGTGATCTCATGGGAATCGCGTTCTTCGATCGGGATATGGGTACCCTTCTCAGCCACAATATCGATGGTGCTGGTCGGTGCGGCAACGTAGAAGGGAATCTTGTGGCGCTCGGCAAGAACCGCAAGCGAGTACGTGCCAACCTTGTTGGCGACATCGCCGTTTGCAGCAATTCGATCTGCACCTACAATGACGGCGTTCACTTTGCGCTGTTGCATCAAGAATCCGGCAGTGCTATCGGTTATGAGAATAGTCTCGATACCTGCGTTCACCAGTTCCCAGCTCGTCAGGCGCGCCCCCTGCAAGAGGGGTCGGGTCTCATCCACATATACCCGAACGATCTTTTGCTGCTTGGCTGCAGTCGTAATGATGGCCTGCGCAGTTCCCTCGCCGGTGGTCGCAAGCACTCCTGTATTGCAGTGGGTGAGTATGGAGAAGCCAGCTTCGATCAAGGCAGCACCAAACTCTCCTATCTTCTCACATGCCTCCACGTCCTCCCGGTGGATCGCCTTTGCCTCTTGCAGCAATTGAAAAAGGACCGACACGGAATTCTTGGTATTGTTCTCCTCGAACACTCGCCTCATGCGCTTGAGGGAGAGGAAGAGATTAACTGCGGTAGGACGCGTTTGAGAAAGATAATTTATGGCCGCGTAGAATTCCGATTGGGTTTCTTCCGGAGAATCGGAAGATCGTCCATCCACGGCAAGGAGAACAGCATACGCGGCAGCCACTCCGATCGCGGGCGCTCCCCGAATCTGAAGTCGCCGAATTGCCTCTCCGACTACCCGGTAGTCCGAGGTTTCAATGTAGACCTCTTCGTGCGGAAGCTTCGTCTGATCGATGAACCGAACTTTACCGGCTATCCATTCAATTGATTTCATGTTCACGCTATTTGAGAAACTGTTACTTCATCGAACCGGGAGAGTTCACGGAACTCTCTGAACCTGTCCTGAATCTGCAGATAATCGAGATCGGCAAGACGTTCAACGCCAAATCTCTCTACACAAAACGAGGCAAGAGCGCTACCATAGATCACCGCTCGCTTCAGATTGTCTTCGGAAAGATCATCGCTTTTTGCAAGCCAACCGACAAATCCACCAGCAAACGTATCTCCGGCTCCTGTCGGATCAAAAATATTCTCCATTGGATATGCAGGAGCTGAAAATACTGTTTGCTCCGTAATTAACAATGCGCCGTGCTCTCCTTTTTTGATTATGACAATTCCCGGTCCCATTTCGCGGATAGCGCGGGCGGCTTTGATGAGATTAGGCTCTTTTGCAAGAAGTCTTGCCTCCGAATCGTTCACGATCAGAACGTTGATTCGCTTCAATGTGCGACGGAGTTCTGTCATTTTTCCCTCGATCCAATAATTCATCGTGTCACAGACAATCAGTCGGGGCTTGTCAATTTGATCAAGAACCTTCAATTGCAATTCGGGATCAATATTCCCCAGACAGACAAACCTGCTCTTCCGATATCTGGGCGGGATTTTTGGATCAAATTTTTCAAACGCGTTCAGCTCCGTAAACAGGGTATCCCTATTGTTCAGATCGTAGTGGTACTTCCCTCCCCAACGAAAGGTTTTTGCACCCTTCACTACCTCAAGTCCTTCCAGATCGATCTTTCGTCCTTCAAGAAACTCAATGCCCGCCTTGGGAAAATCACCCCCCACAACCCCGACGAGGCGTATGGGATTCGTAAAATAACTTGCTGCAGCAGAGATATATGTTGCAGAGCCTCCAAGAGCATTATCCTTTGAACCAAATGGAGTTTCAATTGAGTCTAGGGCAAGAGAACCGACAACCAGTACGCTCACTATTTCTCCAGTAAATTATTGGTAACCCATTGAATGACAAAAGGTAACGAATGATGGTTAGAAGAGCAAGAAATGGTCTACAGAGGTAGACGAGCAAGCTGAGCTGCGGACTTCTCTCCCAGGAGATACTCCTGGACGATGCGCAATCCGTCGCTCTGACCGGGCCACACCAGACGCTCAAGTGCCTTCTCATACCGCAGCCATGCGAACGATGAGTGCTCCGGGGACAAGAGCGGGTCATTCTGCGGCATCACTTGAATCGCGAACATCGGGCAGAGATTCATTTCATCCCGTCGCGCGTCAAAGAAGGTACTGCAGTGCGGAACAACCCATAGTCTCTCAGCCACCAATCCACATTCCTCCGAAAACTCTCGCAGAGCGGCTTCCGCAGCTCGTTCTCCTTCGCGGATCTTCCCACTGATGCACTGCCACGTATCCGGATAGACGGACTGATCCTTCGAGCGGCGCAGTAGAAGATACTCCGGCGTATCGAATGCGAATCGGAAAACGCAGACTTCAACAATGTTGGAAACGATGACGGGCAATGGACAACAGCGGTTTTGTTAATTCAAAAAACAAATTTTACTGCAAGAATACCCAGCACGAATAAAACACCTAACGCAAGCGTCAGCTTTTCGAGATGAGTATCAAGGTAGTATTTCATTTTTGGTCCGAAGAAGTATAGCAGGCCTCCCACAAGAAAGAATCGCATCGCGCGACCAACAAAAGATGCGAGTGCAAGAGTTCCAAGATCAATCGTCTCCTTGAATCCAGCAGCGATGGTGAATACCTTGTAAGGGATCGGTGTAAATCCGGCCAGGAGAATTGCAGTCCAGGCATTCTCGCGATAGAGGAGCAAGACCTTCTCGAACTGATCGTGAAATCCATAGAACTCAACAATCTTCTGGCCAATCGTCTCAAAGAATGCGTACCCAATGTAATAGCCAAGCAAGGCTCCGGTCACTGATCCAGCAGTGCAAACCAGCGCATAGATGAACGATCGACGAGGATTTCCCACTCCCAGCGCGATGAGAAGTACATCCGGAGGAATCGGGAAAAAAGAAGACTCGACGAACGCTATGAAGAAGAGAGCCCAAAGGGCATAGGGCCGCTGGGCAAAACTCTCGACCCAATTCTTTAGACGATGAAGGTATTCAATGATCTGCTTCACAAAATTCCAATTGACTTAGGTTGAAGATGATTCGACTATGATGCTCCGAGCGCGGGAATCCCTGCCACCGAAGATGCGGATCGCACCGCAGAGCGAATCGCATCTGCGACGAGGAGAGCACCGAGCTCTGCGATACTGTCCATTGGTGCCTCGGTCTCCCCTGAAGAAAGAGCGAACGCAATATCGCCGTCGAAGGATGTGTGACACGGCCGTATTGCTCTCGCCATGCCATCGTGTGCACGTTCGGAAACGAGCGTCGCTTCAATTTTTGACAATTTTGCATCCGTCATTATGACCACAAGGGTGGTATTGGTCTGATCAACCTGCGCTGTTCGTGCAAAGGAACGCAAGGGATCATCTGCCGCTTTCCATCGCCCACTCGCCGACCTCGCTCCGGCGATGACATCCATCTTCTCATCAACGACATCGCCCACTGCATTCACTACCGCCAGAGCGCTCACCGTAAGATCCCCTTTTGTCCAAGAAGCAAGTCCGATCCCTCCCTTCATTCGGCTTTCCATCCCACCCCATTTGCCCACTGTTGCTCCGGTGCCGGCTCCGACCGAGCCAATTACAATCACATCAGTTGATGCTGCCTCACATGCCGCGTAACCATCTTCCGAGGTTGGTCTTACAGACCACGATCCGACATTCAAATCAAAAATAACGGCAGCAGGAACAATGGGAACTCTTCCCCACGGTGTGACATACCCACGATTCTTTGATTCCAGAAACCTCATAACACCGTCTGCCGCTGCTAACCCAAACGCACTCCCCCCCGTCAATAGGATAGCATGCACTTCGTTCATCTTCTTCGTCGACCCCAACAACGCAAGTTCTCGACTTCCCGGAGAATTTCCCCGCACATCACACCCCGCGACCGTTTTTTCAGGACAGAGAACAACCGTGCATCCTGTTGCATTTTGAACATCAGTATAGTGCCCGATACGAAAGCCTGGCGGAAGGAGCTTCATGAAGGATGGTAAGTTCGTCAGAAAAGCTTATGAAGATTAGAGAGGACAACACCACACGCAACACTCACGTTCAGAGATTCAACTGCGCCATACCGGCGGATTAAGACACGGACATCAGCAAGATCCTTGAGTTGATCACTCACACCCCACGCTTCGTTGCCAAAAATAATCAACGACTTTTGCTCGTAGGTCACCTTATCAAAATGCGTCTCTCCCTGAAGGTCGGTAACATAGACGCGATAGCCTAGCTCTTTGCATTTGGTAACCGCAGTTCGCAGATCGACGTTTTCGGCAATGGGAAGATGAAACACTCCGCCCGCCGTCGAGCGGACAACCTTGGGATTATACAGCTCTACTGAATTGTTGCCCATCAATATGCCATCCACACCGAACCAATCGCATGTACGAATCATCGTCCCTGCATTCCCCGGATCACCAACGCTGTCGAAAGCAACAAGTACCGAGGCAGCACCGTTGGGTTGAAACATCACTTCCGGGTCGAACATCTTTCGTCGCAACACCACGGCAATTCCCTGCGAAGTTACGGTATCAGTCAGTGAGTTCAATTCCGTATCGGAAATTTCGCTGACCTCACTTGTCTTCGTCCTTACCTTTTGAAGAAGATTGGGACCAGCAACATGTTCCTCCAACTCCTTTGTGTACACAGCTTCAACAAGCTCAAAGTCAGAATCAATCGCTTCCTCGACAAGGCGAATACCTTCAACGAGAAATTGCTGATTCTCATCGCGGTACTTCTTTTGCGTAAGGGATTTAAGTCTCTTGAGATGATTCTTCGTAATATTCATGACTTTGTCTCGCAACTCAACGAATTCAGTCAAATAGTAGGCAACAAACAACAGAGAATCAAGTTACATCCGGGCGGACAATTCCTTCGCGTTCGCTCGTGCATCCTCCAGAAACTTCATCACCGAGCGGCTTTCGATGAACCCAGGAACAGGAGTTTTTTTCTGCGAGATGCAATCAGCGAAATACTCCAGCTCCTTCGTATATGGATTCTCGGGAGCGAAGACCTCCTCTTTCCGTTCGTCATCTACCAACAGGTGCATGAATAACTTGTTGGTCACCTGTCTGCCTGAAAGAGAGCCGGGGACATAAATGGAACCGGTTTCCCCGCCAATAGAGTAATGGTTCGCATCCAATGTAAAGCCGCACATTACCGTGGAGAGTACACCCCCCGCCTTGCAGAAGGTGTGTGAAAAAAGATCGACGCCGTTCGTATTGCTTTTCTGAATGAATGAACTAAGAATTTCCACCGGCGTCCCTATAAGAAACTGAAGAAAGTCTGCCCCATACACCCCGAGATCGTACAACGCTCCACCGCCTCGTTCAGGATCGAGACGGAAGTCACTCCGGAGGAGCTTTCCAATGTTGATGCTCCAGTTGAAATCCACGTGACGGATCTCTCCGATCACTCCCGAATCAACCAGCTCTTTCACCCGCAGGTGGATCTGCTTGAATCTATACATGAACGCCTCCATGTACAGAACATGCTGCTTCGTACACGCGGACTCCATTTCCTCAAGCTCTTGCATAGACAACGCGGCGGGTTTTTCCACCAACACGTGCTTTCCGGCATGTGCAGCCTTCAACACAAATTCACAGTGGAGGTGTTGCGGCAACGGAATGTAGACTGCATCGATCGAAGGATCGTCGATTAGTTCCTTGTACGACCCATAACTCTTCGGAAGGTTAAATTCTTTGGCGAACGAGTCAGCTCGGGCTTCCTCACGTGAGGCGATTGCAACAATCTCAGCGTTTCGTAATGGCGTACCAAGAAATGCGCGTGCAATACGGGCAGTGCCCAGTATGCCAACGCGGATCATTCGCTGGTGGGAGGATTACCATCATCCTCCTTCTTGCTGAGTTTCGACTTTTGGCGAGCGTGGATGAATCGAAGAACTAGCCTGGTAACGAAGAGGGCCGCTGCAAAGAAGAACAAAGGGTAATACCATGTGGTAGGAACGACTTGGAGCCAAACGAGAGCGAGAAGCAGCAGCATTATGGCAATGCTGGCGAACCCATAGATATTCAGCGTTCTCTCAGTAATCATAGGACTCATTCGGATGGTGAAATTGAGTGAGAGTGATGCTTAAATATATTGAACAACGTGGTTAGGTACAAACACTGAGAGGATTCAAAAAACGAGCGCCCTTTAGTACAGTCAGAAGGCTGGGCCGACCTCTAAGCTCGTGCGGATTCGTACCAATTCGTCAATATATTTTTGTCAGCCCACCCAGAGAGATCATCCAATTGATCCTTTGGCTAGTTAGCCGACTTCCGGTGGCTGCAAATCCTTCAACTCCTTCA
>DASWHW010000030.1:0-4969 GCA_036397975.1 Bacteroidota bacterium
TATTTTCGGTTGAGGACAAGTTCAGGTCGAATGATGTTGTAGTGAAAATTGTGTCATTACCTTTCCAAAAGCAACTGGACGAATGTACGGGTTACGGTCAGGCTGGAATCCGCGCTTCGATGGCAGTTCCTCTTCCCTCATCGGAAGAAATGTTGATGCTTCCTCCGGATTTTGTTGCGCGTCGTTTCATATTGTTCAGTCCATTGCCTCCTTCACGACCTGTGCGAAAGCCCTTCCCATTATCCGCAACAGAAAGGATAATCCTCTGGCCATCAACGGCTAAGCGCACGGCGATCTTAGTACATTGAGAATGTGTGGCTGCATTTGAAAGGGCCTCTTTGCCAATAAGGAGAAGGCTCCTGAGCGAATGTGGATTCAATTTGAGCGTATCGATAACACCCTCTCTGGAAAAATCCAGTTCGATGCCTCCTCCCGCACATATTTCATTAGCAAATACCTTCAAGCGGCCAACAACGCTTTCAAGGCTATCATGGACGGGATCAATCGACCAGATGACGTCGCCCATCGCATCGTGCAACTCTCGCGCGGAGGTTCCCATCTTTTCGAGAATGGGAAGAACCGAACCAGGTTCTCCGACCGCCTTCCGGGCCGCAACATCGGAAAGGACGGCGATGCGGGTAAGACCGGACCCGATGTCGTCATGCAGATCTGTGGCAATATGGGTACGAATCCGCTCCACCTCCAGAAGCCTTTTTACACGAACTCGTACCGCAAGGGCAATGAGCCCAATAACCACAATGAGGGACAAGGAGAGAAACCACCAGGTTTTCCAGAAGGGAGGAGCAATAGTGAAATCAAAAGTTGCCGCGTTTTCACTTTTCATTCCTGCTGCATTGATCGCTTTTACCTCGAAACGATACGTGCCTGATGCGAGGCTCGCGAAGGTCGCCTCCCCGAGACTTGTCGGCTCCCGCCACTCTTGTTCAAGTCCGAGAAGACGCGTCTGATACTGTATCGCCCTCTCGTCTCTAAAGCTGATCCCGACAAAACTGAAACGAAGATTATTCTGGTTGTAGGAGAGTTGGGAAGTGGATATTTCGTCTATTGGAGTTTGGTTGACAATAATATTCTTCAGATACACGGGGGGCGGCTTGACTTTTTTACGAGCTTCAACCTGTTCGTGTATTATCAGACTCCCGCCTCCCAAACCCCACACAATGTTTTCTGAAATCGTACCGCACGCGGCAATGCTATACCTTGAAAGCTCGGTCTTGTGTGGTAGAGGTTCGAGAGTTCTCATGTCGATTGCTTCAAGTCCTGTTGGGGATCCGAGCCACACTCTTTTTTGAGTATCCTCCGCGAGGCACCAGACAGCATTGCTATTAATTCCTTCCTCCATTGCAATCGGGCGAAACAGGCTTCCGTCAAAAACTGCAATCCCACCATACCGTGTTCCAATCCACATCATGCCGTCACTCCCCCCATGTAAAGCGCGGATGCCGTCGTTTGGTAGGCCGTCCTTATGAGTAAAATGCCTGACGTGCAGTCTTCCGGTTTGCCAACCCGTAACAAGTGTAAGTCCGCGTGAGAAATCGCCCAACCAGACACCCCTATTGTGGTCTATCTCTATCGCCCGAATCGACTCAATATTCTTTATGCTCGCATCGAAAGCATAGACAACTTTCATCTTTTTCATGTCAATGACAACAACACCGTATTGAAGCACGCTGAGAAAAAGATTCCCGCTCGAATCGAACGTAATCGCATGATGTTCTCCGGTAGGCAGTCCTCTTCCAGGGAGCATTCGACCAAGCTCTCGGAGTCTGGAAGGACGATTTTTCCCGTGTTGTACTGAATAGCGAAAAAGATAACCGTTAACGTGGCTCACCCATAGATGCCCATTTGGATCAACTGCTATTGATCTCGGAGTTGACTCTGTAGAATTAAATTTGTGTTTGAAACGGTACCAATTTTCCCCTTCACGAAAGATTTCTTCCAGACCATCATCCTGAGAATTGATCCAAATATGATTCTGAGAATCAACTGCGGCGTCCATATTATTGTTGCCGCGAAACTTGTAGGGAAGAGAGAAAGAATAGGTATGCTGGTCGGAGAGTTTTACAAGACCTCCTGAGTTCGTTCCAAACCAGAGGTTTCCCTCTCCATCGTGTAAACCGCAGAGCACAAGACTTTGTGGTAGACCATTCTTCTCATTGAATGAATGTGGCTTTGCTGTTTCAAACTTGTTTTTGGGAAGTCGGGTGAGGCCGTCCCAACCGCCAATCCACAGATTACCTTCACCGTCGTCGACGAGGCAGATGGCCTCTCTCTGAGTCAGGTTGTTTCGTTTCCCGAGAAGCGTGGTGTCCCTATATCGTAGCAAGGTCCTATCACCTGTTAATATCCACATTGTTGAGTCTTTGTCCGGCAGAATCGTCCAAGGTTCGGCATGAGCATCGATCGTGAATTCCCGGAAGGCCAGTTTCCTTGTCGTCGGGTTGCATATCCACAAACGATCCTCTCTATTGATCCAGATGTTACCATTTGCCGACTCGACAATAATAGTTCCATCCATTGGTCCCGGCGATAACGTAATGTGTTCTGTGATCCCACCCTTCATCCGAAACAAACCAGGATTACCCGCAAACCAAATCGAGGTATCCGAAGCCGCAAGCAGTGAATGAATCCAAACACTGGAGTCAGCCTCTGGAGGCCAAACAACCCTGAAAGAGTCGTTTGTGAGTTTTAGCAGTCCACCCAAGCTCGCTGCCCAGATATTACCTTCTTTGTCTTGATCAATCTCGTAGATTGTCGTATACGGTAATTTCTTTCCTGAGAATGAAGTAAAGGCCGTTCCATCGAATCTTTGGATCCCTTCGGTGGAAACAATCCAGAGAAACCCTTGCCGATCCTGCATAAGCCTACCGACGTTGTGTGCGAGAAGGCCATCATTGGTTGAATAATTATGAAAGACGAGGGATTGTGCAAAGCTTGAAAGAGAAAGAAGGAAAAACACGCTCGCCAGGGTTAGCAGATGATGGAAGAGGAGGTGTTTTACCCGTTGATATCGTGGCGGAGATCGGCGCACAAGAGTATCATGTTGTTGTGGTTCATAAGTAAATCAGCGGGGACCGTATGGACGCAATGTACGGTATGACTCGCATCGGCACAACTGCACATCTGTTCAGGTAGAGCACTCCTTTCCTGAACTCTCCTCCGACCTGGTAGAGTTGACGAATTACAATTGTTTCTCTGCTATAACTCTTTGCGCATAGAACCGGAAGGCAAAGACTAAAAGACCAAGGGAGTGATAGAACACATCGAAGATGTCGATTGGATTTGTCAATGAGCCATTCATGAACAGCTTGAACTTTTGGACGAGATGTGATTGTGGAATGAACGGCGCAAAGGCCAGAAGGAGAGTCCCGATGAGAAGTGGCCAGGTGCGAAAAGAAGCGACGGCTTTTAGTATTCGTTGCCAGCGTGTCAAAAGATATCCAGATCGTTTGCGGAAATGACTTTGCCATTATACACCCGACGAACCTCATTGACAAGCTCGTCGGGGGTGGCACCCCAGAAGAGCTGGTGGTAGAGGACGAGAAGCTTTGGCCGCACCTGATTGGCAATCGCTCCCAACTCAACCGTCGATGTATGAAAATCCTTGTGGTAGCGCTGCCATTCAGGAGGCCGCTCATGAAATCTCACTTCCGAATACACTTCATGAATCAGCACATCGCAGTCCTTCGCATTTGCAATCAGTTCTTCGCTCGGTGTGCAGTCACCGGAAATGACAATAACACGGTCGGGAGTTTCGAAGCGATATCCAAAAGCATGCTGCCATGATCCATGATGCACCTTGAAGGCCTTCACGGTGACCTGTTCATCCTGATAGACAATCCCAGGCCCTATTTCGTGTACCAGAGCGTTGTACCCCGTCGTGTTGGCTGGCTCGAGTCCGTTGATACGAATATCGACGTCTTCCTTATAAGCCGCTTCGAGACTCTCGGTCATAGCTTTCAGTCTAGGTGGACCGAAGAGCTCAAGGGGTTCGGTGCGTTCAAGCACCCACGGGGTGAATATCAGATCGGGAAGCCCCAGCGTATGATCGCTGTGGAGATGAGTGATGAACGCACGCTTGAGGAATTGGGGTTGTAATTCAACAATGCCTTTCTTTGCGGCAGAAGCGGCCCTGCGAACTATTCCAGGTCCGGCATCGACAAGATAGGATGAGCCATTAACAAGGATGGCAACGCAAGGTCCGGAGCGGTCCGGGTCGGCATTCGGTGTGCCCGTTCCCAGCATGACGATCCTGGTACCTTCCTTCTCCTGCGAATGGAGTGTGCACGAAAGGAAAATCAGGAGGCACGCGATTGCTGGGATCTGGAGTGATCGAGTAGACTTCATGCAGTATAGTATGAAAATAGAAGCGGGTCGTCAACTCTTCGTCAACGACCCGCTCAAGTAATTCTATGGAAAATAAAAGTTCTATCGAAGAAGCATGAACTTTCTCGTTTGTGTGAAACTTCCTGCTTGCAGCCGGTAGAGATAGACGCCACTCGCCTGCCCATGCGCATCTCAGGTCACTTGATAGTGGCCTGCTTCCTTTTGTTCGTTGATCAACCGTGCAACAAGTCTTCCGAGAAGATCATAGATTTCGATTGTGACGCGTTCGGATTTCGGCAGTGAGAATGGGATCCGCGTACTCGGATTGAATGGGTTGGGATAATTCTGTCCCAGAGAATAGGTTTGCGGGAGGTCAGGTTCCTCGACAATGGAAACCAGCGGTCCCCGGAAGAGCGTGTCGACAAGGAAACCGCTTTCGATCTGATTCAGCGATTGTCGCGTCGGCCCAACGAATGCTTGGCCAACCGCCGACTTTATTTGTCCTGTAGTTGAAGCAAGTATCTCAAATCCCGCGTCAAATGCCCACCAGCTAATGGCGTTGTTCTGGGCGACAGTTGGAACAGAGCTTATGCTAATCAATGTCGCGAGCGCGGCCGAGTTTCGT
>DASWHW010000031.1:0-6496 GCA_036397975.1 Bacteroidota bacterium
GGAGAGTTGTATCTAAGGAATCAGTTGCCATACGTCTCTCCGACAAGTAGAGAAATGAAGAACAGGAAGCTGGCGAGAGAAAGGTGGATCTAATTTATTGTAAACGGCAATGACAGTCAAACGAGAGTTGTCGCACCTGACTTTTTGCTAATCGAGATCCGCCACAATTCGATAACGAACCCCGGGAACACTTTGTAAATATTGAGGATATGAGGGGGGTCGTCTCCATGGGCAAGAAAGATCTGACTGATAAATGGGAAGCACAACTAAAGGGTGGGGAATAAAGATTGAGGAACTGAGCAAGAAGGCAGCATCTGCGAAAGACGACGTCAAAGTCAAGTACGAAAAACAGATAAAGATATTGAAGGACAAACAGGTGGAGGGGGCTAAGAAACTTGACCAGATCGAATCTTCAGCCGATGCTGCATGGGATGAGGTAAAGGCGGGCGCAGAAAATGTCTGGCACGAAATGAAATCGACCATGGGAAATGCGATGTCGAAATTCAAACCTCCGTCAGAGAAATAGTTGTTGGAGATCGATTCCGACGGTTGATGTACAAAAGCCCTCTTGCGAGGGCTTTTCGAATTGAACAACTGATATTTCACTTCAACAGCAACATCTTCTTCATCTGCCTGAAGCTGCCAGCAATATTACCGGACGAAGTTGCTTCGATTCGATAGAAGTACACCCCGCTGGCAACATGGTTCCCGAAGTTATTGTTCGAGTCCCATTGAACCGACTTATACCCGGGCTCTTCGATACCATTGACTAGCGTTCGTATCTCATGACCGAGAATATCGTAGATCTTGAGAACCACATGGCTCTGTGCAGGCAGAGCATACTTGATTGTGGTGCTCGGGTTAAACGGATTGGGATAGTTCTGGAGCAACGCATACTCTTCAGGGAGTTCATCACCTGTGGATGTGACTCCAACCGTTGTTGTATCCCCGATGACTGCCCTAAAGTGGTAATCATCCGTTATAGCAGTCCACGTTGCGCCGTTGAAGGTGAGTGTCCGATTGTTGCTGCCCGGAGTCCTTTGGGTGATCCACACCGAATTGATTGGGACAGTGAATCCGATGAAGATGTTTCCGGTCAGGTTTGAGAGCTGTGCCGCATACGGTCGCAGGTCAACCCGCGTCATCGGTGATGTATTGGAAAGTGTTGCCTCCGGGAAGACCTTGAACGGCGTTACCAGGTCAGTCCCTGGAATGCCGCTACTATTTCCCCAAATATGGACCAGCATTGAGTCGTTGGGGCGATTTATGTCGGTGTAATTTCGGATGAGGGCGGTGACAAGGCGTCCGCTGACTCCCGTAGGCATCGAGATGCGGACCGCGCAACCCTGACCCGCAGCGAATGTATTTACGAAGTCAACCTGCCCGTCATCATACACCAGGTGAATTCCCGAGATGTAAGAGGAGAGAGCGGATATCCCATTATTCCCGGCATTGTCCGAAGCGAGGATTCTGTAATCCACCTGAGCACCGGCAGGTGCAGGAGGGATATTGAAATAATAGGTCGAGCCGCTGATGCTATCCACCGAAATCGATTGCACAGTACCACCATCGATGGTATACTCCACCGATGCCGCAGCAATACCGGAAACATCCACAATATTTGCTGCAACCTGGTAGCTGCCGATCGTTCCCAGGTAGTATTCGGGCGGAGTATGCACAATGAGAGGCGGAGTCTGGTCGATATTTGAAGTGGTGATCATGACATCATCAATGTACATGCCATCCAGATTGAACCCCCCATCGCTAAAGAATCGGAAGCGAATCTTGACATTGCTGTTGCCGACGAATCCGCCGAGTGAATTTGAATACTCCTGGAACGTGAGATCCTGGCCATCGAATGTTTGTAGGGTGACCCAGTTCGTGCCGCCATTTGATGAAGCATCGACATACATGTAGTCGAAACCCTGCTCGATGTCATAGCGCCCGAAGAAAGAGAGCGTTGCATCAAATGCAGCCGAAAGATCGAGGCCGGTGGTGAGGGTTGCGGAGATATTCAGATTATCACCGTAGTTGCCGGTTGGGCTCTCGCTCAGCGAATGAGTCGGCGAATGTGATTGAAGAGTGGTGGTTCCCCAAGTGCCCTGAAGCGTCCAGTTGCCTGTCCCGGATTCGAAGTCATCAAAGAATGCAACCTGCGGACCTGTGCTGCCAATGCTGGCTCGAAGAATTGTCCCTGAGGCACCTGCGGCCCAGAGAGCACCATTTGAGATGTTCATGTCATAAAGGATCTTGTCGCTTCCTGAAACAACAACTGTCCAACTGGTTCCGCTATCTGTCGTTTTAATAACAGTACCACCGGTCCCAGCCACCCAGCCCGTATCAGCGTCGAGGAATCTCAGTGTGTAATAAGTGGTCGAGATCGGAGTGGTCAGCTGCGTCCAGGAAGTTCCCCCGTCAGAGGTTCGGTAGACGCGGCCGGTTGTACCACAAATGAATCCAGTATTCTGATCGACGAAGTTGACATCGTACAGGGTAGTGCTGGTTCCGGGAATCGTCTGCGGGGTCCAGCTTGTTCCGCCGTCCGTTGATTTGTACACCTTGGAGGTTGCACCGATGGTAATCAGGTTATTAGCATCGAATACGTGCATGCTGTAGATGACGGACGTTCCGTGACCGTCGATAATCTCGGTCCAGGAAGATCCACCGTCAGTTGTTTTCACCATTGCTCCTGATGATCCTGCGGCATATCCGGTCGTCGCATCCGCGAAATCGATCTTGTACCAAATGCCGGTCGATGACGCAACGCCAGGATTCTGTTGCTCGAATGTTGCTCCTCCATCTGTTGTCCGGAAGATTCCATCGGGACCTCTTGTCGAGACAAATCCGGTGTTTGCATCAACCCAGTGCGCGCTGTATGCGCGGTGGCCGGGGTTATAACCAAGCAAACTCCAGCTTGCGCCGCCATCAGTGGATTTCAAAATCTCCCCAAGGCTGTCGGCCGTTAAGCTCGAGCCTCCGACGGCATAGCCCGTTTGAGCATCGGCGAATTCTACATCTCGAAGATCATTCTGCGTCAATTGCGTTGTGTGCCCGGTCCAAGTTGTTCCCCAGTCCGTCGTAGTTGCAATTGATCCGTTCACTCCTGCAACGAGAGTTGTCGGAAATCCTCCTCTATTCAGAACCCCGGTGATACCAAGACTGAAGACGTTTGAGCTGTAGCCGATGTTGGACATGTTCCACGTAGCTCCTCCATTGGTCGTCGAGAACACGTCACCGCCTCCTCCCACCGCCATGCCGTTCATCGGGTCGGGAAATTTCACGTCATAGATTGTTCCGGTGCCAAAATCTCCCTGGTTTGCAAATGACACTCCTGCGTCCGTCGTCTTCCAGATAACATAGTCTGAGTTGGATACCCAGCCTGTATCTGTATCGACGAAAAAGATTCCGCGCGTT
The DNA here is from genome assembly GCA_036397975.1 of Bacteroidota bacterium. Lineage (GTDB taxonomy): Bacteria > Bacteroidota > Ignavibacteria > UBA10030 > UBA6906 > SZUA-287. Next base: position 3,415 of record DASWHW010000031.1, read on the forward strand.
GTCCCTGTGCCAGCGTAACCCGTCACATTTGACCAGGTTGCGCCGTAATCTGTTGACCGGATCAAGCGGCCAAGCGTGGCGTTTAATGTTCCGATATACAGCGTCGCGGCGTCGACATAGTGAACCTTGTAAAGTGTTGTGCTGGGAGTGAGTGTATTCAACGACCATGTTGTGCCGCCATCGGTAGTCTTGAGGATGACGCTCGTGTTCCCGACAACCATTCCCGTATCCGCATCAAAGAAATCCAGATACCAGAACGTCGTGCTTGATGGTGCGTTCAAATGATCCCAGCTCACCCCGCCGTCGGTTGTCTTCATGAGAATCCCATTGACTCCGCAGAGATAGCCGATATTGTCATCGACAAACGTGGCCTCATAAATATCCCTGAGCGCCGAATCGGGGTATGAGAGAGTCCAGGATGATCCTGCATCTGTGGAGAGCCCAACAACCCCGCCATCTCCAAAAACAATGTAATTCCCGTTCGGAAGAATCAACGCGTCATTAATGTTGGCACTTGTTGGAAGTGGGTGGCTGAACTCAAACGTCTGTGCAGAGGTAAACGTCGTGAGTGCCAGTGTGCATAGAATAATGGTAGTTATTCGCATAGCAGACCTCGCTGGAAGTGAACGTGACTGTGTCTATGTGACTGTGGGTCGGGGGAGAGCGCGCTTCCCCGGATTCCCGAATTTGGAGTATCGATAGCATGGCCGATTTTCCGCAAGAGGGTGGATTAAATCGGTCCGTGCATAATTAGAAGAGAACAGGAAGCCCGGGTGGTCACCCGCAGTCTTGCCTTGGAAGAAATATGGCCATTCACTGGGGTAATGTCAAGCCTGGCGCATGGTTGTTTACACTTATCTTTGCAAAAACATTTTTCTTGTTTGAACGAACGAAGAGGAACGCAGTTTGTAGAAGTACACCCCGCTCGCCAGCCCGCCTGCGGTCTGGCGGGCCAGACCATTCACATCAAATGTCACTTCATGTTCGCCCGCAATCCGTGTCTCATTCACCAGCGTCCTGACTTCTCTGCCAAGGATGTCAAAAACCTTCAGCGTGACATAGTTGTCATTTGGAATTTGATATTTGATTCTTGTTGTTGGGTTAAAGGGATTGGGGTAGTTCTGCTCCAACCAGAAGGCCATCGGCTTCTGTTGTTCCTTTATAGAGAGAGTGATATCTGCAACGATGCGTAGGCTGGTGCCAAGGAATGCATTCGATGAACTCACACGACTTGCAATACTCATGTCCTGGGAGAAAAAGGTTCCGTTGATGTTGTCTGTGATTGTCATTGGCGACGGCAGCGCCGATGAATCCCATGAAATCACCACCGGGCCATAACCCGTTCCTGCCTGATAGTACATATACCAGGTTTTCACTCCATTGCTATTGCTTCGAATGTCAGTGATATAATCATCGGGAGGTGAGGGGACTCGCAAGCGGGCATCAAACGATCCGGATGGCGGTGGGGGAGGAGCAAATGCATCCAGTCCGACATCGAACCCGTCTGTACCGTTGGGATTTATTCCAATCGTCAGGGTAATCATGCTCTGTCCATCGGTGACGGAAAGAAGAAAGGTCCACTGTTGCTGAGCGTAGGTTTGACAAGTAATGGAAATGAAAAGGAAGGGAACAAGAGAATAGTTGTTCATTGGCAGAAGAGTGGACATGCTAGTCGGGATTAGGAACCGTAACAGAGTTTGCTGTTTTGAGAATAGGGATTAGGAAGAAGAGTTGCAAGGAAAAGCAAGAAGCCCCAGAATTATCGGGGCCACTTGTTTTATATAGTAAGATCCAGACGGTCTTATCGCTGCAGAATCATTCTTCGAGTCTGGGTAATCGATGAGGACATCAGTCTGTAATCCCGACAAAAGGCGCCTGCCTGTCCGGTCGAAGACTCTCTACGAGATCGTTAGATAGATCGACTCGTTGAGCAGGCAGGTCGGGATTAGCGCAGAAGCAACAGTTTCTTGGTATCGACAAAGTTGCTCGTCTGCAATCGATAAAAATACACCCCGCTCGCCAGCCCGCCTGCGGTCTGGCGGGCCAGACCATTCGCATCAAATGTCACTTCATGTTCGCCGGCAATCCGTGTCTCATTCACCAACGTCCCTACCTCTCTGCCAAGGATGTCAAAGACCTTCAGCGTGACATGGTTGCTATTTGGAATTTGATATTTGATTCTTGTTGTTGGGTTAAAGGGATTGGGATAGTTTTGCTCCAAGACGGTTTGCTTGGGAATCCCTGCTCTCCGGCTATCTTCACTAACGGCAACCACTCCGCCCGTTGTCGTTGCAAGGATCAGCCCATTGTTCCCGACGGCAAAACCCGTATCGGAACTGATGAAGGCAACATCAGATAGCGTGCTCGTTGTGCCGCTGGATTGCTCGCTCCACATCCCTCCGCCATCGGTGGAACGAATGATAGTTCCCAGATCCCCGACGGCATAGATATCCGATGCACTTGCATACGCAACTCCTTCAAGATCTCGAGTGGTCCCACTGATGCGCGGTATCCACGTTTGCCCAAGGTTCGTTGTTTGCAAAATGAAGCCAGAGTCGCCGACGGCAGCCCGAATGTTAGGGTCGCTGGGATAGAAGTCGACTGCACGCAGGGACGGAATTCCAGTTTGGGCTTGCGTGCTCCAATTTGTTCCGCTGTTGGTCGTAAACGAGATTTTCCCATTCAATCCACCTGATCCCACGGCATGACCTGAATCCGGACTACCAAATGCAAAATCAAACACGCGCACCATGGGAGGAGAGGTTGAAGCGTTTGTCCATGACGCACCGCCGTCCGTTGTGCGGTACACGCGTCCCAACGAGGACGACCCAAGATACCCTCGCTGGCTGTTGATGAATTTCACCGCCGAGAATGATTCGAAACCGGAAAGGAATCTCGTTTCCCAGTTGGCGCTGCCATCAGTAGAATGGAAGAGGATTGAACTGAGAGACGTAGCCCCGTCACCCACCGCCCATACCTCCTGAGTCCCGGGCACAATACAGACGTCGCGAAGTGGATAGCCACTTGAGACCATCGACCACGATGCACCGCCGCTTGTCGAGCGTCGCATCGCATCGCCAGC
>DASWHW010000032.1:0-14112 GCA_036397975.1 Bacteroidota bacterium
TCTTTTCATTGCTTTGCCATACGACTCACATCCTCACCTTGCCGAACGATTCCCCTCGTGAGAAGGGGGGGTGTGACCCGCGTTTGCAACTCATCCCTCCGTCTCCCCCCTCGCTTTTTTTCCTGTTCAATCCTGACTACGCCGGGAACGCAGGCTTATAAGGGCTAGATCGACTAGACGATTAGCAGAATTTACACAATTCGAATTGAAATGCAATCCGCTATTCTAACTTCTGTTTGAATCGCTGGACGCTCAGGGCGAGGATCGCGACGCCAAAGAGGAAGAGTATGGTCGCGTGAGGCCAGAGCTCCCGCATTCCAATCCCCTTCAGGAACACACCACGCACGATTTCGAGAAAGTAGCGAAGAGGAATGAGGTACGTAAGATACTGGACGATCTTCGGCATGTTGGCGATGGGAAAAGTAAAGCCTGAGAGGAACATGAAGGGCATGAAAAAGAAAAACTGTGCAATGAGCATCGCCTGCTGCTGGGTTCGAGAAATCGTGGAGACGAAGAGACCAAGTCCGAGGGTGGTAAGGATAAAGAGCCCCGATAAACCATACAACACCACGATATGACCCCGCATCGGAACCTCGAACCAAAAATGAGCGATGGAGATTACCAGGGTGACATCCAGAAAACCGATCACCGTAAATGGGATCAACTTCCCAAGAATCAATTGGTAGGGCTTTATCGGAGTGACCATGAGCTGTTCGAGTGTCCCGATTTCCTTTTCCTTCACGATTCCCAAAGACGTGAGCGTCATTGTAATGATCATAAGCACCATCGCGACGACTCCCGGAACCATGTAGTTGGAGCTGAGAAGATCCGGATTGAACCAGACGCGGGGCTCCACCAATACACGTGCAGGAGCGCGCTGTAGCCCTCCCGAGAGGGACAGGTATTCAGCCAAGACCGACTGAGAGTACTGGTTCACGACCTGGGTGCTATATCCCAACAGGACGGAAGCCGTGTTAGCATCAGTTCCGTCCAGTATTACCTGGACCGGAGCCGAGACATGACCGACAATCTTTTCTCCAAAACCCGGCGGTATGACAAGAGCAATCCTTGCCTTTCCATAAGCAATGTACTCGTCGACAGCATTATGATCGTTCACATCGTACCTATGAATGAAGTACCGCGAATTCACGAAAGACCGAACAAACTCACGACTGACTGCAGTCTTGTCCAGATCGCAGACAACCATATCGATGTTGTTGACATCCACCGTCGCCGCGTACCCCAGGAGTAGGACCTGCACAACGGGTACCATCACCGAGACGATCATCATGCGTTTGTCTTGGCGCACCTGCAGAAACTCTTTTCGAACAATATGAAAAATGGTTTGAAGGGAAGACTTCATTTTGCCCTCTTCCTCATACGAAACGAACTGACGCTAATCATAATGGCTGCAAAGAGAGTTGTATACAGAAGCTGATCCCAGACAGCAGCAATGCCGACTCCTTTGAGCATAATTGCGCGAACGATGACAAGGAAGAACTTAGTCACCGCAATATTGGAAAGCACCCGAAGAACGATCGGCATGCTTTCGACCGGAAACACAAATCCCGAAAGAAGAAACGACGGAAGCAGAGAGCTGAAGACGGAGAGCATGAACGCCACCTGTTGTGAATCGGTGACCGTTGAAATCAAGAGCCCCTGTCCGAGTGCCGCCACGATAAAGATGAGTATTGACACATAGAGGAGAATCAGGCTCCCCTTGATTTCGATATCAAAAAGAATGTACCCGAGAATGAGAATAACCGTAGCCGCAACGAGACTGATGAGAAGGTACGGAATGGTCTTCCCCACGATAACCTGCACAGGCTGCAAAGGTGAAACCATGATCTGCTCCATGGTTCCGCGCTCTTTTTCCCGGACAACAGTGAGTGATGTTGAAATGACCCCCGTGAGCATCATGATAAACGCGATGAGTCCGGGAACGAGAAACTTGGATGAAATAAGATCAGGGTTATACCAGACGCGCGGTTGAAAATCGATCGGGATATATCCTCTGCCGGGTGCCACCTGTTGAGCATCTGAAGCAATCTTCAGAGAATAGTTTGTGGCAATACGTGCCGCATAGTTAATGGCCTGCACGGCCGTATTGTTGTCGGCACCATCCACGAGCAATTGGACGTGCGTGTCGCGTCCGGCGGCAAGATCGCGATCGAACGAGGGTGGAATGATCACCGCAAGTCCCACCTGTCCTTCCAGAATTAAGGGCTCCAGCTCAGTATAACTGAAGACAGTGTAGTTGTGGTCAAAGTATTCTGTCTGCTTGAAGGTGCGTAAGAACTCCCGCGATGGCGAGGATTTGCTCTGATCGAAGATCGCAAGCGAGATGTGCTTCACATCGAAATTCAGTGCATAGCCGACTAATACGATGATTGCCGCCGGAAGCAGAAGCAGCATTCCCAGCGCCGTTGGATCCCGACGTATTTGCCGGAATTCCTTGACGACCATCGGTTTGAGAGCACGGAGCCAGCTCATGCGGCAACTCCACTCTTCTCTTCAGCATGTTCGAGGAGATACAGAAAAACATCCTCCAGCGACGGAAGAATCCGTTCGATGCGCTCCACGCCTACACCCTTCCCTTCACAGACGCGTTTGATTTTGTCCTTCCCGGTCTTCTCTTCCGGTACCATTACATGGAGCTTCGTCCCGAAAATACTCGTCTCCAATGCCCACGGTTGGGTTCGAATCAACTCCAAAGCTTCCACCACACGATCACATTGCACTTCAAGAATCGGGTTTGTGATGTATTTTGTTTTGAGTTGCACGGGGCTGCCATCGGCGATCAGTTTTCCCGCATTGATAAGGATAATGTCGTTGCAATACTCAGCTTCATCCAGGAAATGAGTCGTCACCAGAACGGTGATACCCTCGGCAGACAACTGATTGATTAACTCCCAGAAGTTCCGGCGTGAAATCGGGTCGACGCCTCCGGTCGGCTCATCGAGGAAGACAATTTTTGGTTGATGAAGAATAGCACAGCCGAGAGCGAGACGTTGCTTCCAGCCGCCCGAGAGTGTTCGGGTTAGGCTTTCCTCCCTTCCGGTGAGATCGGCCATCTTTAGCACCCACTCCATACGTTCTTTCAGACGGCTGTTGCGAAGACCGTACACGCCCCCATAAAATCGAATGTTCTGCTCCACCGTAAGATCATCATAGAGCGAGAATTTCTGTGACATATAGCCGATGTTTCTCTTGACCAGATCAGTTTGCTTGTTGATATCAAAACCAGCCACGGTTGCGGTCCCCGAGGTGGATTGCAGAAGACCGCAAAGCATCCGGATTGTTGTTGATTTTCCAGCGCCATTCGCACCGAGAAATCCAAAAATCTCTCCTTCCTGCACATGAAAACTGAGTGAATTTACAGCCGTAAAGTTTCCAAATTGTTTTGTCAACTCGACTGCTTCTATTGCGTAATTACTCATCAATTCCCTGCCAATCGTTTCCAACTGCTTTCTTCAAGCGGGCAAGGCTGAGTTGGTGCTCAACGAGAGCCCCGCTCAAGCTCGTCTGCGATTGCAGAAGTGCTACTTCGGCATCAACGACATCCGAAGATGTTGCTAGTCCGTTCTTGTATTTGTCATTGATGCTTCGGGCATTTTCTTCGGCTGATCGTACTGCTTTCTCGGCCACTTCAATCTTGCGCTCGCTTTGTTGAAGGCGAAGTTGAGATTGGGTAACCTCCACTTCGATGTTTGCCTTGAGCAGGTCGAAGAGGGCCTGCGAGCGACCCAATTGCGCCTGTGCTTGCTCGACTTGATGCGAAGTTGCTCCCCAATTCCAGAGATCGAATTGTAAAACCACACCCACGTCCCACGTATTCAGAAAATCATCCCGCGTTGGCAGGTAGCGAGGATTGGGTCTGCTGTAGTACCAGTTGCCTGAAAAAAAGATTTGAGGCCACCAACCGCCTTGCGCTGCAGTGACAGTAGCCTTGTTTGCTTGTAGGCGGGAGTCGAATGCAAGAACTTCCGGACGTCTGCTCTTTGCGTAAGAAACCATTTTTCCTATTTCAGTTGCTCCTGCAAGTTCCCTTCCGGGTCGATGCCCGGGCAATGTGCCCGGAACTAGTTCAGTGCTCAGGACCCGTCCAAGGAGCTTATTAAGATTCATCATCGCCACCCTGACATCATTCGTCGCATCAATTTCGGCAAGTCTACTGTTGGCGAGCTGAACCTCGATCCTTAAGTAATCATTCCGTGTTGCGAGGCCCGCAGTGGCGAGACGCTCCGTATCCTGAAGATGCGCAGCGGTCCTTCGTACGTTTTCGCCGATGAAACTTCGCGTTTCTCGCGCCTGGTAGAGCAGCCAGTATGCACTCTGAATTTGCAGCTCAACATTTGATTCATCCGATTGGTAATCCAGAGCAGCTGCTTCAGCAAGATATTCAGCAGCACGGACGTTGCTGCGAAGGCGAAAGCCGGTGAAGAGCGGCTGTTGCACTCCCACCCGCAGCGCGTAGTAGTTTTCGATGGAAGGTGAAAGTACAAAAGAATTCTGGGACGTGGGTAATGTTACCTGAAACGGGTCAACCTCACTGAGCCGTCGGTACGATGCTTCCATCTTCAGTTGTGGAAGAAGATTGGTGTTCACTTCGGCTGCCCTCGCTTCTGCTGATTCCTGTGCCGATCGAGAGGCCTTAAGTTCCCTGCTATGCTCGAGTCCTTCTTTGAGGGCATCTTCGATACTAAGCGTTACAACATCCTGAGCCTGCATTGTAATACTGTAAAGTAGGCTCGCGCTCAAAAGCCATTTCATGTCAGTTCCTCTTCAATCTTCGAGTGTGTAATTAGTGAGATAAATACATTTTCCAACGACGGCTCAACCTTACGCCAGCTTTGAACCGCAATGCCGCCCTCCGAAAGTGCTTTTCGTATGCCCGCGATCTCCTTTGGATCATGCAGAACAATATTCAATCGGTCACCAAACGCCTGGACCTCGAGAACCTCGCGCTGTTGCTTTAAAAGCGATTGTGCGTCACGGACGTTTTCACACACGACTTCGATAATTTCCCCCGTCATGCGCTTCTTGACTTCGTCGGGTGTGTCCACCACCAGCAGTGAACCACGGTTCATCATCGCCACACGCGAGCACCGCTCTGCCTCATCCAGGTAAGGAGTAGTCATGACGATCGTAATCCCCCGTTTGAGAAGGCTCTGCAGAATCCGCCAAAAATCCCGTCGGGAGACCGGGTCCACACCTGTGGTGGGCTCATCAAGGAAGATGATTTTTGGTGTATGAATAAGCGTGCATGCAAGCGCGAGCTTTTGTTTCATCCCACCCGAGAGCTTTTCAGCCATTCGCTCTCGAAACGGCGTGAGGCGGGTAAAGTCTAGTAATTCATTGCGCATTTTTTCGAAGCTCGTTACACCATTGATTTCCGCAAAGAATTCAATATTTTCATCTACCGACAGATCGCCATAGAGCGAAAAGCGTTGGGACAAATATCCGATTTCTCTCTTGATTCTATCAGCCTCACGGACGACGTCGAAACCGAGTACGCTGGCTGAGCCAGCCGATGGCGCTAGTATGCCGCAAAGCATTCGAATCATGGTCGTCTTTCCTGAACCGTCCGGACCGACAATGCCAAACATTTCCCCTCTGCCAATCGAAAGGCTGAGAGTTTCCACCGCCGTTAGTGAACCGAAGGTGCGCGTCAAACCATTTGTTTCTATGACCGTATCCAGTGCCATTACTTCTTCTCAGAGACGTCGATCCGAGCATCCGCGGGAAGTCCCGGCTTCAGGGCGCCATCGGGGTTCTTCGCCTTGATCTTCACGCCAAACACCAGTTTTGCTCGCTCTTCCTTCGTCTGTACGTTCTTGGGAGTAAATTCTGCTATATCGGAGATATGCACGACTGTTCCTTCAAAGTCCTTGTCTTCGTACGTATCGATGGAAATCATCGCTGACTGGCCGAGGCGAACGAAGCCTAGCTGGGTTTCGGGGACATAGATTGTGAGATCCACCTCGTCGAGGGACGTCAGACGAAACACGCGGGCACTCGATACGACAAACTCACCCGGCTCAACTACTCTCAATGTCACAGTTCCCGCGACGGGCGCACGAAGCGTGCAATCACGAATCTTCTTTGCAATCTGGTCCACTTGTGCCGCAGCCTGGTCACGACGAGCACGTGCTGCAAGGATCTCTTCCTTGCGCAATCCGCGAAACAACTTCTCGTAAGATTGCTGTGCAGATATATAGCGTGCATAAACGTCGTCATATTGTTTCTGGGTGATTGTCTGTGAGGCCAGAAGCTCTTTCATTCTTTGATAGTCTGCCTCTGCAGTTTTGTACATCACTTCCGCTTGAAGAATGTCCTCTTTCCTCGCTCCATCCAACGCCAGACGGTACTGGGCTTCCCCTGCATCGAGATTGGCAATCGCCTGGCGATACTGAAGTTGGTAATCCGCGTCATCGAGAATTAGCAGCGTGTCTCCCTTTTGTACGCGGGAACCTTCGTCCACCGACACCGCCAGAACTTTCCCCGCCGCCTCAACGCTTACATTGACGTCGGTCCCCTCAATTGTGCCGGATGCCTCGATGACATCATCAGAGTTTCCGTTGCATCCAAGAAAAACAGAAACAAGAAGAATCAGTATTGAAGTCGATTTGGAAGCCATATTATTCCTTAAATGAAATTAGGTCGGTGATAGCGATCTCTCTTTTTGCAAATTGTTTCCGGGCAGTCTCCGTCATGATCCCCGTAAAAAAGATTCGCACAATGGCCTGAAGTGCGTCCCGGGCAGAGAAGGATTCCTGGGACAGGACATTGGGTTGCATGATATTCTCAACGGCGCCGAGGTATGCCATAATAAAGACCCGATGGTTCATTTCCTTTTTCAGATAACCCTGTGACACGCCCTCCGCAAGAAGGCGGGAAAAGGCGTCCGTAATTCTCTTGCGCCGGAAGTCCTGGATTCCTTTCCAGACTTCGTGTTTATGCTTGTAGAGATCCTGGGCGAAAACCGTTCCGACAAGAGATACGGTCTGCCCCATGAAAGCCATCATCTTGTTAAGTTTGTCGATGAAAGAATCGGATTGTGAAACGATCCCCTCCATTTTCGTTTTCACTTCACGCTTCATGCGCTCTACGATATGAGCGACCAGTTCGTCTTTCCCTTCATAAAATTGGTAGAAAGTCTTCTTGCTGATACCCAACTCTCCAGCAATCTCGTCGACAGAAACGCGTCTGAATCCATGCTGGAAAAATTTGTCGCGGGCGACAATTAGTATCTTTTCTTTCGTCTGATCTGATTTCACCATAAAGTCGATGGAAACTAATTTCGTTTTTCTGGTTTCCAACATACACAGAGATTTTCTAATTGTCAAGACAAGAATTCAAACTATCTTCTGGAGTCGAGTTTCTTCAGAGCTTCGCGGAGTATCTGAATAATTAGATCTGAGTCGTACGGAATGGTTGAACTCGCAGGATCCTTGAGCAACATGCGAATGATGTCAAGGGAAACACTTGCTGAGTGGTATGTAAGGAAATCAGGGTCTTTGCTGATTGTCTCACGAATTCTCTTCAGTGAGCCCATATTATCCGGTCGCATCAAGCAATCCACGGCCCGCACAAATTGGTCAGGATTGAGGTTCATTGAGATTAATCCAACAGCAGTGGCAAATATTCACGAACTTTAGAGGAGTTTCACTGCTATGATTAGCAAAAATTTTTAGTTTGTCAAGGTATTTTTTGATGTGAGGGAGAAAAGAATCCAAAAAACACCAAAAGAGAGGCTACGGTCTGATGCCAATCACACCAAGCATTCGCCCTGACTTCTCTCTGTCCCTCCGATAGGAGTGAAGATTTGAATCGCAGATTGTGCAATACAGGCTAGTTTCGATGTTCTCTTCCAGTATTCCACAGCGAAGAAGTTGGGAGGCAATTGCCATACGCAAATCGAGAAACAGTTTTGAGTTATCTGAGCGGATAAAACGGTTTTCAAACCTTTCGGCAACGTCGCTCCCAACTTCGTAACAACATACTCCGGCAGAAGGACCCAAATAGGCGAGAATGGAAGACGGGTCTGAACCAAACGTCTGCATCATCTCAATCACCGACTTCTCAGCAATATTACTTTCGGAACCCCTCCAGCCGGAGTGGAGCGATGCAACGGCCGAATTCAATATGTCCAGAAGGAACACCGGAACGCAATCTGCAACTGACACTGCACAGTAGAGACCCCGCTTGTTCGTTATGAGAGCATCGCAGCTCGGATAGGTTCCCGGTGAGTCGACACGAATTACAGTCGAGCTGTGCACCTGCTGGGTAAACGCAACATCCGTAATTGGAATTCCTAGAGAAGTAAACATTCTCCAACGATTCTCGCGCACGTTTTCTTCGTCATCTCCTACATTAAAAGAAAGGTTCATTCCGAGCGAACCAGGACTGACGCCGCCGTTCCTTGTACTAATGCCGCAACACACCCCTTTGTGGCTTTCAAATATTTTCGGTTTGATCATGTTCTTGTCATTCATGCATTCTCATCCCGGAGAACGGTAGGAACGTCGATGATGACCGTAGTGCCTGTCCCGGGAGTACTCTCGATACTGATTGATCCACCGATATCGCCGACCGTCTTTTTTACAATGGCCAACCCAAGACCCATTCCATCCGTTTTCGTGGAAAAGTTCGGCTCAAAGAGTTTTCCGCGTACTTCTTCCGAGATTCCCATCCCCGTATCCTGAATTGTGACTCGAATTCCCTCTCTAACTGCTTTTGTCACTATTGTGATGTCACCCGATTCATTTATCGCTTGGGAGGCGTTGCGAATTATGTTTATAAATGCCCTGCGGAGTTCGTTCTCATCGGCAAGAATTGGTTGACATTTCTCATCCAACGCAAGATGAAAAGTGAGCCTTTGATCCTGTTCGAAAAGCCCGGACGCGGAAAGAAGAATTTCATTGACGTCGCAGAGATTTTCCGTTCGCTTCGGCATACGAGCGAAATGAGAAAACTCAGAAGCAATGCGACTCAATTCATCGATCTGCTGTAACAAGGTTTTCATGACGTCATCAAATACGCGATCGAAGTCTGAAGCCCGGTCATGCACGATCTGACGAAGGTGTTGGAGGGATAACTTCATTGGTGTTAACGGATTCTTGATTTCGTGCGCGACTTGTTTTGCCATTTCCTTCCATGCAAGCTCCCGTTCATACCGAACCAAATTCTCACGACTGTGCTTGAGTTCGCGAGTCATCATGTCAAACGAACGAATCAGTTCTCCGACTTCTCCCTCTCCACTTCCTCCTTTCACCACAACATCGAGGTCCCCCTGTGCTACTCGCTTGGTTGCCATCGTCAGCCGATGAATTGGAGATGCAATACGGTTCGCTAGTACGGTGGCAATGATCGCGATCGATAAAAAAACAAACGCAAGGACGCCAAACAAGAGGGCGTTACGTGCCGCCACGGTCTTTTCTATCTCATCCAGCTGGTACAGGGATGGCACCGACACCACTCCCAACACTTTTCCTTTCGCACCGAGCAAAGGTCGGTACCCGACGGCGTATTGCACACTCCCAATTTGTTCTGTTTGCAGATAAAATCGTTTGTTCATGAGAATGACATTCTCGAAAGCCTTCCCACCCAGCCTGGTATCGAGCATTCCGGCTTTATAGAGCTCCGGACGACTTGTCACGGCAAGCGTTGCCTCCACAAAAAGGTTGAAATCACCTGGAAACTGGACTTGCGGCAATTCTTCTGCTTCCACGATATTGAGGTAAGGGGCTAGCGATCCTCCTGCGCGCAGTTCCTCCATCAATCGTTTCCCAACGGTTGCGGTTTCCTTTTCCAGACTCTCCGAAATCGACCGCAGGAACTCTTCCTCTGCGTAATTGCGGCCATACATTCCGATGATAACCACCGGAGCCAGCGCTGTCAAAAGAAAAGCGACGAGCAGTTTATCACGAAACATGAAAACATAACGGTTCCCCCGAACCCACCGTATCACATAGAGCACCACGAGCAAAAGCGAGGTTATGATCGCATAGTAGACAAGCATCTTTACGATGTTGTAGAGCTGCCCCGTAAGCACAATCTTCTCCACGGTAAGAGAGACGACTCTTCCTCCGGACCCAGCAGCATAGAGGACCTCATACGCTCTTCCGTCAATATCCTCCTCCGCCCACACAAAAGATCGATATTGCAGAGAATCGATGAGGCTTTGGCGCAATCGAAAACTAACCGGCAGAGGATTCTTGGCCGTCTTCACAAGAATACCATCATGATACTCCGAGACAATGACTCTCCTATAAAAGCTCTCCGGAGCCTCCTTAGAATAGTCTTGCAGAAAGAAGGGGTTCTCCCTGATGTTCGATTTCTTCGTTCCTATTAGGACAACACGGGCTATCGCGAGAACGGAATCTCCTTCTACCATAATCGGGACTGTTCCCCCATAAACTTTTTCTGATCGATCTATGGAATTGGCTTGTTCAAACCTGTATGTATGATCGTGAACAGCCGGAAGGCTCCTCAGGTAATCCTCTACACCACCCTCTTCACCAAGCTTAAACTGACTTAGAACCTGGCCTCCCGGACTCAATACCTGAAATCGACACGGATAACCTCCTTTACTGATCGAACTCTGCGCCCATTCAGAGAATGCAAGGCGCTCAATCTCATCTACCGAACCATATTGGAGGATGTTCGCCGCATTTCCTTGGGCAAATCCTCTGAGGGCTTCATCGACGATATAATTCATCCAGCTATCGACGGGCTTCAATTGGTCGCTCGCAAAGATCATGATTCTATCCCGATCCTTCCTCATGACGTTTGCTGCAAGCAGGGGGTAAAAGAAAATACCGGAGAGGAGAAGTGTGAGCAAAAAGTTGTTCACCGTCGCAACTGGCGACGATTTTCGGATACTCACATGCAAACGCATCGTGAGCAAGACGACTCCGAGCGTGAAAATAAAACGATATGCATCAGTTGTAAGTGGATTGGGATAGAGCATTCCAAAGAGGGTCGACACAAGAAGCAGAAGGATTGTTCCCAGAAGCCACCTTTTCCATTCAATGCCGTCTGTCCTTTTCTTGGACGGGAAAAGTGACAGTAAGAAAGATGTAATACCCGCTGCTACCACGAGGAGACAGAAGCTGAGAACAAAGAGATTCAATGCCATCAACGCCAACTCAGGAGATGGCACTATGACTCGCGCATCAGTAAAATTCAGGGTCGAGTCAAACACCGCACTCCGGATAACGGCGGCATATCCCCGCAGGAGCAGAAAGAGGAATGAGGCAGCAGCAATACCACCAAGAAGTTTTCCGGGGACATTTACCGGATGCCACCATGGATTCCGATTACGGCTCTCTTTGAGGATCAACGACGTCACGAACCCGATATTCATGCCGAGAATCAATGAGGTAATCGTCATCTCACCAATGGACTTTACAATTCCGGCTCCAAACTGCGAAGCAAAGTAAAGCGGGTTAAATGCTCCTGAGTAAAATAAGACTGATGGGAAATCAATCCATAAGAGTACGTAACGGCTCATCCAGAGAATTGTTGTAATTAGAATGGATTTGAGTAGAAGTGAGGAGCCAAGAAGCGACGAGCGAATCGCTGCAACGCACACCAAGCTCAGGCACAATGCCAGGAGAATTGATCTGAGCCTATGGTAAATAGAAGAAATTGTTTCCAAATAGCCGGAAAGAATCGGACGCTCAATATTGATAACTCCGACTTTGGAGCTATCCAGACCATAGAGAATTGCCGACGCCACCATGTCTCGCTCAGCCGGAGATGCATTATCCGAAAAGTCAAAGGAGACCGGCACAGATAGGGAGTTTGTCAGGTGCTCCCCTAATCCCTCACTGCTAATAAACTTGTTCTCGATGGAGTAGTTGACCTCAATTGCACGCCGAACAACAACTGCACCCACCACCGCGTTCGAAAAGACGATCGGTACCGCAACGATCAGCTGAGAGAATACCGGAGACCTATGCACATACGAAACTGCCGTTCCCCCGAGAGCGTGGGCAACTTCTGTTCGGAACCTTCGACCGCTTTGTCCCTCCCACGCAAGCATCTGCAGGTTGGAATCGTAAATCTCTATGCCGACGTTGTGTCTTGCCGATTCCTTTGTGAGAATTTCAAACAATGGAATCCTATTACCAACACTTGAACCACCTGCCCGCCTAACTCTCGGCTCCGCGGCTATCTCCTCAGCAATCCGTTTTGTATTGTTTTGGATCTTGATGAACGATTCAGCAGCTGCCGTGAGGTAGAATGAAGTTCGTGCGTCGCTAAACTCCTCCCAATCATTGTTGATGTACGAGGAGTACAGGTTTTCAACGAGGTAGGAAAATCCGAGAAGGACGAAAAGAAAAAAGACGATATGGACATATCGTCTTGAAAGGAAACGTGTGAACGCGGGAAAAAAAGCTATGCCCATGTTCAATAAATGGTGATCTCCGTTATCAGCCACCGGCCCCCGGTCCTCGAAAGAGAGGTATATAACTGTGCATCTTCTTTTGCTCCCCTCATGCTAAGACCGATTCTGCCACTTGCGTATGGATTTGCCTCCGAGTCGCCGTATGACGTGATCTCCACGTACAATGCCTTACGCTCTTTGAAGTGTGACTCAAGAACATAGAACGCCTGGCTTGCGCTGTAATAGCCACCGGCTCCGCCGGGCAAGGTTATTCGCACCTGGGGCGCAAAGTATCCGGAAAATCGACCCATGTTCGATTGTAACATCCCCTCTCGAATCGCATTGAATATCTCTTTGCACTCTCGCTGCCAATCCTGCGATCCGTTCACGCGCTCGGGCATGGAACGAAGCTGTGATCGTTGCTGGGAAAGCATCTCGGATTGAAATACACCTTTCCCCGGAGAGGAAAGGCCGAGCAAAAAAACAAAACTCAAAACTCCAGTAGCAACAAACTTCATAAAGCTCCTCAAAAATTCATTGCCAAAGTAATCTATCCCTTGGCAAAAGTCAACCAAAAGCAACAATGGAGCAGCGCCCCCTCTCTTCAGACCACCATCCAATCCAATGATCGGGGGCGTCTCACTCCATTGTTGAAACACTTATACATTTCCGCTCACTTAGCGACCGAACCGAGAACCACCTGGTTTTTCGCGATCAAGACCTGAAATACTCGCTGATAAATTATTCTCTTCCGATCCCGCCTGCAGAACCACATCCCGGAAAACTACAAAGCGTGATGAGAGCCGCACTACTCTGAACGAATACACCTCCTCGTTCGGAGTATGGATGACATATGAATGCCCTACATCAGGGCGAATATCTTTTCGACGTTTCCACATCTCAGTTGGTATCCCTGTCCCGGAGGGTAATTCCTTTCCAACATCGACAATGTCTCCACCGTCGATGATATTGATATAGTAGTAACCATCGCTATACTCGTAGAACAGGTCTGCGTTGGGATCATCAAAGCGAACGACTTCATCTTCAGAGAAGTCAAACCCAGCATCGTCCGGCCGTTGACGATAGTCAAGAAGGAAGACCTCGCCCTGCTCGTCAGGACGTTGCGGAACATTCGTGACGATTACAGAAATGTTATTATTGACGATAGTCATTGGAACCGGACACGCCTGGGCCGGTCTTACAGGCTCAGGGGGCGGACGATTCGGCGTTTGTGGCGTCGCTGGAGTTCTCGTTCCTCGATCATCGGTCACGTGGGTCGAGCGATCACCCGTTGCTCCTGCGCCGTCTCTGCGGTTTCCGAATTCTCGCTGTTGTCCCATTGCTCCTCCCTCCGCGAGTAGTATCACGAGAAAAAGTACGAAGGACTTAGCCATAGTGAAAATCTCCCCAGAATGGTGGCCAACACTGTTGTCTCAAAAGAGAGCGGTGGAGCGCACCGGCAGGCCACCATGTGCCGATACACTCCTGAACCGCTCCCGCTTCCCCTCTACCACCACCTGTACAGACAGATGGAGGAAGGAGCTGTCACATCAAGCCACCATCTAACCTGACTGACAACTCCATCTCCATCTTTGTTCATGCAGGACGCCTTCTTCCACCGCGCTTTGCAAAAGTCCTTCATGAACACCTCCCCTCTTTCCTTCGGAGCAATCTTCCCCTGTGACTGCTCCGCTGCACACCCCTTATTGCTGTGC
>DASWHW010000033.1:0-13900 GCA_036397975.1 Bacteroidota bacterium
CAACTATTCTCATCTGGTACGGCGATTGACCAGAGGTAAGGGAGTTTTATGACCAAAGAAAACCAATGACCCTTTCACGGATAATCTTCACCTGCGCTTTCGTTCTTGCGAGCAATGGCGCACGGAGTCAATCGGACGACGTTTGCATGATGTGTCATGGGGATCCTTCTCTCACAACGGTGAAGAGAGGGAAAACTATGTCGCTAACAGTGGACTCACTCAGTTTCTCCAAGTCCGCTCATGCGGAGCTTGGGTGTGTAATCTGCCATGACGGTTTTGACGCGACTGCCATCCCTCACGCGCGCAAGATCCAACCTGTGGATTGCCTTTCATGCCACGATGGAGAGCGCGTCGCCGCATACAAGAAGAGCGTTCACGGACGTCGCAGCGAGAGTGGGAAGAGTGCGGCAACTTGCAGTGACTGTCACTCCAACCATGCGATTCAGAAAGTGAGCGATAAGGAGCCGTCAGCACGCAAGATTTATGATGAACAGGTTTGTGGTCGTTGCCATTCCGGTGTCCGGGAAAAGTATCTTCTCTCAGACCACGGAGTGGCACTGCTTGCAGGCATTAAAGGTGCGCCGACCTGCACAGACTGTCACGGAGAGCATACCGTTCAATCCCCTTTCGAGGAAGGTTCTCCAACAGGGAAGGACAAAGAAGCGGCGATGTGCTTGGGATGTCACCTCGACAAACCTGAAATCCGTGCACTCGTCGGACCGTCGGCCGGATTCCTTTCATCCTATGAAAACAGTATTCATAGTCAGGCGATCAAGCAGGGAAATATCGGCGCCGCCACATGCAGCGATTGTCATGGCAGTCATGAAATGAAAAAAGGCTCGAATCCTGCATCGAAAGTCGCAAAGAAAAAAATCGCATCAACATGCGGTCAATGTCATGGCGATATTCAGCGCGAGTACGAGCGGAGCATTCATGGCACGACGTTATCGGCCGGGGTAACGGCTTCGGCAACATGCACGGATTGCCATGGAGAGCATAATATACTCTCCCCCAAGGATGTTCGGTCGCCAGTTGCGGCAGGGAACATATCGGCGAAGGTCTGTTCTCCTTGCCATGCTTCAGTAAAGCTAAATGAAAAGTACG
This sequence comes from Bacteroidota bacterium, assembly GCA_036397975.1. GTDB lineage: Bacteria > Bacteroidota > Ignavibacteria > UBA10030 > UBA6906 > SZUA-287. Next base: position 1,105 of record DASWHW010000033.1, read on the forward strand.
GCTTGGCGAGTGATCGCTTTGCCAGTTTTGAAGATAGCTATCACGGCCTTGCTGGACGCGCCGGCTCTGTCGAGGTCGCCAACTGTGCAAGCTGTCACGGCGTACATGATATTCTCCCTTCGTCGGACTCCACTTCCCGTATCAACAAAGCAAACCTCGTGGCAACATGCGGCACGTGCCACCCCGGTGCAAATGAAAATTTCACAAAGGGTGCCGTGCACGTCATTGCAACAACAAAGGATGATAGCCTTCTTTATCTTGTGTCAACATTTTATATTGTCCTGATTGTTGTCACTATTGGGGGAATGGCATTCCATAATTTCTTCGACTTCATAAAAAAATCACGACAACTACTGGCGTATCGTCGCGGACACATCCCCCGTCATCCGGTGTCGCACAGGCTCTACCTTCGCATGACGCTGAATGAACGGATACAACACGGTTCGTTGCTGGTCAGCTTTATCCTCCTGGTCATTACAGGGTTTGCCCTTCGGTTTCCGGATGCGTGGTGGGTCGTAGCTCTTCGAGAACTGAGTCCATGGATGTTCGACCTTCGCGGAATAGTCCACCGGGGTTCTGGAGTTCTCATGGTGGCCACAAGTCTCTATCATGTATGGTATTTGTTCACGACGCCTCGCGGCAAACAGCTTCTGCGTGATTTGCTTCCTGTCAGGAAGGATTTATCGGATGTTATCGGCATCATGAAGTTCAATCTCGGCTTGGCCAAGAAGAAACCGCTTCTGGGGCGGTTCAGCTATGTGGAGAAAAGCGAATACTGGGCACTTGTATGGGGCACGATTGTTATGGCAGCAACAGGACTTATTCTCTGGTTTGACAATACATTCCTGAACATTCTCACAAAACTTGGCTGGGACGTGGCGCGAACCGTGCATTATTATGAAGCATGGCTTGCCACGCTTGCGATCCTTGTTTGGCATTTTTATTTTGTCATCTTTAACCCTCACACATATCCGATCAACCTCGCATTCTGGAAAGGAACACTCACCGAGGAGGAAATGGAAGAGGAACATCCGCTCGAACTTCAAGCGCTGCGGCAACGGTCAAGCGAAGACACCGACAACCCTGATTCGCCAGCTGACCAACCGTTATGACAAAAAAGAAAAGTAGACCATACCCGTTCCCCGGCGTTCCAGCGATCGCATTCATGCTCATGCTGGGTCCACTGATTACCGCTTCCGCGGCATTTGCCCAGGAAGATAGCGAATGCCTTGTGTGTCATGAGGATAACACTCTCGAAGGGAAAAGGAACGGGCGGACGATTTCCGTGTTCGTGAATGAGAAAAAATTCACGGGGTCCGTTCACGGGTCGGTTGGATGCGTCTCATGTCATCTCGATCTCGCCGGAACTGAGCTTCCGCACGCAGAGGAGATTGCGCGGGTTGAGTGCGGCATGTGTCATTCCGCCGAAGAAGAAATGCATGCACGGTCTCTTCATGGCCAAGCGATCAAGAAAGGAGACCCCCTGGCTCCCACTTGCCAGAATTGCCATGGTTCGCATGAAATTCTGCCGGTGAAGAACCCTCAATCCGCTGTGGCGCCATTGAGGGTCCCGTTCCTTTGCGGTAAATGTCATGAGGAGGGAACGCTTGTCCAGAAACAACGCGTCATTCATCAGGACCATATTGTTGATAACTATTCGGAGAGCATCCATGGCGAGGGGTTGCTTCGCAAAGGCCTCATTGTCGCGCCCAGTTGTGCATCGTGCCACACTGCCCACCTGATTCTGCCCCATACAGATAACGCCTCCTCGATTTCCAGAAATAATATCGCCTCAACCTGTGCAAAATGTCATGCGCAGATCGAGGAGGTTCATCGTAAGGTTATCAAGGGCGAACTCTGGGAGAAGCAAGCACATGTGCTGCCGGCCTGCATCGATTGTCACCAACCACACAAAATCCGGAAAGTGTTTTACGATCAGGGGATGGCGGATAGCGACTGCATGCGATGTCATAGCGACCCGAACCTGAAGGCAATAAGCGACGGGCGATCGCTCTCCGTGAATGCGGAGGAAGTAGCCTTTTCGAAACATGCCAAGACAGCCTGCAGCCAATGTCACACCGGGGTTACAGCTTCGCGGAAACGATCGTGCGAGACAATCGATCAGAAGGTAGACTGTTCATCCTGCCATGCGGAGGTCGGGCGCGAGTACCTCAGCAGCATGCACGGTACGCTTCTTCTGAAAAACGATCCAAATGCACCTACGTGTAAAGAATGCCATGGTACACACAACGTCCGTGGTAAAACCGATCCGCGATCACCAACATTTGCAACGAACATTCCCCGATTGTGTGCCGCATGCCATCAAGAGGGAAACAAGGCGGCAGTTCGCTACAAGGGTACACAGCACGACATTGTCGAACACTACACGGAGAGCATTCACGGCAAGGGCCTGATGAAGAGCGGGCTTACCGTAACGGCTACGTGCACAAACTGCCATACGGCCCACCGCGTTCTTCCGCATGAAAACGATTCGTCCAGCATCAGTAGAAAGAATATCCCGGAAACATGCGGCAGGTGCCACCATGGAATCCAGGAACAATTCCAGTCCAGCATCCATGCAACCAAGGTAGCGAACACAGAAAAGGACCTTCCCGTTTGTAACGACTGCCACACTGCACATACAATTCGACGGGCAGACGAGGAGGGCTTCAAGCTGAATATTATGTCCCAATGCGGACGCTGTCATGAAGACATTGCAAAAACTTATTTCGATACCTATCATGGCAAGGTCTCACAGCTTGGGTATACCAAAACGGCAAAGTGTTACGACTGCCACGGGGCACATGATATCCTCCCCATCGCCGACCCAAAATCTCATCTCAGCAGGGAGAACGTCGTTGCTACGTGCCAGAAGTGTCATCCCGGGGCAACGCGCCGGTTTGCCGGATACCTGACGCATGCAACGCATCATGACCCTAAGAAGTATCCGTTCCTTTTCTGGACGTTTTGGGGAATGACCGGTCTGCTTCTTGGGACGTTTTTCTTTAGTGGTATTCACACACTGTTGTGGCTCCCTCGTGCCCTGAAAATGCGTCGGGAACGGCGCCTCGCAAAGAAGGGGCAAGAAGAGTCACCGACGAATGATGGCATTAATGAACAAAGAAATAGCAAAGCCAACGATGCAGACTAGTGAGAATGATGTGGCCGAGAAGAAACTCTATGAGTCGAAGACTCGTCAGAGTCATAGACAATTCCAGAGATTTTCTCGTCTCAACCGAACGCTTCACGGCATCATGATCGTCAGCTTCATTAGCCTCGCCCTCACGGGCATGACACTCAAGTTTGCCTATACCGGTTGGGCCGCGTTCCTTTCACGGCTCTTCGGTGGTTTTGAGTCGGCCGGATACATCCACCGGCTGGCAGCCGTCATCATGATCGGGATTTTCATCGTTCATATTATCGACCTTGTGAGGATGAAACGAAGAGAGTTCTTATCGTGGCGCGGATTCTTCTTTGGAAAACACACGATGCTGTTCAACAAGAGTGATTTGCGGGACTTTAAAGATTCCCTCAAGTGGTTTGTTGGAAAAGGACCGCGCCCCCAATATGGAAGGTGGACTTACTGGGAGAAATTTGATTACTTTGCGGTATTCTGGGGAATCGCGGTCATCGGATCAACGGGAATGATATTGTGGTTTCCGGAGTTGTTCACAAGGTTCTTTCCGGGATGGGCAATCAATGTTGCCACTATCATCCATAGTGATGAGGCTCTGCTCGCGACCGGGTTTATCTTCACGGTCCATTTTTTCAACACTCACTTGCGTCCCGAGAAATTCCCCATGGATATCGTTGTCTTCACCGGAAGGATGTCCATTGAAGAATTCAAAGAGGATAAACCAAAGGAGTATGAAGAGCTGGTGGCGAATGGGGAACTGGAAAAGCACCTTGTCGAGCCATATCCTCCCATTGTGATTCGAACCGTTCGCGCTTTTGGCTGGACGGCCCTCACGCTCGGGTTTAGCATCGTCCTGGCGATTATTTATGCAATGCTTTTTGCGTATCGATAAATCGAGGCGGGACAAATTCACGGGCTAGCAAACATCAAAGGATTTTCATGAAGAAAGTGTTTCCGAGTTCTTTCTACAACATCGTCACCCTTATCGGCGCTGCAATTGCATCAATCAGCTTCGGGCTCATTCTCTTTCTTGTCCTCCTTGAGTCCGTCTCGGCAAACCCGAAGCCTTATATGGGAATTATCGCCTTTGTTATTTTACCCGCGATACTCATTGCCGGACTTGTCGTTGTTGCCCTTGGCATTTTGCGGGAACACCGTCGGGAACGGGCTGGAAAACCACATGGGCTGCGGTTACCGAAGATAGACTTGAACGATCCTAAACATCGCCGCGCTGCTCTCTTGTTTGGTGGGGGGACAATCCTCTTGCTGTTGGTCTCTGCTTTTGGAAGCTTTAAAGCGTACGAAGCGACAGATTCCGATCAATTCTGTGGAGAGACATGTCATCAGGTGATGGAGCCAGAGTTCACCGCCTATCAATTTTCTCCTCATGCGCGTGTTGGCTGCGTTCAGTGCCACATTGGCTCCGGGGCAGATTGGTTTGTGCGTTCAAAGATCTCCGGCTCGTATCAAGTCTATGCCGTTCTCTTTGACAAGTACCCCCGACCGATTCCGACACCGATTGAAAACCTTCGTCCAGCTCAGGAAACGTGTGAACAGTGCCACTGGCCAAAACACTTCTTTAGCGAAAAACAACACGTGAACACCTACTTTCTCTCGGACGAAAACAATACGAAGTGGGACTTGAATTTGTTAATGAAGATTGGTGGCGGCAATATTGAAGCCGGTCCGACGTCCGGTATCCACTGGCATATGAACATCGCTCATGAAGTGCGATACGCCGCGCTTGATACTCGGCGCCAGATCATTCCGTGGGTCAGTTCTAAAACCCCTGAGGGTGTTGAAACCATTTACCGGAGTACCGAAATCGAGATCACGGATGACTCTCTGAGAAATGCCTTCACCCGTCGTATGGATTGCCTCGATTGCCACAACCGGCCATCCCACATTTATAATCCGCCGGCACATTCGGTCAATCACGTGATGGCCCTTGGCTGGATCGATCCCACTCTCCCAAATGTGAAAAGCGTGAGCGTGCAGGCCCTGGACGCAGAATACTCGACAAAAAAGGGAGGCCTCGACAGCATTCGACTCTTCATCAAGGATTATTATGAATCAAATTATCCCGACGTTGCGTCTTCTCGTGCGATCGCCATCGATAGCGCGGTCGCAACCGTTCAGCGAATCTACAGCCGGAATTTCTTCCCTGAGATGAAAGTCAGCTGGAAGAAATTCCCCGATAACATCGGGCATATGTATTACCCGGGCTGCTTCCGCTGTCACGACGGGAAACATGTGACCGATGATGGCAAGATTCTCTCGCGGGACTGTAATACATGCCATACAATCCTCGCTCAGCACTTCGAGAATGATTCACTGCGCATCTCGTTGGGCGGGATCGCCTATCAACACCCGGTTGATATTGGTGACTCCTGGGAAGAGATGAACTGTAGTGACTGTCATAACTCACAATAACCGAGTGTTCGATGAATGACACCGTTGCAAAAAGTAATGATCAGGGGAAAAGGGACTTTCTCAAGTATTTCCTTGGTGGGTCACTCACTGCCTGGGTCGCTGCAGTCGTGTATCCGCTCATTGCGTATTTGAAACCACCAAAGCAGGCGGAAGTGGAGGTGAGCAACGTAAAGGTGGCATTGACTACGATGAAAAAAGAAGAGGGGATGATTGTCCGGTTTGGGAACAAACCGGTCATCCTGATACGAACCGCGAGTGACGAATTCAAAGCGTTTACTGCAACGTGCACGCACCTCGATTGCACGGTTCAGTTCAGAAAAGATCTCAATGTCATCTGGTGTGCGTGTCATAACGGCAAGTATGACCTGAATGGTAGAAACATTTCTGGCCCGCCGCCACGGCCCCTGGGAGAGTTTCGAGTAACACGACAAGGAGACGATGTTATTATCTCTAAAATAGTATGAGTCCATCCACGACTAACAACTATGAAACTATTGATTAAAAAACTTTACGCCTGGATCGACGAGCGCGCTCAATTGGAATCGCTTGTTGAATTCCTGGGGAAGAAGTATGTGCCGGTACACCGACATTCTGTTTGGTATTATTTTGGCGGCGTTTCATTGTTTCTCTTTATCATTCAGGTTGTGACCGGAATTCTCCTGCTGTTGTACTATAAAGGGAGCGAAGAGCTCGCGTTCGAGAGTATCCAATTCATCATGTCGAAGGTTGAGTTCGGATGGTTGATTCGTTCCATCCATAGCTGGGCGGCAAATCTTTTTGTCCTCGCAGCCTTCATCCATATGTTCAGTGTCTATTTTGAAAAGGCCTACAGAAAACCCAGGGAGATAACCTGGCTCACGGGAATGTTGATGTTTTTTTTGGCACTCGGCTTTGGATTCAGCGGCTATCTTCTTCCATGGAATGAACTTGCTTTCTTTGCAACGAAGGTAGGGACCGATATTCCGGGGGTGCTTCCGATTCTCGGTAAGCCGATCATGATTTTCCTTCGTGGCGGGGAGGAGGTTACCGGAGCGACACTCTCGAGATTCTTCGGATTTCATGTCGCGGTTCTTCCTGGCATTTTCACTGTCTTGTTGGGAATTCACTTGATCCTCGTGCAGCGTCAGGGGATGAGCGAACCGGAAGAGTTTGAGAACACACCCGAGGGGGAACGAAAGACCATGCCCTTCTTCCCCAATTTTCTGCTCCGCGATTTGTTTCTCTGGTTATTGGTACTCAACCTTCTTGCGATCCTTGCGGTCTTTTTTCCGTGGGAGCTGGGAACAAAAGCCGATCCGTTCGCTTCCGCCCCGGCAGGCATTCGGCCGGAGTGGTATTTCCTCTTCATGTTTCAAACATTGAAATACTTCCCTGCTACCGTGTGGCTGGTGGATGGTGAGCTCCTGGGCATCCTATTGTTTGCAATTGGTGGTGTTCTATGGCTCTTAGTTCCTTTTTGGGATTATAAGAAAGAAAAAAGGAGTCGGTTCCTGAATTACGCAGGACTCTTCGTCATCTTTTATATCATCCTCTTTACGATACTGGGATGGCTCGCATGAAAAATAATCTATTGCTCATTCTTGCCGGTATTATCTTCGTCTCTCGGTTCGTTCAGGGTGCCGATCAATGTTTGGTGTGTCACGAACTGCTCGAGGATAATGCGTCCAGAATGTTCCAGCACGACGTCCATCGACAAAAGGGAATTACCTGCGCCGGGTGCCATGGCGGCAACGCAGCCTCGGATGATATGGAAAAGGGGATGGACGCAAAGGCGGGGTTCATTGGTGTTCCAAAGGGTGATGACATCACCAAAACGTGCGCAACGTGTCATGCCGATCAAGGCAAGATGAAGCAGTTCGGATCTGCACTTCCTACAGATCAGGTCAACGATCTGGAGAGGAGCGTTCACGGGAAACAGGGGACAACGGCAAGTCAGCGAATTGCACAATGTACATCATGCCATGGTGCCCACGGGATCGTCTCTAAAACAAATCCAAAATCATCCGTCTATCCGTTGAACCTTACAAAAACCTGCGCTCAGTGCCACAGCAACGCGTCATACATGCGATCGTACAACCCATCGCTTCCGGTTGATCAACTGGATAAATACCGGACGAGTGTTCATGGGATTCGGAACAGCAAAGGTGACCCTAAGGCTGCCGAATGCGCGAGCTGCCATGGCAGCCACAATATTCTGCCGGCAAAGGATGTTCGGTCGAAGGTGTACCCAACAAATGTTCCTGCGACCTGTGGAACATGTCACAGTGATCCTGAGTACATGAAGCAGTATGATATCCCAACGGATCAATTGGAAAGTTTCAGTGGGAGCGTTCATGGAGTTGCCCTGCTTCAGAAAAAGGATGTCGGGGCGCCGGCATGCAACAATTGTCACGGCAACCATGGTGCATCACCTCCCGGCGTCGAGTCGATCTCCAAGGTGTGTGGCACTTGCCATGCCCTTAATGCGGAGTTGTTCTCCACCAGCCCGCACAAAAAGGCTTTCGACGAGTTGATGCTTCCCGAATGCGAGATGTGCCATGGCAACCATGAGATCATTGCCGCGACGGATAAATTACTCGGCACGACACCGGAGGCAATCTGCAGCCGCTGTCATTCGGAGAGTGATAAGCCTAAGGGCTTCCGGGTCGCCGGTATCATGCGCGGATTGATTGACAGCCTAGAAACATCCGAAGATCAGGTCACCAAGCTGGTGGAGGATGCCGAGCAAAAAGGGATGGAAGTGGGAGAAGCAAAGTTCAAACTTCGGGATGTTCGGCAGGCACGGTTGGAGGCACGCACCAAAGTTCATTCGTTCAGCGAACCTGTGTTTAGAGAAGTGATCCATCGAGGAGATTCCGTTGCAGCCATGGTGGGCGATGAAGCGCAACATGCTATCGATGAATATTATTTTCGCCGAATGGGACTTGGCGTGTCAACGCTTATAATTAGCGCGTTGGCGCTCTCGCTATTCTTATTTATTCGTCGAACGGAAAAAAAACAAGCAACACACAAATCAACAACAAACAAATAACGAAGGAGGAGAACGATGCGTACAATAATTTCCGTTTTTTTGAGTATGCTTTTCCTGACTTCCCTGGCGGTTTCTCAGAATAAGTACACCGGGGTAAAATTCTGTGCAGCCTGCCATAAAGCGGGGAAAGGCGGTACTTCCTATGCCGTGTGGGAAAAGACTGCACACGCCAAAGCATTCGAGACACTGAAGAGCGCGAAGGCCAAGCAGGTCGCGAAGGAGAGAGGACTGAAAACTGCGCCGCATGAGAGTGTGGAGTGTCTGAAATGCCACGTGGCAGATGGTGGAACGGGAAAAAATATTGATAAGACGTACAAGATGGAGGAGGGTGTTTCCTGCGAGGTTTGTCATGGCGCAGCGTCCGGTTATAAGGTCCTTCATAGCAAACCGAATAGTCTCGAGAAGGCAAAGGCTGCCGGACTTATAGAGGGTGATATGACGGGAAAGAGCTGCGAAAAATGCCATAACGAAGAAAGCCCCTCATTCAAAGGCTTCAAATATGAGGAAATGTGGGCAAAGATCGAACACACTAGTAAGGAAAAGAAATAGTCGAGCCTGAGCGAGACCAAGGTGGATCGTGATGATTACACCGTCGCGGATCTCGGCCTGTCGAAAACAATCCTCCTTAATCAACCCCGGACCTCCTAAATCCGGGGTTTTTCTTTCCCTTTTTTGTCACCGGCTTCTTGAGCCAAAAAAGAATAAGATGTATACTCTAGTGGGAACCTTGGGCATTGCGCCGGTTGTTTACCCTATACCTCACACCATCTCCAGAGACCGTTATGAAGTACTTGTTCTTTCTCCTCGCTGTTGTTGTTCTCCCAGTCCAGTGCCTCCTTGCCCAATGGCCTGTTCTTCAGACAAATACTCCCGAAACATCTGGGAGAGGGCAGCTACAGGCTGCCCTGGGAGTTGAATACCTTTCCAAGCATCAGGTACCCTCGGCAGCAATTCCCCGAGCATTGCTTCGCACGTTTGTTGCATCCGCCCACATTGGCGTCTCACGCAATGTGAATCTCGATCTCGACTGGAAGGGAGGCCTGCTTGCAACTCTCCAGAACGGTGAACGAGGATTTGACTGGGGAGATCTTTCCGTTGCAACACGCATTTCCATTCTCTCCGAACGATCATGGCTACCTGCGATGGGAATTCGCACCGCAGTAAAGCTCCCCAACACGTCGTATGCTCCATACGGACTGGGGAACGATGAGACGGATTATCAGTTGCACATTCTATTCGGAAAGCACGTAGGACCTGTTCACACGTGGTGGAATGTCGGTCTCGGCATTATCGGCGATCCGGTGAACGCCGGCAGACAGAACGATGTCTACCAACTCCGCCTCGCCGCGTTGGTTCCGATCGGCGCATCAACGCAGGTGTTCAGCGAGATCCTCGGCATGACGGGATACATCCGTGATGATGACAAGCTCGTCCAACGCTTCGGCATGTTCCAGAAGTTTGGAGAACTCTCTCTCGGATTCTATTCTTCCTTCCGGATTGTAGGCAATGAAAGAGATTTCGCCTCTGCGTTCGACCTCAGTGAGAACTGGAGTATTGGCATCAGCTTCCGGAGTGCTTTCACGGTCGATATTTTCGACTGACGATCCCCGACAAGCAAAAAAAACATTATCACTTCTGAAAGAGGGTTCCCATCTGTTGGAACACTCCAGAACTATCCACCGCCCCATACAGCCTGGTTTCATCTGATTCAACTGAAAACGCCTTCCTGCTACTGGCATGCTTTTTTGATCGTCTGACAGTATTCTCATCATAGGAGGTATAGCCGTGCACCAGCAGATCATCATCGAGCCGTTCAAGATCAGGACCGTCGAGCCCATTACCATGTCGAGCGAAAAGCAAAGACGGGAATGGCTGCGTGAAGCACACTACAACCCCTTCCTTCTTACCTCCGACCAGGTGATTATCGACCTGCTCACGGATAGCGGCACCTCCGCAATGAGCACAGCGCAATGGTCCGCCATGATGTTGGGCGATGAATCGTACGCGGGGGCGCGCAGTTGGAAGAAACTTGAGCATGTCATTCACGACCTCACGGGATATCCTCACATCCTCCCGACACATCAAGGACGCGCTGCGGAACGGATTCTCTACAGCCTGCTTGGTGGCAAAGGAAAAATATTTATCAGCAACACGCACTTCGACACCACGCGTGCCAACATAGAGTTCTCCGGTGCAAAGGCGATCGACTGTCCGATTGAGCAGGCGCTGCATCCATCGGTACGACATCCGTTCAAAGGGAACATGGATGTCGGCAGGCTCGAAAAACTGATTCGAGAACATGGACCAAAGAACATCGGCGCGGTGATCATGACCGTCACTAACAACACCGGGGGTGGACAGCCGGTAAGCATGGAAAACGTGAAAGCCGTTTCGGCTCTCTGCAAAGAAAACAAGATTTTGTTTATCATCGATGCCTGTCGCATCGCGGAGAACGCATACTTTGTCAATCACCGAGAGCCAGGGTTCGAGAACAAATCGTACAAGCAGATCGCACAGGAGATGTTCTCTCTGGCCGATGGCTGCGTGATGAGTGCAAAGAAAGATGGCCTTGTCAACATCGGAGGATTCCTGGCCTTGCGAGACAATGAGCTATCGGATGCATGTACAAACCTCCTGATCATTACCGAAGGTTTTACCACTTACGGCGGACTCGCGGGACGCGATATGGAAGCGATGGCGGTTGGACTGGAAGAGGTGTTCGATCGGGATTATCTTCGCTATAGAATCCGCAGCACCGAATACCTCGGCGAAAAAATTCAGGAGTACGGCATCCCCATCATGCTTCCGGTCGGGGGACATGCAGTCTACGTCGATGCAAAAGGACTCTATGGACATATTCCTGTCGACCAGTATCCGGGACAGACTCTCGTCTGCGCTCTGTACTTGACAGGTGGTATCCGTTGCGTGGAGATCGGTTCCGTGATGTTCGGGACGTATACCGAGAAGGGAAAGCTCATTCCTGCCCCGATGGAACTTGTGCGGCTTGCCATTCCCCGTCGCGTCTACACTCAAAGTCATGTGGATTATGTTGTGGAAGTGTTCCAGGAGATCGCCGCTCACGCGCGGGAAACAAAAGGAATGCGGATTACCCACGAACCAAAGTTCTTGAGACATTTTACGGCGCATTTCGAGCCCGTGGCATGACGACTGTGTTGTTCAAATCAATTGCGGTGTGGATGGTGACGGTTGTTGTGGCAATTGCAAACGCGGGATTACGTGAAAAAGTAGTTACACCGTTTATTGGTTCTACCGCCGCCCTCCCGCTGAGCGGAGTAAGCCTTTCTCTTTTCATATTCCTTCTATCGCTTATCTTCGTCCCCTGGTTCGGCAAGCTGGAAGCGGGCGGGTATTTCAAGATCGGTCTCCTGTGGGTTGTGCTGACTCTCTGCTTTGAGTTTGTCCTCGGACATTTTGTTCTAGGAAAAACATGGTCCGAGGTCATGCAGGTTTTTAATGTCACGAGAGGAGATATGTTTTCACTCGTGCTTCTTTCATCGTTGCTCTCTCCTTGGCTTGCGGCAAGACTGCGTGGGTTGGTGTAGCATCCCATGCACGGCGAATGAAGGAGTTTCATCATCAAAGTGTGATTACGTCCTTTCAGGGCTCAGAAATCTGGACCTAGTTTTCGTGTCTGAGGGCTTCGCCCTCATCTTCGTTATGTGACCCCTTCGAGGTCAAGCTAGGGACCCGCCCATCTCTGCCACTTCCAATGTGGTCGGGAAAGCGCTTGACCTACTCCTGGAATCTCACCGTTCTGGAAATTACAGGTCGCCCCACTGGGGCTTGAATGGTTTGGCTGGCCTTTCGTTTTCTACAACCAGGGCCGCTCCTACGGAGCGACTGCGTGATTACTTTTTCATGAGCAGATGCCAGTTGATGTAGTCCCGGAGGACGACCTATTTGTCGCAATGAACAAAAATCTTTTTTGGGGAAGCTCCGTCAGGAGCGGCCTTCTTTTTTCACCCCTGCAATTCGTTTCCCATTCGTTGGAATATCCCTAACTCTAAATCAGACAGAATCCTCTAGATTCTGGTCAATTCCTTGTCTTTTCCATGGTATTCGCTGTGGCATGATATTTCGTTGGAAAGATGGTGCTGTGTCCCGGCAGATCTCTCAGGGACAGATTTTGATTCGCATCTCTCGAAGGACAACAATGAAACGGAACATGGTTATGA